>NZ_JAUYOJ010000200.1 GCF_030697925.1 Phenylobacterium sp. | reverse complement strand
TGCGTCCTGCTGGTGGACGCCGAAGAGGGCGTCATGCCCCAGACCAAGTTCGTGCTGGGCAAGGCGCTGAAGATGGGCCTGAGGCCGATCCTCTGCCTCAACAAGGTCGACCGGGCCCACGCCGATCCCGACCGGGTGCTGAACGACGCGTTCGACCTCTTCGCCGCCATGGGCGCGACGGACGAGCAGCTCGACTTCCCGCACATCTATGCGTCCGGCAAGAACGGCTGGGCGACGCTGGACATGGCCAAGCCGAACGACAACCTGGCCCCGCTGTTCGACATGATTGTCCGGCACGTGCCCGAGCCCAAGGCTGTCGCGCAGAAGGACGGTCCCTTCCAGATCCTCTCGGTGCTGATCGAGAACGACCCGTTCCTGGGCCGCCTGCTGACCGGCCGCATCGAGAGCGGCAAGGCCACCCCGGGCCTGGCGATCCACGCCCTCGGCATCGACGGCAAGGAAGTCGAGCGCGGTCGCATCACCAAGGTGCTGGCCTTCCGCGGCCTCAAGCGCCAGCCGATCGAGGACGCCGAGGCCGGCGACATCGTGGCCATCGCGGGCCTCAGCAAGGCCACCGTGGCCGACACCCTATGCGCCATGGACGTCACCCAGGCCCTGCCCGCCCAGCCGATCGACCCGCCGACCATCTCCATGACGGTCTCGGTGAACGACAGCCCGCTGGCCGGCCGCGAAGGCGACAAGGTGCAGAGCCGCGTGATCCGCGACCGCCTGCTGAAGGAAGCCCAGTCCAACGTCGCCATCCGCGTGACCGAGACCCCGGACAAGGACGCCTATGAGGTGGCCGGCCGCGGCGAACTGCAGCTGGGCGTGCTGATCGAAGGCATGCGCCGCGAAGGCTTCGAACTCTCCATCAGCCGTCCGCGCGTGGTCTTCCAGACCGATCCGGAGACCGGCGCGCGCCTGGAGCCCATCGAGGACGTGATGATCGACGTCGACGACGAGTTCAGCGGCATCGTCATCGAGAAGCTGTCGGCCCGGAAGGCCGAGCTGAAGGATATGGGCCCATCGGGCGCGGGCAAGACCCGCATCAGCCTGATGTCGCCATCGCGCTCGCTGATCGGATACCAGGGCGAGTTCCTCACCGATACCCGCGGCTCGGGTGTGCTGAACCGCGTGTTCAGCCACTACGAGCCCTACAAGGGCGCCATCGACGCCGGCCGCAAGGGCGTGCTGGTCTCGAACTCCGACGGAGAAACCGCCGCCTTCGCGCTGTGGAACCTGGAAGACCGCGGTTTCATGTTCGTCGGCGCCGGCGAGAAGACCTACCAGGGCATGATCATCGGCGAGAACAGCCGGGCCGACGATCTCGACGTCAATCCGATGAAGGCCAAGCAGCTCACCAACGTCCGCGCCTCCGGCAAGGACGAGGCGGTGCGCCTCACCCCGCCGCGCCGGCTGACCCTCGAACAGGCCATCGCCTATATCGAGGAAGACGAGCTGGTCGAGGTGACGCCGAAGTCGATCCGCCTGCGCAAGCAGGTGCTGAATCCCTCCTTCCGCAAGCGTCGCGCCAAGGAAGAGTAGGGCGTGACGCGGGATCCGGCTGAAGTCTCGGGGTCCCATCGTCAAGCCGCGCGCGAGCGGGCCTTCCGCCTGCTCGCCATCACGGTCGCCGCCCTGTTCCTGGCCTTCGCCAGCGTGGGCGGCGTCTTCGTCTGGTACGACCACAGCGCCCGCCTGGTGGCCCACACCCACGAGGTGCGCAACGGTATCGCCGACGTGCTCCAGGCCCTCACCGACGTGGAGTCCGCGCAGCGCGGCTACGTGCTGACCGGCGATCGTAGCTTCGTCGAACGTGTCGAGGACGGGCGCCAGCGCGCCGAGGCCGAACTCGACGCCGTCGACATCCTCACCGCCGACAATCCCGAACAGCAGACCCGGATCATCGCGCTGCGCGGCCTGATGGCCAAGCGGCTGGCCGTGGTCGACGAGACCATGGCCCAGCGCCGGTCAGGCGATGCGGTGGCCGCCATCCGCACCGTCCGCCAAGGCGAGGGCGTGGCGGCGATGGCGGCCGTTCGCCGTATCGCCACCGAGTTGGAGGCCGAGGAGGCGCAGCTGCTAGCCCAGCGCGCACGCCAAGCCACGGTCATTCGCAGCGCGCTCATCACGCTGCTGGCGGGCTTCGCCCTGGCCCTGACCTTCCTGTTCGTGAGATCCCAGCGCGAGCTCAGCCTGGATCGCGAGGTCGAGGCCGACACCGCCGAGCGGCTGCGCGCCCTTCTGGCCGACCGCTCGCTGCTGCTCGACGAGGTCAACCACCGGGTCAAGAACTCGCTGCAGCAGATCGCCAGCGTGGTGCGCCTGCAGTCCCGCTCGGTCTCAGACGGCGCGACCCGCGAGGCCCTGGAGAAGACCTTGGACCGGATCATGGCTGTCGGGCGAGTCCACGAGCAGCTCTACAAGTCCGGGGGTCAGGTCGGCGCCTTCGACGCCGGCCATTACGCCAAGGCCCTGGCCCACGACCTGGTGGACTCCCTTGGCCGCGACGACGTGCAACTGACCACGGAGGTCGAGGCCCATGTCCTGGACCTGAGGCAGGCGGTGCCGCTGGCCCTCATCCTTAATGAGCTGGTCACCAACGCCTTGAAGTATGGATGCCCAGCAGATAGGGAATGCCGCATTCACGTCGGCTTCGGAACCGACGGCCAGGACTATCGCTTAAGCGTGTCCGACGACGGTGTGGGCCTTCCCAAGGGCTTCACGTCGCAATCCAAAAAAAGCTTGGGGATGAGGGCCGTCGAGGCCCTCGCTAGGCAACTGGGTGGGCGCCTTGTAGTCGAACAACCGGAAGCCGGCGCCGCCTTCGCCGTGATCTTCCCGAGGAGCCCGTAATGACCATGCGTATCATGGTGGTTGAGGACGACGCCCTGATCGCGCTCGATATCGTCAGCTTGCTCGAAGACATGGGCCACCTGGTGGTGGCCGAGGCCGCCGACGCCTGCACCGCCTATGAACTGGCCGAGGGCGACCGTCCGGACGTCGCCCTGGTGGACATCCGGCTGGCCAAGAACACCGACGGCGGCAAGCTTGCTCAAAAGCTCTACGACCTGCTGGGCGTGCGCTCGCTGTTCGTCTCCGGTTCAATCACCGAAGACTTCCGCGTTCAGATGGCCGGGATCAATCCGGTCGGCTTCCTGGGCAAGCCGGTGACCCGCCGCACCCTGGGCGACGCCCTGCGCGGCGTTACGCAGCACTAGGGCAATTGGCCCGGAAGGCGACGACCTCTCCATGACCGCCGGCGACCGCATCGTCCTCTCCAGCGACCACACCGCCATCCCGCTCCGGCTGGCCATCGCCGCTCATATCGCGGCGCGGGGTTGGGTGGCGGTCGACATCGGACCGACGACGGCGGAGAGCACTCACTATCCCGAACACGGCGAAGCGGCGGCGCGGCTCGTCGCCTCCGGCGATTGCCGGTTTGGCGTCGTCCTATGCGGCACCGGCCAGGGCATCATGATGGCCGCGAACAAGGTGAAGGGCATCCGCTGCGGCGTCTGCGGCGACACATTTTCGGCCCGCATGATCCGCCAGCACAACGACGCCAACATGCTGTCGATTGGCGCGCGCGTGGTGGGCGAGGGGCTGGCGCTCGATATCGTGGATGCGTTCCTGACCGCCCAGTTCGAAGGCGGCCGGCATGCCACGCGGGTGGAGATGATCGGGGCGCTGGAGAGGTAGCGCCGTCCTTTGCTTCCGCCTTGGGAGGATATCTTCGCTGACAGCGCTCCCGGCGGAGGAGCCTCCGCTATCCCAACACCAGCTCCATGAAGACGTCCGCCCGCGCATAGGGGGTGTCCGTCGGCGGCAGATCGACGAAGCCCATGGACCGGTAGAGGCCGAGCGCCGGCCCCAGGCTGGAATTGGTTTCCAGATAGAGCCTGGGCGCGGCGCGTTCGCGGGCCTTGTCGATGCAGGTCTGCATCAGCATCCTGCCCAGGCCCGTGCCGCGAGCGGCTTCGGTCACCGTCATCTTGGCCACCTCGAAACCGCCGTCGGCCATGGCGATTAGGCCGACACAGCCGACGATCTCGCCGGCCTGCTCGGCCATAAAGACGTGGCCGCCCTTGGCGATGATCTTGCCCGTGGGATCGTCCAGGACCTCGCGGTCCTTGGGCTCGATGGTGAAATACTTGCCGATCCACGCCTCGTTCAGCGTGCGCCAGGCCTCGGCGTGCCGGGGTTCGAAATCGACGATCTCCATGGCTTCGATATTGGAGCGGAAGCTGTGCTAGGCAAGGCGAATGGCGAATCCGGTCTTCGCAAACCTGCCCACCACCATCTTCGAGGAGATGTCCGGGCTCGCGCGCCAGCACGGCGCGGTCAATCTCGGCCAGGGCTTCCCCGACGATCCCGGCCCGGAAGCGATCCGCGCCAAGGCCGCCGAGGCGGTGATGCACGGCTACAATCAGTACCCGCCCATGGCCGGCCTGCCCGAGCTGCGCGAGGCCGTCGCCCGACACTATGCCCGCACCCAGGGCCTGGACCTCGACTGGGCGAGCGAGATCACCATCACCTCCGGGGCCACCGAGGCCCTGGCGGCGACCTTCCTGTCGCTGATCGAGCCCGGCGACGAGGTGGTGACCTTCCAGCCGCTCTACGACGCCTATCTGCCGCTGATCCGCCGGGCCGGCGGCACGCCCAAGCTGGTGACATTGTCGCCGCCGCACTGGCGCTTCGACCGCGCGATGCTGGAGGCCGCCTTCACCGAGAAGACCCGGTTCGTGGTGTTGAACAATCCGATCAACCCGGCCGGCCTGGTGCTGCCGGAAGAGGACCTGGCCCTGCTGGCGCAGTTCTGCGTCGCCCATGACGTCACCGCCATCTGCGACGAGGTCTGGGAGCAGGTGGTGTTCGCACCCGCCAAGCACCGGCCGCTCATCGCCTTCCCGGGCATGCGCGAGCGCTGCGTGAAGATCGGCTCGGCCGGCAAGATGTTCGGCCTGACCGGCTGGAAGGTGGGCTTCCTGTGCGCCGCGCCGGCGCTCACCCACTCGCTGGCCCGCGCCCACCAGTTCCTGACCTTCACCACCCCGCCCAACCTGCAGGCGGCGGTGGCCTGGGGTCTGGACAACAGCGTCGACTGGTTCGCCCAGATGCCGATCGAGCTGGCGCGATCCCGTGACCGGCTGGCGGAGGGCCTGGCGCGGGAGGGGTTTGTCAGCCTGCCGACCCAGGGGACCTATTTCCTCAATGTGGACCTGCCGGCCTCTGGGGTCGCCGAGCCCGACCGCGCCTTCTGCCTGCGGGCGGTGACCCAGGCGGGGGTGGCGGCCATCCCGGTCTCGGCGCTCTATGAGCGGGACCCGGTGACCTCCATCCTGCGCCTGTGCCTGGCCAAGGCCGACGCCACCCTCGACGCTGGGATCGAGCGCCTGGCCCGAGCGCGGGACCTGGCGCGCGCAGAGGGTTAAAATCTATCTCGCAGGTTGTCTGCGTTTCACGCGCTCTTTGACCGGGCCTATGCTGTGGGCAGGATCTGTGTGGGTGTTGAAGGACGATCGATGAAGCTCCGTCAGAAACATGCGGTGCTGGCCGCCGTGACCGTGGCGACCGTGTTCGCCGGCGGCGTGGCCCAGGCGCAGAGCTATGAGCGCTACGGCCCGGCGCCGGCGCCCGCCTACGACAGCGCCCGCTACGGCTCGGCCGACCCCTGCCGGCGCACCGCCGGCAACCGCGCCCTGGGCTGGGGCCTGTTTGGCCTGGTGGCCGGAGGCTTCGCGGGCGGGGCGGTGGCCGCGGCCGGCGTCGTCGCCGAAGGCGCGGCCCTCGGCGCGCTCGCCGGGACAATCATCGGAGCCAAGGCCGGAGCTGCCTCGGCGGCCTGCGAAACCGCCGCCTATTGGAACCACCCGGCCTATCAAAGCTACCAGGACGAGGCGCCGCCGCCGGCCTATGACGATCACCAGTACGGCTCGGGCTACGGTGACGATCGCGGCTACGACGCGGGCGACGACGACCGCCAGGACTATCGTCGCGAGTACGAGCGCGCGCCGGCCACCTATTACGAGCGCCGGGTGACCCCGAACTCGAGCTACGAGTACCGCTCCAGCTACTCCTCCTCCACGACGACCTACGGCGGCGCGCGCTACAACGCCTATAGCGACCGTTCGCGCTGCTGCCTCGAGCCGCGGCGAGAACATCACGACTCCTATCGGGCCTATGACGACCGTGATCGCCACGACGCCCCGCCGCGCGATCCGTACGACCGTTACTAGGGTCGATAGCGGCCGGGCGTGGTTCCAAACGCCCGCTTGAAGGCGGCGATGAAGGCCGAGACGCTGTCATAGCCGCAGTCGAGCGCCGCCTGGGTCACCGGGACCCCGGCGCTCAGCGACACCACCGCCTGCTGCATGCGCACCCGGCCGCGCCAGGCCTCGGGCGAGAGACCGGTCTGGGCCAGGAACAACCGCTGCAGGGTCCGCACGCTGGCCCCCGCGCCGCGCGCCAGGTCAGCGAGGGGCGTGGTCGCCTCCGGCTCGGCCAGCAGGCGCTCGGCAAAGCCCCGGGCGCGAGGGTCGGTGGGCAAGGGCAGGACCAGGGGCGCGGTCTCGCCGGCCGCCAGCAGGTCCAGCAGCAGCCCCTCCAGCCGGTCGTGCGCCGGATCGCCGACCCGCAGCATGCCGATGCGGACGATGTGCAGGATCAGTTCGCGCAGCAGAGGCGCGACCTCCAGGGCGCGGCATGCCGCCAGCCGCTCATCGGCGCCGGTCGGGGCCAGGTAGAGGGTCCGCATGGCCACGGTTCCGCGCATTCTGATCTCGTGCGGCGTGCCGCCCGGCACCCAGATCGCCCGGGTCGGCGGCACCAGCCAGGCGGCCTGCGGCGTGGCCACCGACATCACCCCGCTGGCGGCGTAGACGAGCTGACCCCAGGGATGGGTGTGGCGATCCAGCCGGTGGCCGTCGCGATAGGTCACGGCGAGACCGCGAACCGGAAAGCCGTCGGGATCGCGGGCATTTTGGCGCATGGGCGACATTTGTCGTCAGACTATCGCAAGCACGCCGCTGCGGGAACCGCCTAGGCTGGCCTCGCCATCCAAGGAGCAGGCCATGACCGCCACCCTGCGGCACTTTGCGATCAACGCCGACGACGTGCCCCGCGCCAGGGCCTTCTACGAGAACGCGTTCGGCTGGACCTTCACCCCCTGGGGGCCGCCGGGTTTCTACCAGACCCGCAGCGCCGGTCCGGGCTTCGTCGGCGCCCTGCAGGGCCGCCGCGACATTGCCGGCCATGTCATGCCCAGCGTCGAGCTCACCTTCGGCGTCGAGGATGTCGAGGCGATGACGGCGGCGATCGAGGCGGCCGGCGGCAAGGTCATCATGCCGCTCTTCCACATCGAGACCGTCGGCCACCTGGCCTTCTTCCAGGACACCGAAGGCAATGTCGCCGGCGTCATGCAATACGAGCGCGACGCCACCCCGGAGGGTGCGCCCGCCATGCCCGGCGTGGCTCAACTCCGCCACGTCTCGATCAACGCCGACGATGTTGGCCGCGCGAGGGCCTTCTACGAGCGGGTCTTCGGCTGGACCTTCACGCCCTGGGGGCCGCCGGACTTCTTCCAGCTTCACGGCGCCGGTATCGGCGGCGCGCTCCAGGCCCGCCACCAGGTCGAGGGCCGAACCCTGCCTGGCCTGGCCGTCAGCTTCGGCGTCCCGGACATCGAGGCCGCCGCGGCCGGCATCCCGGCGGCCGGCGGCGCGGTGCTCTCGGCGCCCTTCCACATCGTCGGCGTCGGCCATCACATCTTCTTCCAGGACAGCGAAGCCAACCTCTTCGCCGCCATGCAGTACGAACGGAACGACCAATGAGCGTGCTTACGGACACGGCCCTTCAGGCGCGAATCGACGCCCTGCAGGCGCAAAGCGTGGCGCAGGAGGCCGAGACCTTCCGCTATTTCGGCGAGCGGGCCGAGAAGGGCGACCTGAGCTGGGACGGCCTGGACGCCGACGCCAACCGCTTCATGGCCGACAAGATGGTGGCCCTGGAGCCGGAAAAGGCCGAGTTCTGCTGGCTGCTCTGCCGGTCGCTTCGGGCCCGCCGGGTGGTGGAGATTGGGACCTCTTTCGGGGTCTCGACCCTCTACCTGGCCGACGCCGTCCGGGCCAATGGCGGCGGCGTGGTGATCGGCACGGAGTACGAAGCCGCCAAGGCCGCCAAGGCGCGGGCCAATTTCGCGGCGGCGGGCTTAAGCGACCTCATCGACCTGCGCGAGGGCGATCTGCGTGAAACCCTCAAGGTGATCGAGGGGCCGGTCGACTTCGTGCTGATGGACATCTGGACCGAGATGGCCCGTCCTGCCCTGGAACTGGTCGCCCCGCACCTGCGCTCCGGCGCGATGGTGGTGGCTGACAATACCGCCCAGTTCCGCCACGCCTACCGGCACTTCTTCGAGTTCGTGGAGGATCCGAAGAACGGCCTGAAGAGCCTCACCCTGCCCTATACTGGCGGGCTGGAACTGGTGGTGAAGGTCTAGGCCGGCGGGCGCTCATAGAAGATGTCCACCTCGTCGCGGCCGGTCTCAGTGAACCCGTGGCGCGCATAGAAGCGGTTGGCCGCGCTCTCCCGCAGGACGGTCAGCCTGACCGCCAGCGCCTGGGCGTCGCTCTCCGCCAGCAGGGCCGAGAGGACCTCCGCCCCCAGGCCCGCCCCCTGGCGGTCCGGATGGATGTAGAAGTGCTCAAGCCGGAGCCAGCCCGGACCGTCCGGGCCGAAGGCCACGCAGCCGGCCAGGGCTTCGCCGCGCCAGATCAACCGGGTGTGCTCAGGCCGAAACTGCTCGACCATCCGCCGCCGGGCGCGCACAGGATCGAACCGGCCGATCCGTTCCAGGCTCTCGCGCATGGCCGCGATCCGAAGTTCGACCAGCTGCTCCAGGTCGGAGGCGGCGGCGGGCGAGAACCGGAAGCCACTCTCCCCGCCATGCCCCATCAGGACGTCGAACCGCCGTCGATGACGATGGTCTGGCCGGTCATCCAGGAACCGGCCTTCGAAGCCAGGAACACAGCCCCGCCGGCGATGTCGTCGGGCTCTCCGAGCCGGCGCAGCGGCGTGCCGGTGGAGGCGCGCGCCTCGCCGGCCGGAGTATCCCACAGGGCCTTGGCGAAATCGGTCTTCACCAGGCCCGGCGCGATGCAATTGACGCGGATGTTGTGGGGCGAAAGCTCCTGGGCGAGGTTGCGCGCCAGTTGCATGTCGGCCGCCTTGGAGATGGCGTAGGCGCCGATCACCGGGGTGCCGCGCAGGCCGCCGATCGACGAGATGATCACGATCGCCCCGTCCTTCCGCGCCTGCATCTCCGGGGCGACCATGTTGATCAGCCAGTTGTTGGCGATGACGTTGTTCTCGAGGATCTTGCGGAACTGGTCGTCGCTGATGCCGCTCATCGGGCCGTAATAGGGGTTCGAGGCGGCGTTGCAGACCAGGATGTCGACCTGGCCGAAAGCCTTCTTGGTCTCGTCGACCAGCCGCTGAAGGTCTTCCTTCGAGGAGATGTTGGCTGGCACGGCGATAGCCGCGCCCGGATGCTTGGCGTTGATCGCCGCGGCGACCTCTTCGCAAGGCCCGGCCTTGCGCGAGGAGATCGTCACCTTGGCGCCATGCTCGGCCATGCGCTCGGCGATCGCCTTGCCGATCCCGCGCGAGGACCCCGTGATCACGGCGACCTTGCCGGTCAGGTCGAACAATTCACCCATGGCGCTTCCTTCCAAACATGTGTTTGATTTTATGGCCGCCATTTGCGGCGCCGGGCGACGTTGGGTCAAGCCCGGGCTGGGAGCGATTTCCATGCCGGACTTCCGCGAGATCGAGCTGCCCGAGGTCACCCTGCGCGCGGCGATCGAGGGCGAGGGGCCGCTGGTCCTGATGGTCCACGGCTTTCCGGAGAGCTGGTACAGCTGGCGCCACCAGATGGGGCCCGTCGCGGCGGCCGGCTTCACCGCCTGCGCCATCGACGTGCGCGGCTATGGCGGCTCGTCGCGGCCCCATCCCATCGAAGCCTATGACATGGAGCACCTGGTCGCCGACGTGGCCGGGGTGATCGAGCAGCTCAGCCCCGACGCCCCCGCCGTGCTGGTCGGCCACGACTGGGGCGCGCCCATCGTCTGGAACACCGCGCTCATCCGTCCGGACCGTGTGCGCGCGGTGGCCGGTCTGTCGGTGCCCTATCTGGGCGTGCCCAAGCGGCCGTTCTCCGACCTGATCGACACGGTGTTCACCAGCCGCGGCAAGTTCTTCTACCAGGCCTGGTTCCAGAACGTCGGCCCGGCCGAGGCGGAGCTGGAAGCCGATCCGCGCGACGGCCTGCGTAAGTTCTACTACGCCATCAGCGGCGACGCCCCCGACGGGACCTGGCCCACCGACAAGGTCCACGGCCAGAGCCTGCTGGAAGGCCTGGTCGATCCCGACCCGTTCCCCGCCTGGCTGACCGACGCCGACCTCGACTACTACGTGGCCGAGTTCGAAGGCTCCGGCTTCCGCGGCCCGATCAACCGCTATCGAAACCACCAGCGCGACTTCGAGTACCTGTCCCAGTTCGAGGGCCGAAAGATCGAGCAGCCGTCGCTGTTCGTCGGCGGCGAGCGCGACCTGGTGCTCAGCATGCTGGGACGCGGCGACCTGGTGGCCATGATGAAAGCCGAGATGACCGATCTGCGCGGCGCCGACGTCCTGCCCGGCTGCGGCCACTGGACCCAGCAGGAACGCCCCGCCGAGGTCAACGCCCGCCTGCTGCCCTGGCTGGCCTCGCTCTGAGGCCGCCCGCCGCCGCGCCTAGTGCGGCCGGACCTCGGGCTCGGCGCCCGCCGCCTTGCCGGTCGTGGCCTCGGGCCGGGCGGAGAAGATCACCTCGCCGGCGGTGACCTGCGGCTCGCCGGTGAAGAGATCCGACAGGTTCTCCTCGACCCAGCTGATGGCCCGATCCTTGACGCGCTCGGCGTCCTCGCGGGTCTCGAACATGGTGACCGATAGGCCGACCCCGTCGCCAGCGTCCACGATGTGGTAGCCCTTGAAGCCGGTGGCCGACTGCAGAAGCGGCACGAGGCCGGCTTCGGCGCGCTTGGCGGCCTCGGCCGTCGAGCGCAGGTTTTCGATGCGACGCGTGATGATGAACATGGGGACCTCCCTGGCCGCCCCCTCCCGCGGCGCGGACCATAGCACGCCGGCGCGCCGGCCGGGTCCGGGCAGACGTTGGGCGGACTTCACTTCCCCGTGGGCAACAGCCTAGGTTGGCGGCATTCGGGAGGGCTCCATGAAACTCATCGGCAAGATCGCGCTGGGCGCGCTGGCGCTGGTCGCGCTACTGATCGTCGTGATCGCGGTGCGGACCGTGACCTACAAGGCGCCGGCCTCGGCCGATCTGGGCGGGGTGAAGCTCGCCGCCCCGGTGGCGATCGACCGCACCAAGGCCGCCCAGCACCTCTCCCAGGCCATCGGCTTCCAGACCGTCAGCCACCAGGACAAGGCCGACGACCAGCCGGGTGAGTGGGACAAGCTCCACGCCTGGCTGCAGGCCACCTATCCCGCCGCCCATGCTGCCATGACCCGCGAGGTTATTTCCGGCCACACCCTGGTCTACACCTGGCCAGGTTCCGACCCGGCCCTGGCCCCCATCGTGCTGATGGCCCACCAGGACGTGGTGCCGGTGACGCCGGGCACGGAGGGCGACTGGAAACATCCGCCCTTCGGCGGGGTGATCGCCGAGGGCGCGGTCTGGGGCCGCGGAGCCATCGACGACAAGGGCTCGCTGGTCACCTTGTTCGAAGGGGTCGAGACCCTGGCCGCCTCCGGCTTCAAGCCGAAGCGGACGGTGATCCTGGTCTCCAGCCACGACGAGGAGGTGCGCGGCCAGGGCGCGCGAGCCGCCGCGGCCCTGCTGAAGTCGCGCGGCGTCACCGCCCAGTTCGTCCTGGACGAGGGCATGGCGATCATCTCCGACAACCCGATCACCGGCGGTCCGGTGGCCCTGATCGGGGTCGGTGAGAAGGGCTACGGCACGCTCACGCTCACGGCCAAGGCGCCCGGCGGTCACTCCTCGGCGCCGCCCGAGGGCTCCGGCGGGGTGGTGGTCCTGTCCCGCGCCCTGGTGAAGATCGCCGAGGCCCAGTTCCCCTTGAGGTTGGACGGCCCAGGCGCGGCCATGCTCCAGGTGCTGGCCCCGGAAGGCTCCTGGCCAATCCGGATGGCGGTGGCCAACCGCTGGCTGTTCGAGCCGGTGATCCGGTCCCAGGTCGCCGCCACGCCCGCGGGCGCGGCCCTGCTGCACACCACCATCGCGCCGACCATGCTGAAGGGCAGTCCCAAGGAGAACGTCCTGCCCCAGGACGCCACCGCCTGGATCAACTACCGCATCGCGCCGGGCGACACGGCCCAGGGGGTGCTGGACCACACCAAGGCCGCAGTCGGCGACCTGCCGGTGGACATCGCCTGGCTGAAGACCCCGGACGAGCCCTCGCCGGTCTCCTCGACCAGCTCGGACAGCTGGAAGATCCTCGCCGCCCTGGCGGGAGCGTCGGCCAAGGCGCCTGTGGCGCCGGGCCTGGTCACCGCCGGCACCGACAGCCGCTACCTGCAGCCGGTGGCCAAGGACGTCTACCGATTCCAGCCGATGGTGTTCTCGCTGAACGAGATCGAGATGATCCACGGTACGAACGAGCACATGACGCTCGAGAACCTGGAGCGCGCCGTGCAGTTTTATGCGCGATTGATCGCCACGGCGGCGGTCTAGGCGGGCGGACCCGGTGTCGCGGGGCGCATTCACCGCCTCGACACCCCGGGACGCTTGGTAGAAATCCCCTTAATCCCCACCGCCCTGGACGCCCCGCATGCTGAACTGGATCTACGCGACGCTGGGCCACGTCTGGGGGCCGCTGCGGCTGTTCGATTCGTTCTTCTTCCTCGCCGCCATCGGCTTCGCCTGCTGCGCCCTGGTCACCTGGGTCATCCTGCCGAAGCTCTGGCCGGCGCTTCCCACCGACCGGGGGCGGGCGTTCGCCATCAACGCCGAACAGAGCGTGGGAAAGCCGATCAGCGCCGGCCTGATCTTCGTGAGCGTCTTCTTCGTGGCGTCTCTGATCTTCGTCCCCTTCGACGCGCGGAGCCTGCTGACCCTTCCGTTCATCCTGGCCGCCATGATCGTCGGCTATCTCGACGATCGTCGTGGGGGGTTCAGCGAGTACCAGCTCGCCGCGATGGACCTGGCCATCGCCATCGGCGCATCGATGGTGATCTACGGCATGCAGCCGGTGGCGATCTGGCTGCCGGGCTGGAGGGAGGCAATCCTCTTGTCGCCGTGGATCGCGACCCCGGTGGCCACCGGCATCATCTGGCTCTCGATCAACGCCACCAACTGCTCCGACGGGGTCGACGGGGTTTCCGGCAGCCTCACGGCCACCGCGCTCCTGATTCTCGGCGGCCTGCTCTACGCCGTGATCGGCAATGAGGTTGTCGCCGAGCACCTGAAGATTCCGGTCAATCCCGAGGGCGCCAGCTGGGCGATCATGGCCTTTCTGATGGTCGGCTGCATCGCCGGCTACCTCTGGTACAACGCCGCCCCCAGCCTGGTGCTCATGGGCGACGCCGGATCACGCCCCATCGGACTTCTGATCGGCATGCTGGTGGTCGCCACCAACAACCCGCTGTTCCTGCTGCTGATCGGCTCCGTCCTTCTCCTGAACGGGGCGACCGGACTGGTGAAGGTCGCCCTCATGCGCTTCTTCGGCCTGAGGATCCTGGGCGGCGTGCGCTTCCCGCTGCACGATCACTGTCGCAAGGAGCTGGGCTGGTCGAACAGCCAGGTCCTGGTGCGCTTCATGCTGGTGCATCTCGGCGTTTCGGCCCTGCTCGTGATCCTGGCGCTGAAGGTGCGTTAAGCGGCGTGGGCCAACTATCCAATCCTCGGCGAAACGCTCTAAAGCCGGGAATCTTGGACATTATCGGCCGGTGCGCGACGCTCCGGCCCTTGCGGATGGACGCGGGGCGACGCACGTTCCGTGGAACGAATTTTGGAGACCTGACCTATGCGTAACTGGCGCCTGGACGAAGACGACGACGGCGACGATAACGCCCGCAAGCCCGACATGCCGATGACCTCCGGGCCCGTCCAGAACGCGCTGTTCCATGCGCGCACGGTGCTGGTGTTCGGCGAGATCGATATGCGCCTGGCCGAGCGGGTGACCGCCCAGCTCCTGGCCCTGGCCAGCGAGAACAGCAAGCCGATCAAGGTGGTGATCAACTCCCCCGGCGGCCACGTGGAAAGCGGCGACACCATCCACGACATCATCCGGTACTGCGGTCCGCAGGTGAAGGTGATCGGCACCGGCTGGGTGGCCTCGGCCGGCGCCTCGATCTTCCTGGGCGCGCAGAAGGAGAACCGCTTCTGCCTGCCCAACACCCGCTTCCTGCTGCACCAGCCCATGGGCGGCGTCCGCGGCCAGGCCAGCGACATCCAGATCGAGGCCGAGGAGATCGTGAAGATGCGCGAGCGCGTCAACCGCATGATCGCCAAGGAGACCGGCCAGACCTACGAGAAGATCGTCAAGGACACCCAGCGCAATTTCTGGATGGGGGCCGAGGCCGCCGTCGAGTACGGCCTGGTCTCCAAGATCATCAACAACGCCACCGAGGCCTGACGTGACGACCGCGCCCTGGTGGAAGGGTGCGGTCGTCTACCACATCTATGTCCGCAGCTTCTTCGACGCCGACGGCGACGGCCACGGCGACCTCAGGGGCGTGCTGGCCAAGCTGGACTACATTGAAGGCCTGGGAGTCGACGCCATCTGGCTCTCGCCGGTCCACCCCTCGCCCAACCGCGACTGGGGCTACGACATCTCCGACTATCAGGGGGTCCATCCCGACTACGGGACCCTGGCCGACCTCGAGGCCGTGGTCGACGCCGCCCATGCCCGTGGCCTGAAGGTCATGCTGGACGAGGTGCTGGCCCACACCTCCGACGAGCACGCCTGGTTCGCGGAGAGCCGCGACGGCGGGGCCGAGGGTGAGAAGGCCTCCTGGTACGTTTGGGCCGATCCGGCCGACGACGGGACCGCGCCCAACAACTGGCTCAGCGTGTTCGGCGGCCCGGCCTGGGCCTACCAGCCGGCGCGCCGGCAGCACTATCACCACAAGTTCCTGCGCCAGCAGCCGAAGCTGAACTGGCGCAATGCGGCCGCCCAGGCCGCGGCCCTCGACGTGCTGGACTTCTGGCTGGCCAAGGGGATCGACGGCTTCCGCCTGGACGTCGCCGGGACCTTCCTCCACGACGACAGCCTGGCCGACAATCCGGCCGTGCCCGCACCGGAGCGGACCCGCCATCACTGGTCGCACGCCAGCGAGATGCAGCGGCACCTGCACGACTCCAACCTGCCCGAGAACATTCCGCTGCTGGATACGATCCGCCGCCGGGTGGATGCACACGGCGACCGCTTCGTGTTCGGCGAGTTCTCCGAGGAAGAGGAACGCTGCGGCGCCTATTGCAGCCCGGAAGAGGGCCTCCACTCGGCCTACACCTTCGTCCTACTGCACGCCCGCCGCCTGGCGCCGCAGATCATCCGCGACCACTACGAGACGCTGCGCCGCTTTCCCGACCATTGGCCCTGCATCTCATTCTGCAACCACGACATCGCGCGCACCGCCACCCGATTCGGCGGCGGCGAGGCGATCGCGCGAATGATGCTGGCCCTGCTGCTCAGCCTGAAAGGCACGACCCTGCTCTACCAGGGCGAGGAGCTGGGCCTGCCCGAGGCCCAGGGCCTGACCCGCGAAGAGATCCGCGATCCGGTGGGTGACCTCTACTGGCCCATCGCCAAGGGCCGCGACGGCTCGCGCACGCCCATGCCGTGGACCGAGGGCCCGAACCTGGGCTTCTCGGCCGCCACGCCCTGGCTGCCGCTGGCTGTGGAGCATGCCGGCCTATCGGCGGCGACGCAGGCGACAAACCCCGATTCCGTCCTCGCCTTCTCCAAGGCCATGATCAGCCTACGCAAGGCCTCGCCGGCGCTGACCACAGGCGAGATCGAGATGATCACCGCGCCTGAGCCGATCCTGGCCTTCCTGCGCCAGGAGGGCGCCGAGCGCGCCGCCTGCGTGTTCAACATGGGAGCGACGCCGGCGGTGTTCGGCGACGAACGGCTGACGGGCGCGAGCGTGCTGGCGCCGTCGGCCGGCGAGGCCAGGCTGGAGGGTGCGGCCCTGCATCTCGGCCCCCACGCGGTGCGGTTCCTGCGGCTCGCATGACGCGCTAAAGAGGGCTCATGGCCGACGACGCGTCCAAGCAAGCCCGTGCGCCCGCCGCCGACGCCAAGTTCGGCCGCGGGTTCCTGCACGACATCTGGTATTTCGCCGCCCTCTCCAGCGATCTCAAGCCCGGCAAGCTGCAGCGCTACGAGCTGCTGGGCGAGCCGGTGCTGCTGGGCCGCGACCGGGCCGGGAAGGTCTATGCCCTGCGGGACATCTGCCCGCACCGCGCCGCGCCGCTGTCGGCCGGCAGGCTGACCGAGGAGGCCGACGGGAGCCCCAGCGTCGAGTGCCCCTATCACGGCTGGCGGTTCCGCACCGACGGGGCCTGCGCGGCCATCCCCTCGCTGGTCGATGACCAGGCGATGGATGTCAGCCGGGTCCGCGTGCGGCGCTATCCGGCCGCCGAGAGCCAGGGCCTGGTCTTCATCTGGGTGAGTTCCGATCCGCGCTTTGCGGGCGAACCCACCGAGCCACCACCGGCCTTCCCGGGCGTGGTCGGCGGCGGGCCCAAGCTGGTCGACCGCATGGTGTTCGACGCCCATATCGACCATGCTGTCGTCGGGCTGATGGACCCAGCCCACGGCCCCTATGTGCATCAGCAGTGGTGGTGGCGCTCGGCCAAGAGCCAGCACGAAAAGGCCAAGAAATTCGAGCCGCGCGAGCAGGGCTTCGCAATGGTCCGCCATCAACCGTCGAAGAACAGCCGCGCCTACGCCATCCTGGGCGGCGAACCCCTGACCGAGATTGTCTTCCGCATTCCCGGGCTGCGCTGGGAGCATGTCACCGTCGGCGCGCGCCAGGTGCTGTCGCTCACCTGTCTGACTCCGGTGTCCGAGACGAAGACCAAGATCACCCAGATCGTCTGGTCCGATCACCCGGCCTTCCTGTTCCTGAAGCCGTTCATCGCCGCCGGCGCACGGGCCTTCCTGCGCCAGGACGGGGATATGGTGAACCTGCAGAACGAAGGCCTGCGCTACGATCCCGCCCTGCTGTGGGTCGACGACGCCGACCGCCAGGCCAAGTGGTACCAGCAGCTCAAGCGGGAATGGTCGCTGAGCCGCAAGGAGGCTCGGGGGTTCGTCAATCCCGTGGAAGCCGCCACCCTGCGGTGGCGCAGCTAGGCCTCGGCCAGCGGCCATTTCCGGAATGATGACGCGGGCTTGGGGGGTCTGGTGAATCGCAAAGAATGGCCGGCCGGCGTCGTCCTGCCGCTGCTGGCCACGGTGGCGGCCATGGCGGCGTTCCAGGTCGGGGCCGCCTTCGCGAAGTCCCTGTTTCCGGCGATCGGACCCGAAGGCGCGGCAACCCTGCGACTGGGGCTCGGGGCGGTGATGCTGCTGGCCATCGCGCGGCCATGGCGCGCCTGGCCCGCCTCGGCGCCCCTGCTTCCCCTGCTGGGGCTTGGCGTGTCCGTGGCTGTGGTCATCCTGGCCTTCTACATGGCGATCGAGCGCCTGCCTCTGGGCCTAGCTATCGCCCTGCAGTTCCTGGGTCCGCTGGGCGTCGCTGTGTTCGGATCGCGGCGGTGGAGCGACCTTGCCTGGGCTATCCTGGCGGCTGCGGGGGTCTGGCTGCTGGTCGGGATGGGGGCGCCGGGCGCGGCGCTTGACCTGGTCGGGATCGGCTGGGCGCTCGTGGCGGCGGCGGCTTGGGCGACCTACATCCTCTGCGGTCGGGTGGCGAGCGTGGCTTTCGGGCGCTCGACCGCGGCCCTATCGGTCGCCATCGCGGCCCTTCTGGTGCTCCCGGTCGGGGTGCATGAGGCCGGGGCGGAGCTGCTGTCCCCGGCGCTGATCCCCATGGCCCTGCTGGTGGCGCTGATGTCCACCGCGGTGCCGTTCTCGCTGGAGCTCTATGCCATGCCGCGCATGCCCGCGCGGACCTTCGCGGTGTTCACCAGCCTGGAGCCGGCCTTCGGCGTGCTGTCGGGGCTCTTCCTGCTGCAGGAGCGGCTCGACGTCGCGCAGATCGGCGGCGTGACGGCGGTGGTCGCAGCGGCCGCCGGGGCCGCCTGGTCAAGCGCCGGCCACTCCGCCGTGGCCGAGGCTCCGCCGACCTGAACTCAGGCCGCCGCGGTCTGCGAGGCCTGGGGCGGTTTGGGGGCGGTCAGCTTCAGGTCGTCGATGCGGATCGGCGCGAAGCCGCGATCGGACTCCCAGTCGATGCGACCGCCCAGGGCGGTGATCGTCGAGACCGGCTCCAGGCGGCGCAGGTCCATCGCCTTCAGCGCCTGGTGCGGGACCTTTACATGGACGACGGGCTGCTGTTCGACGTCCCCGCGCGTGGTGGGCAGGAAGCAGCGGGCGACCACGTCGATCACGTCCAGCGGCACCACGGTCATGATCTCGGCCGCGACCCGCAGGGTGGCGGAGCAGACGCAGGCCAAGTGCATCTCCTGGCGCATCTCGGGCGGCAGGGCGACATAGGCGCTGCGACCGCCCTCGTCGAGCTCGACGGCCTCGTCGGGAATGGCGTCGAATTCCAGGGCGTCCAGATAGACCACCAGCCTGCCGGGCGAGGGCATGTGGACCCCAAGCCCCTCCAGCACCGGCGCCAGCTCTGCGGCCGGCACGTGGGCCTTCAGCGACTGTTCGATGGCGGAGATGTCGAGGGCCAGCACGCCGGCGGCGAGGCTGACGTCGAGATTGTGGACGTCGGCGGCCCGCTTGGCCCGCGCATAGATCTCGGCGTCCTTCTTGGCGGCTTCCAGCACCTTTTCGGCCAGGGCGCGGCGGCGGTCCTGGCCCAGGCCGAACAGACCGTCGATCAGGCCGGGCTGATAGTTGGCCAGCGCGCGGCGCGCCTTCTGCTCAAGCGCATTGGCGCGGACGGCGGGCTCGACCATGCCGGCGCCGGCGATGTCGTTCCAGTCCAGCCGCTCGTACTTCACGCAGTGGATGCGGGTCAGGGTCTCGAACAGCGCGTCATAGCGGGCGGCCATTTCGGGGGCGGTGGAGCGGCGTGTGGTCGCTCGCTCCTTGCGTTGGCGCTCGCGCAAGGCTTTCTTGGTCGCCCGGTCGATACGATTCATCGTCGCGATGATCGTCTTTGCCGACCCTTGGGCGTCCATTTTTGCTCCGCGTGTCTATTCGTCGCACTCCTTTCTGAAATACCTGCGTTTTCCTCACCGATCTCTTAAGAAAATCATGGACTTCACCACAACCAACGGTTTCGAACTCGCCTATGACGATATTGCTCCGCTTGATTACGAGCGGGCGATCCTGCTGATTCACGGCTTCGCGTCGAACCGAAACGAGGGTTGGAAACGCACCGGTTGGTACGCGGCGCTCGAGCGGCGGCGCTTTCGCGTGATCGCCCTGGACCAGCGCGGACACGGGCAAAGCGGCAAGTCGCACGACCCCGCCGCCTATCTGCGCGAGAACCTGGCCCGCGACGTGGTGGAGCTGATCGACCACCTGGGAATCAACCGCGTCGACCTGTTCGGCTATTCCATGGGCGCGCGCACCGCCGCCGCCGCCGCCCTGGCCGCGCCCGAACGATTCTCGAACCTCATCCTTGGCGGCGTCGGCGACAAGCTGCTGACTGAGCGGATGGGGGAGCGCACCGAACTGATGGTCGCCGCCATGCTGGCCGAGGATCCGGAGACCATCACCGAGCCGTTCCTGAAGAGCTTCCGCCAGTTCGCCGACGAGCAGGGCGAGGACCGCCAGGCGCTGGCCGCCTTCACCCAGGCGACGAACCCGCCCCTGGACGTGGCGGGGTTCGCGACCCTGCCGATGCCTGTGCTGGCGGTGGCTGGCCAGCGGGAGACCAACGGCGACCCGGAGCAACTGGCCCGGGCCTTCGCCCATGGCCACGGGGTCGTGGTTCCAGGCTGCGACCACTTCTCGGCCATTCCGCACGCCCTCACCAAGGCCGCGGTGTTCGACTTCATCGACGGCCTGCTGGACGACCCCTGGGCGCGGTGACGGCCTAGGCTCGCGAGCTTCTTCCTCTCCCCCCGAAGACGGGTGGAGAGGAGGAGATTGAAAGCGGTCCTCGTGGCGAGATGTCTCCCCGAGGCCGGTCGCCTAGTCCTTCGGGCCCATGTTGTAGGGGCCGCCCTTTTCAAGGGCCTTGCGATAGGCGGGACGGTCCTGGAAGCGCTTCACCCAGGCGGCGATGTTCGGATAGGCGCCGTAGCGGCCGAAGGCGCCGGTGACCTCGCCCACGAAGCTCATCTGGATGTCGGCGGCGCTGAACTCGCCCATCAGCCAGTCGCGGCCGGCGAGCGCGCCCTCCACATAGCCCAGATGATTGGCGATCTCGCTCTCGATGCGCGGATGCAGCGGCCCGCCGGCCTCGCCCAGGCGGCCGACATACATGAACAGCATCAGCGGCAGCATGGCCGAGCCCTCGGCATAGTGCAGCCACTGCTGGTAGACGTCGTAGTCCTTGGAACCCGCGGCCGGGGCCAGCTTGCCGCCGCCATGGTGGCGAATGATATAGTCGATGATCGCCCCCGACTCGATGACGGTGGCGTCGCCCTCGGTCACCACCGGCGACTTGCCGAGCGGATGGACGGCCTTCAGCTCCGGCGGGGCCAGGCGGGTGGTGGCGTCGCGCTTGTAATTTTTTATCTCGTAGGGGGTCCCAAGCTCCTCCAGTAGCCAGAGGATGCGCTGCGAGCGCGAGTCGTTGAGGTGATGGACGACGAGCATTGGGTTGCCTCCCGTGGCGTTAGGCTGGGAGTAGCGGCGCACGTGACCCACGACAAGCTTCGCCTATAGTCGCCGCCGATGATCCTGCCAGACCTCAGCTCCCTGCTGTCGGAGGCCGCCCGCGCGGCCGAACTTTTCGTGGCCGAGACCAAGGCCGCGGTGGCCGACCGCGTGAGCCCGGGCGGGCGCCTGGACCGCACCGCGCTCGACGCCGAGCAGCATATTGCCCACGGCCTGGCCTGGGCTGCGGCCTATGCCGAGACCCTGCGCCAGACCACCGCCTGGGCCGACCACCTGCAGGGCGAGGGCCGGTTCGGCGACGCCGAGGCCCTGCCGGCCCAACTCCTGGCCTTCGAATATCTGAGCCAGCTGGCCGGCGGCGTGCCGATGAACCAGGGCGAGACCTTCCGGCCGGGCGATGTCGGCGTCTCGACCCGGGCGCTGGAGCCGCTGATCGAACGCCTTAGGCCCGGCGCTTCCCAGGCGGTGCGCCACCGGATCGTCGTGCTGCTGGACGAGGCGCGTGGCCGGCCCTCGCTGGAGGCCAGCGGCCTGGACGCGACCCTTGAGCAGGTGCGCGACCACTTCCACGCCTTCGCCGAGGAGAAGATCGTTCCTTTCGCCCACGGCTGGCATCTGCGCGACGAGCTGATCCCGCTCAGCCTGATCGAGGAGCTGGCGGCGCTGGGCGTGTTCGGCCTGACCGCTCCGGAGGAACGTGGCGGCGCGGGCATGGGCAAGGTGGCTATGTGCGTGGTCTCCGAGGCCCTGTCGCGGGGCTGGATCGGGACCGGTTCCCTCGGCACCCGTTCAGAGATCGCCGCCGAGCTGATCCTGGCCCACGGGACCGACGACCAGAAGGCCCGCTTCCTGCCGGGCATAGTTTCGGGCGAGATCATCCCCACCGCCGTCTTCACTGAGCCGGAGGCGGGGTCGGACCTGGGCTCCCTGCGCACCCGCGCCGTCCGCGAGGGCGACGATTGGAAGGTGACCGGCGCCAAGACCTGGATCACTCACGCCGCCCGCGCCGACCTGATGACCCTGCTGGTCCGCACCGATCCCTCGTCGAAGGACCACCGCGGCCTGTCGATGTTCCTCGCGGAGAAGCCGCGCGGCTCGGTCGAAGCGCCCTTCCCGGCGCCCGGCATGGACGGCGGCGAGATCGGGGTGATCGGCTATCGTGGCATGAAGGAATATGAGGTCGCCTTTGACGGCTTCTCCGTGCCCCACGCCAACCTGCTGGGCGGCCAGGAAGGCCAGGGCTTCGTCCAGCTGATGGCGACCTTCGAGAGCGCCCGCATCCAGACGGCGGCGCGGGCCATCGGCGTGGCGCAGTCGGCCCTGGACCTGGCGCTGGACTATGCCCTGGCGCGACGGCAGTTCGGCGGCCCGATCGCCGACTTCCCCCGCGTGGCCAACAAGCTGGCCATGATGGCCGCCGAGATCCTGGGGGCCCGGCGGCTGGCCTGGTTCGCGGCCCGGGCCAAGGACGAGGGCCGCCGCTGCGACCTGGAGGCCGGCATGGCCAAGCTGGTCGCCGCCCGCGTCGCCTGGGCCTGCGCCGACAACGCCGTCCAGATCCACGGCGGGACCGGGTTCGCCATGGAGCAGCCGGTCAGTCGCATCCTGGCCGACGCCCGCATCCTCAACATCTTCGAGGGGGCCGGCGAGATCCAGGCCCAGGTCATCGCCCGGCGGCTGCTGGAAGGCGCCAACTAGGCGGCGACGAGAAGCCGCCCGATCGCGCCCATATGTCGGCCACACGACACCGAGACGCCGGAATTCCATTCCGCACGACAGCGTTGTGCGAGCATGCTCAACGAGCATTGGAGTCCGGCAACGTCGTCGACGCGACGTTGCGCCCCCGAAACATTGGAAAAACACCGCTCTGCGACGCTGCGCCACACAGCCACCTTCGCCATTTGGCGCTAAATCCCTCTCAAACTCGTATCGCGGAACGGGTTCGCTGAACATGATCGATTGAAGCCTTCGCTTGGACGCGCCGCGGCGAGAGGCTAAGAGGACCGCACGGTCATGATGACCAATGACACCGCTCTCCGGGTCGACCCGGATCGCGCCGACGCCAACGAGGAAGTCCGCCAGCTGATCGTCGATCTGCGCGACGCCTCCCGTGACGGGCGGAAGCTCGCGCAGCGCTACGCTGAGCTGCTGGAGAAGGTAGTGGAAGAGTATTGCGTAGAGTTCGAAATGCGCGCGGAAGCGGCCTTGGCGAGGCTGCAAGCGCGATGAAACACGTCCCCAGCACCATCGAAGCCACCGGCGAGACCGAGGTCAGGGTCCCGACCCGCCGCGCCCTGGCCAAGCAACAGACCCGCGCCAAGGTCCTGGCCGCCGCCCGGCGGCTGTTCTCCGAAGCCGGCTATGAAGGCGCCACCATCCGCGACATCGCCGCCGAGGCGGGCATGTCGACCGGCGCGGTGTTCGCCAACTTCACCGACAAGTCGGACCTGTTCCGCGAGATCATGGTCAGCGACATGGAAGCCCTGACCGAGGCCATGGCCGAGGCGAGCAGCCGCGGTCGCACCGTCGAGGACGCCCTGCTGCGTCTCTTCATGGCCGGCTACGCCTTCTACAAGACCCAGCTGCCGCTGGCCCGGGCGGCCTTCAGCATCTCCTGGCTGCCCGAGCAGGGCCCAGAGTTGCGCACCCTGCCGCCGGTGAACGCCATTCACGAGCTGATCACCGACCAGCTCAACCTCGGCGTCGAGCGCGGGGAGTTGTCTCAGGAAGTCGAGGCCAAGCTGCGGACGCAGATGCTGTTCGACTGCTACCTCGCCAACTATCCCGAGGCCATCTTCCAGGGTTGGAGTCTCGAGGCGCTGCAGGCCAAGTCCAGGGACCAGATCCGCGTGGTCCTGGCCGGCGCGCGGCGAGGCTAGATCCGTCACGGATCGGCTGCGGGGGCGGCTGGTCCGCGACGAACTGTCGCAGACGCAGGAGAACCGCGCCCACGGTCGCGGCTGCTCCGTAACCAGGGATAGGAATGCCGCGGATCGCACCGCGGACGGGGGGACATGGCGGGGGTACGCAAATCCCAGAAGGAGGCGACGCGGCAACGCGTCCTCGACGCCGCGCGCGATCTCTTCGAGAGCCGCGGCTACGAGGAGACCACCGTCCGTGAGATCGCCCGCCACGCCGAGGTCTCGGTGGGGAGCGTTTTCACCACCTTCTCTTCCAAGGGCGACATCCTCAGCCAGGTCATGGCCGACCGGCTGGACGCGCTCTATGCCGAGCTCGACAGGGTGGCGCCCCACCTGCGCGGATCCACGCCGGACCGGCTGCGCTCGCTCTTCGCCATCCACTACGCCTTCGAAACCCGCCGCACCCGGCTGTTCCTGGCCCACATAGCGGCGGCCTACAACTGGACGCTCAGCCCCGCCAGCCGCCCCTATGGTCGCAATCTGCGCCTGCGCCAGGTGGTCCGCGACTGCCTGGCCGAGGGCGTGGTCCGCGGCGACGTCGATCCGGCCTGCGACCTGGACGTGGTGATCGACGCCCTGATGGCCTCCTACGCCTGGACCTACCGCCTGGCGGCCTGGGACGAGGCCGACGCCCAGGCCATGAGCGCGGTCATGGACCGCCATATCGGCTTGATCTCGCAAGGCTTCCGCGCCCGCCCCACGGCTTAGTCTCCCCACGGCGCGACGGCGGCGCTAGATTGGGCGCATGAACACAATCTTCCAGTATCTCATCCCCATCAGCCTGGCCGCGGTGACGGTGACCCTGTTCATCGGCCTCTACGCCCTGTTCCGGGGCGGCGACTTCGGCCGGTCCTATTCCAACAAGCTTATGCGGCTACGGGTGCTGCTGCAGGCCATAGCGGTCGCCGTTCTCGTGGCCGCCGTCTGGTGGCGCCACAACGCCGGCGGCTAGGATGGTCACCCTCAACAAGATCTACACTCGCACCGGCGACGGCGGCGCCACGCGGCTGGCCACCGGCGAGCAGGTGTCCAAGGCCTCCCTGCGGGTCGAGGCCTATGGCGCGGTGGACGAGGCCAACGCCTGCCTGGGCCTGGCGCGCCTGCACACCGCCGACGAGCCCGCGTTCGACGCCATGCTGGCCCGGGTGCAGAACGAGCTGTTCGACCTGGGCGCCGACCTGGCGACCCCGCCCCGCGAGGGCGAGACCAACACCCTGCGGATGATCGACAGCCAGATCGAGCGGCTGGAGCGCGAGATCGACGCCATGAACGCCGGGCTTCCGCCGCTCACCTCCTTCATCCTGCCGGGCGGCACGGCGCCCGCCGCGGCGCTCCACCTGGCGCGCACTGTGGCCAGGCGGGCCGAACGCGTCGCCGTGGCCCTGGTCGAGGCCGGCGAGCCGGTCAGCCCGGCGGCGATGAAATACCTGAACCGTCTCTCCGACTTCCTGTTCGTCGCCGCCCGCCACGCCAACGACCGCGGCGCACGCGAGGTGTTCTGGAAGTCGGGCGCGACGCGCTAGTTCCGGGCGGCGGGGACGGTCGCGGGCGGACGGGCCAGGTCGCCGGTCGTGCCGGTGACGCCGTCGGCCTTGGCCGCGTCGTAGGCGGCGCGGTCCTTGATCACCCGCCCGGTGATGTCGGAGATCGGGATCGGGTGGGCGCACGTGCGGGTGCGCCAATCCCACCAGTCGCCGGAGGCCTCGCACTTCTGAGCCGGCCAGACCCAGCCGTAGTGGTAGACGAAAGCGCCCGCGCTGAGCAGGGCGAAGGCCGCCAAGAAGATCAGTTTCAGGCGGTCGATCGTGCGGTTCATCGTCTCGTTCTTCTACTCAAGCGGGCGCGGTTGGCGCTCCCATCGGCCGAAATTGCGGCGAGGTGTGTCCGGGCGCCGACTTGCAATGCTCGGCGGAAGCGTTATGCCGCATCCGACCGATTTTTCCGCAATGCAATTTGAGGCGCTAGCGACCCATGAAGGTGTTGGTCCCGGTTAAACGGGTGATCGATTTTAATGTGAAGGCCAGGGTGAAGTCCGACCAGTCGGGCGTCGACCTCGCCAACGTCAAGATGTCCATGAATCCGTTCTGCGAGATCGCGGTCGAAGAGGCCGTTCGTCAGAAGGAAAAGGGCGCCGTGACAGAGGTGGTCGCCGTCTCCATCGGACCGATCCAGGCGCAGGAAACCCTGCGCACGGCGCTGGCCATGGGCGCGGACCGCGCGATCCTGATCCAGACCGACCAGGATCTTGAACCCCTGACCGTCGCCAAGCTGCTCAAGGCGGTGATCGCCGAAGAGAGCCCGGACGCGGTGATCATGGGCAAGCAGGCCATCGATGGCGACAACAACGCCACCGGCCAGATGCTCGCGGCCATCCTCGATTGGCCACAGGCGACGTTCGCCTCGGCCATCGAGCTTGCGGCCGGCAAGGCCAAGGTGACCCGGGAGGTCGACGGCGGGCTGCAGACCCTCGAGGTCTCGCTGCCGGCGATCATCACCGCCGACCTGCGCCTCAACGAGCCGCGCTACGCCTCGCTGCCCAACATCATGAAGGCCAAGAAGAAGCCGCTCGACGTCAAGGAGGCCGGCTCGCTCGGCGTCGACCTCAAGCAGCACCTGAAGGTCCTCAAGGTGACCGAGCCCGCCAAGCGGGCCGGCGGCATCAAGGTCGAGACCGCCGCCGACCTCGTCTCCAACCTGAAGACCGCGGGGGTCCTCTAATGGCCGTTCTCGTCATCGCCGATCACGACAACGCGTCGCTGAAGGACAACACCCACAAGACCGTCACGGCCGCCCTCGCCCTCTCGAAGGACGTGGACGTGCTGGTCGCCGGCGCGGGCGCCAAGGGCGTGGCCGACGCCGCCGCCAAGATCGCCGGCGTGCGCAAGGTGCTGCTGGCCGAGAGCGACGAGCTGGGCCACGGCCTGGCCGAGGCCGTCGAGGCCGTGGTCGTGCCGCTCATGGCCAACTATGACGCGGTCCTGACCCCGGCCACCTCGCAGGGCAAGAACTTCTCGCCCCGCGTGGCCGCCAAGCTGGATGTGGCGCAGATCTCCGAGATCGTCGAAGTGGTCGACGCCTCGACCTTCGTGCACCCGATCTATGCCGGCAACGCGCTGGAGACCGTCCAGTCCTCCGACGCCAAGAAGGTGATCACCGTCCGCCCCACCGCCTTCAAGGCGGCGGCCGAAGGCGGCTCGGCCTCGGTGGAGACCATCTCCTCTGGCTCCGGCGCGGCCAAGACCAAGTTCGTCGACCAGCAGCTGGTGAAGTCGGAACGTCCCGAACTCGCCGGCGCCAAGATCGTCGTCTCCGGCGGTCGGGCCATGGGCTCGGCCGAGGAGTTCCAGCGGGTGATCGAACCCCTGGCTGACAAACTGGGAGCCGCCGTCGGCGCCTCCCGCGCCGCCGTCGACGCGGGCTATGCCCCCAACGACTATCAGGTCGGTCAGACCGGTAAGGTCGTGGCTCCGGAACTCTATGTCGCCATCGGCATCTCGGGCGCCATCCAGCACCTGGCCGGCATGAAGGACTCCAAGGTCATCGTGGCGATCAACAAGGACGGCGACGCGCCGATCTTCCAGGTCGCCGATTTCGGCCTGGTGGCCGACTACAAGAGCGCCGTGCCGGAGCTGATGGACGCCCTGACCGCCGCGGGAAAGTAGCCGTCACGCCTTACGGTTGAACCATCCAGGGCGGCTCCGCGAGGGGCCGCCCTTCTTTTTGGACCGCCCACGCTGCGGCGCAGCAAAAGCCTTGGCGACGGCGGCCCAGCCTATGTTAGAAACCCGTCACACGCGGTCGCCCCGGTTTGCGGCCAGGTCATTCGAGGCTCTTTCTGCATGGTTCAGATCAGGTCCGTCGGCGTCATCGGCGCCGGTCAAATGGGCACCGGCATCGCTCATGTCTGTGCGTTGGCCGGCTATGACGTCCTGCTGCACGACGTCAGCGTCGACAAGATCGCCGCCGGCATCGCCCTGATCGAGAAGAACCTGACCCGACAGGTCTCCCGCAACATCATCGACCACGAAGCCGCTCAGGCGGCCATCGCCCGCATAAAGCCCGCCGACGAGCTGCAGACCATCGGCGCCACCGACCTCGCCATCGAGGCGGCCACCGAGAACGAAGAGGTCAAGAAGAACATCTTCAAGGCGCTCGCGCCGCACCTCGGCCCCGACACCCTGCTGGCCTCCAACACCTCCTCGATCTCGATCACGCGCCTGGCCTCGGTCACCGACCGGCCCGAGCGGTTCATCGGCCTGCACTTCATGAACCCGGTGCCGCTGATGAAGCTGGTGGAGGTCATCCGCGGCATCGCCACCGACGCGCCCACCTACGAGACCGCCGTCAACTTCGCTCGTTCGCTGGGCAAGACCACCACCAACGCCGAGGATTTCCCCGCCTTCATCGTCAACCGCATCCTGGTGCCGATGATCAACGAGGCGATCTACACCCTGTACGAGGGCGTCGGCACGGTCGAAGCCATCGACAATGCGCTGAAGCTGGGCGCCAACCATCCGATGGGCCCGCTGGAGCTGGGCGATTTCATCGGCCTGGACACCGTGCTCTCGATCATGAACGTGCTCTACGAGGGCCTGGCCGACTCCAAATACCGGCCGTGTCCGCTACTGGTGAAGTATGTCGAGGCCGGCTGGCTGGGCCGCAAGACAGGCCGCGGCTTCTACGACTATCGCGGCGAGACGCCCATCCCGACGCGGTAGTATCCTTCGAGCCTCACCAAAGCACGTCTACAGCATATGCCGTCAGCGCCTCATCCTTAGTGATCAAGTCCGCTTCAAGCCTGCGAGCCTGAGCGACGAGAATGCGATCCCACGGATCTCGGTGATGGAGCGGCAGTCGAGCAGCTTCCCAGGCGTCTCCAGCCGTGATGTCCAGTAGCTGGAGGCCAAGCGACGGGAGCGTCTCCGGCATGTTGTGCGGCATACGCTGCAAGGCGCCGTTGCGGTTGCGCAGACGGGGCTCCCGCCGCTTGAAATCGATCTCGTAGATGCTGACGGTGCTGACCCAGACCTCGTCTGCATTCTCGATGGCGAGCCTGGCGGGTGGAGACAATCTCTCAGGCTCAATCAGCCACCACAAGAGCGCGTGCGTATCCAACAGGACGCTCACGTCTTGTAGAACTCGTCTTCATCCAGCGATTGAGCCGCCTCTTCCAGTTCAGGATCGGGCCGCAAAAACAGATCTGGGTCCTCCAGAGGCCCGAGATGCGCCCATGCGCCTGCGACGCGCTTGGCCTTCTGGGTTGCGGGCACGAGCTTGAGCGTAACAATCGGCTTGCCGGCGCGCGCCAACACAATTTCTTCGCCCGCTTCGGCCCGAGCGACGAGTTCGGAAAGCTTGGCTTTCGCCTCGGCGATATTCACCTGAAGGGTCATCAGATGATAATAGCACATACGACATGTTGGTCCAACGACTTGGACCAACATGTCGGTCAAGGCGACTGCGACGGTTAATCCATTCGACTTGCAAGGCTTGCCCGGCCGATACTCCGAGTTGATTCGGACCGGCGGGCTTATGCGACAGTTCACGTCGGTGGCGCTTGCGGCCACCTATCTCTGCCTTGCGCTGATCGTCGCCCTCCTGCTGTGGCGGAACGGCGGCGGCTGGGCCGCGGGCGTCGCGGCCCTGGTCGGCGGCCTGGCGCTCTGCGCCGCGATCCATGCCATGGTCTCCGCCAGCCTGAAGATGCGCACCCTGCAGCGAGGCCTCGACATGGTGCGCGAGGCCAACACCATCCTGCTGCTGCAGATGGAGAAGATCGACACTCGGCTGTCGGAAGTGGCCGAGACCATGACCGAGGAGGCGGTGCGCCGCACCGAGGAGCTGCACGACGAGGTCCACATCCTGGAGGACCTGGTCCAGCGCATGGGCCAGCGGCTGGAGGAACGGGTGGTCAGCGCGCCCCTCCCCGACCGCCAGCACGACAGCCGCCGCAGCCACCAGTCCGCCGCCTTGCTGGGAACCGTCCGCGACGCCCTGGCCGAGAACCGCGTCGACCTCTACCTGCAGCCGATCGTCGGCCTGCCCCAGCGGCGCACCGTCTTCTACGAGAGCTATTCGCGGCTGCGCGACGAGACCGGCCGGGTGCTGATGCCGGCCGAGTACCTGACCGTCGCCGAGCCCGAAGGCCTGATGACCTCCATCGACAACCTGCTGCTGTTCCGCTGCGTGCAGATCGTGCGCCGGCTGGCCAAGCAGGACCGCAAGGTCGGGATCTTCTGCAACGTCTCCACCTCCAGCCTGGCCGACGAGACCTTTTTCCCGCAGTTCCTGGAGCTGCTGGCCGCCAACAAGGACCTGGCCGGGGCCCTGATCTTCGAGCTGGGCCAGGCGGCCTTCGACGCCCGCGGCTCGGTCGAGGCGCGCAACATGGGCAAGCTGGCCGAGCTCGGCTTCCGTTTCAGCCTGGACAAGGTCATCGACCTCGACATCGACTTCCAGGACCTGGCCCGGTCCGACGTGAAGTTCCTGAAGATCAGCGCCCAGGTGCTTCTGGACGAGCTGACCGAGACCGACGAGGGCCTGGTGCTGCGCTCCATGCCCGACCTGGCGGCCCAGGACTTCGCCGCCCTCACCCGCCGTTACGGGGTCGACCTGATCGCCGAGAAGGTGGAGAGCGAGCGCCAGATCGTCGACATCCTCGAGCTCGACATCCAGTACGGCCAGGGTCACCTGTTCGGCGAGCCGCGGCCGATCCGCGACGCCGTCCTGGCCGAGACCGACCCGCCGGCCGACTTCCTGCGCCCCACCCTGCGCGGCCGGACCGGCCGGCGCGCCTGACGCCGCATTGACCAGGCGGACCTAGCCCGCTACCGCCCCCGGCATGACCGCGCCCAAGCTGATCTCCGGCCTCGCCGAACTCGCCGACCGCTACGACGTCCTGCTCTCCGACGTCTGGGGGGTGATCCACAACGGGCGCGAGAGCTTCCCCGACGCCTGCGCCGCCCTGGTGAAGTGGCGCGCCGAGCGTGGGCCGGTGATCCTGATCTCCAACGCCCCGCGCCCCTCCAGCGCCGTCCACGAGCAACTCGACCAGCTGGGCGTGCCGCGCGAGGCCTGGTCGGCCTTCGTCTCCTCGGGCGACGCCACCCGGCTGATGCTAGGCGCCCGCGCGCCAGGCCCCGCCTGGGCCATCGGCCCCGACCGCGACGCCCCGCTCTATGAAGGCCTCGACCTCACCTTCGCGGGCCCCGACGCGGCGGCCTTCATCTCCTGCACCGGCCCCTATGACGACGAGGTCGAGGGCCCCGACGACTACGAGGAGCGCTTCAAGGCGACCATCGCGCGCGGCCTGCCGATGATCTGCGCCAATCCCGACATCGTGGTGCAGCGCGGCGACCGGCTGATCTATTGCGGCGGAGCTCTGGCCCAGCGCTACGCCGAGCTGGGCGGCGAGGTGATCATGGCCGGCAAGCCCTTCGCCCCGATCTACGGCCTGTGCCTGGCCGAGGCCGAGGTGATCCTGGGCCGGAGCGTCGACCATTCCCGCGTGCTCTGCATCGGCGACGCGGTGGCCACCGACGCCAAGGGCGCCAACGACCAGGGCCTGGACGTGCTGTTTATCGCCAGCGGCATCCATGGCGCCGAGACCATCGGGCCCGACGGCCTGGACGCCCAGGCGGTGCGATCCCTGCTCGCCAGGGACGGCGCGCGGGCCAGCTACGCCATCGCCGACCTGGCATGGTGAGCAAAAGCCGCTAACTAGAGCATCTAACCGGGAGCGGGCGGCGTGCAGGGACTGTTCTTCGAGGATCTGGCCGAGGGCCAGTCGGCCGAGACCACCAAGATCGTGGGCGCGGCCGACGTGGAGGCCTTCGCCGCCGTGTCGGGCGACACCAATCCCGTCCACCTGGATGAGGCCTATGCCCGCGCCACCCCGTTCCAGGGCCGCATCGCCCACGGCATGCTGTCGGCGGCCTACATCTCCGCGGTGCTGGGCACCCGGCTGCCGGGTCCGGGCGCCATCTACCTCTCGCAGTCGCTGCGCTTCCGCCGGCCGGTGAAGCTGGGCGACCCGGTGGTGACCCGGGTCACCGTCCAGAGCCTGGACGAACGCCGCGGCCACGCCACGCTTGCCACCGTCTGCCAGGTGGACGGCAAGACCGTGGTCGACGGCGAGGCCGTGGTCATGGTCCCCCGGAAGCCCAAGTGACGCCCATGCGGATCGTCCACGGCTGGAAGGGGCTCGCCGACACCGATAAGGGCGCCGCCGTGGCGCTTGGCAACTTCGACGGCGTCCATCGTGGCCACCAGAAGGTCATCGCGCTCGCGGCCCGCGCGGCCCAGGCCGCCAAGACTCCGCTGGGCGTGATCAGCTTCGAGCCGCATCCCCGCCGCATCTTCCAGCCCGACGCCCCGCCCTTCCGGCTTATGACTACCGACCAGCAGACCCGGGCGCTCGCGTCCCTCGGCGTCGACCTGTTCTACATTCTGCCCTTCGACGCCGAGATGGAGCACCTGACCGACCGCGAGTTCGCCGCCCGGGTGCTGCACGATGGCCTGGGGATCGCCCACGTCGCGGTGGGTTTCGACATCTCGTTCGGCTATGGCCGGACCGGCAGCCCCGACATCATGCGCCAGTACGGCCAGGAGATGGGCTTCGGGGTCTCGGTGGCGGAGGCGGTGGGCGACGGCCACGCCAAGTTCTCCTCCACCGGCGTGCGCGAGGCCCTGCGCGACGGCCGGCCTCAGGACGCAGCGGCCATCCTCGGCCGCCCCTTCGCCATCGAGGGCGTGGTGGAACGTGGTCGCCAGCTCGGCCGCACCCTGGGCTTCCCCACCGCCAATGTGGCGCTCACCGACTATGTGATCCCCAAGTTCGGATCCTACGCCACCCGCACCCGCCTGCCCGACGGCCGCGAGATCGCCGGCGTGGCCAATATCGGGGTCAATCCCCAGATTCCCGGCGAGATCGCCCCGCGCCTGGAAGTCTGGCTGTTCGACTTCGACGAGGACATCTACGACCAGGTGATCGAGACCGACCTGATCGCCTTCCTGCGGCCCGAGGCGAAGTTCGCGGACCTTCCGACCATGGTCGCCCAGGTCATGGTCGACGCCGCCCAGGCGCGGGCGATGCTGCTGCCGGACTTCTGAGACCTTGGGTTTCGCGCCGGCCTCTGCTACGACCCCGGCGATGACTTCGGTTCGGAAATCCCTGCGAATTATCCGCCCGGCGTGACGCCGCCGGACGATCGATCCAGCGCGCGCCGGGTTTCACCCGCACCCTTTAGTTTCCGAGCCAAGCTGGAAAGTCCTATGGCCGACGACGCTGAAACCCCTACGCGGGACTACCGCGAGACCGTCTTTCTTCCCGACACCCCGTTCCCGATGCGCGGCGGCTTGCCCCAGAAGGAGCCTGAGATTCTGGCGCGCTGGGCGCAGATGGATCTCTACAACACGATCCGCGCGGCGCGTCACAAGGCCGGCGCGCCGCTGTTCGTGCTGCATGACGGCCCGCCCTACGCCAACGGCGCCATCCATATCGGCCACGCCCTGCAGAAGACCCTGAAGGACTTCGTGGTCCGCTCGCGCTTCGCGCTCGGCTACGACGTCGACTACGTGCCCGGCTGGGACTGCCACGGCCTGCCGATCGAGTGGAAGATCGAGGAGGAGCTGCGCGGTCAGGGCCGCCGAAAGGACGAGGTCTCCAAGGCCGAGTTCCGCGAGCGCTGCCGCGAATACGCCGCCCACTGGATCGAGGTCCAGATGGAGGGGTTCAAGCGCCTGGGCGTCCTGGGCGACTGGGAGAACCGCTACGCCACCATGGACTATGGCAGCGAGGCGGCCATCGTCGCGGAGTTCCACAAGTTCGTGGCTTCGGGCCAGCTCTATCGCGGCTCCAAGCCGGTGATGTGGAGCCCGGTGGAGCGCACGGCCCTGGCCGACGCCGAGGTCGAGTACCACGACCACATCTCGCCCACCGTCTGGGTGAAGTTCCCGGTGGTCGACTACACGCCCTACGAAGGCCTGTCGGGCGACGCCGATCAGGACGACGCCATGCCGGCCGGCACCGCCGAGGCCCAGGCCCAGGTGGACTCCTCGCTGAACGGCGACCAGGCCTGTATCGTCATCTGGACGACCACGCCCTGGACCCTGCCGGCCAACCGGGCGATCTCGTACAACCGCGCGATCTCGTATGGGGTCTATGAGGTCGAGGCCATGGAGACCGGCCTGGAGTTCGAGCCCTGGGCCAAGCCCGGCGACCGCCTGATCCTGGCCGACAAGCTGACGGCCGACGTCTTCGCCGCCGCCAAGATCGCCGCGGCCCGCCGCCTGGAGACCTTCGATCCCGCCGGCATGGTCTGCGAGCATCCGCTGGCGGCGCTGGACACCCACTACAGCTTCCAGGTCCCCCTGCTGGACGGCGACCACGTCACCGACGACGCCGGCACCGGCTTCGTCCACACCGCCCCCGGCCACGGGGCGGACGACTACATGGTCTGGCTGGCCCACGGCCATCGCGAGATACCCGAGACCGTCGATCCGGACGGCGCCTACTATCCCAATGTCCCGCTGTTCGGCGGGCTGAAGGTTCTGGAGACCGAGGGCAAGAAGGCCGGCAAGTTCGGCCCCGCCAACGGCGCGGTGATGGACAGGCTGATCGAGGCCGGCCGCCTGCTGGCCCGCGGGCGGTTGGCCCACTCCTATCCGCACTCCTGGCGTTCCAAGGCGCCCGTGATCTTCCGCAACACGCCGCAGTGGTTCATCCGCATGGACGACCCCCTGAAGGACGGCCGCACCCTGCGCGAGACCGCCATCGAGGCGATCGAGGCCACCGCCTTCCATCCCGAGGCCGGGCGCAACCGTATCCGCGCCATGGTCGAGAGCCGCCCGGACTGGCTGATCAGCCGCCAGCGCGCCTGGGGCTCGCCTCTGGCCATGTTCGTCGACAAAGAGACCGGCCATCCGCTGCACGACGAGGATGTCAACGCCCGCATCGTCGAGCTGATCGCCAAGGAGGGCGCCGACGCCTGGTTCACGCGGCCGGTCGCCGACTTCCTGGGGGTCCACGATCCCGAGCGCTTCGAGAAGGTCGAGGACATCCTCGACGTCTGGTTCGATTCCGGCTCGACCCACGCCTTCACCCTGGAGGGCCGCCAGAACACCCGTTGGCCCGCCGACCTCTATCTGGAGGGCTCCGACCAGCATCGCGGCTGGTTCCAGTCCTCGCTGCTGGAGAGCTCCGGCACGCGCGGACGGGCGCCCTACGACGCGGTCCTGACCCACGGCTTCACCGTCGACGAGAACGGCGAGAAGATGTCGAAGTCGAAGGGCAACACCATCGAGCCCCAGACGGTGATCAAGGACTCGGGCGCGGAGATTCTGCGCCTGTGGGCGGCCATGGCCGACTACACCGACGACCAGCGGATCGGCAAGACGGTGCTGGCCACCACCACCGACGCCTATCGCAAGCTGCGCAACACCGTGCGCTACCTGCTTGGGGCGCTCGCCGGCTTCACCGACGAGGAAGAAGTCGACTACGCCGACCTGCCGCCGCTGGAGCGCTTCATCCTCCACCGGTTGTGGGAGCTGGACGGCCAGGTGCGCGCCGCCTATCGCGACTACATCTTCCAGGATGTCTCCCGCCCCGTGCTGGAGTTCTGCCAGAACGAGCTCTCGTCGCTGTTCTTCGACATCCGCCGCGACGCCCTCTATTGCGACCAGCCCGACAGCCTGCGCCGCCGCGCCGCGCGCACGGTCATGGACCTGGTCTTCGAACGGCTGACCATCTGGATGAGCCCGCTCATCCCGTTCACCACCGAGGAAGCCTGGACCACGCGCTTCCCCGACGCCGGCTCCAACAGCCTGCGGGTGTTCCCGGAGACGCCTGCCGAGTGGGCCAATCCCGCCGAGGCCGAACGCTGGGCCAAGGTGCAGGCGGTGACCTCCGTGGTCACCGGCGCCCTGGAGGTCGAGCGCCGCGAGAAGCGCATGGGCGCGGCGCTGGAGGCCGCTCCCAGGGTGCATGTGGCCGATCCGGCCCTGATCGCCGCCTTTGAAGGCCTGGACCCCGCCGAGGTGTTTCGCACCAGCCAGGCGGCCCTGGTTCAGGGCGAGGGTCCCGCCGGGGCCTTCCGCCTGGCAGAGTCGCCTGGGGTCGCCGTTCAGCCGGTGCGGGCCGAAGGGACCAAGTGCGCCCGCTCCTGGCGGATCCTGCCGGAGGTGGGCTCCGATCCCCGCTATCCCGACCTCAGCCTGCGGGACGCCGAGGCCGTGGCGGCCTGGGACGCGGCCCGCGCGTGAGCACTCGGCACGGATCTCTCCACATTTCCGGGGGTGAAGATTGAAGTCGATCTCCAAGCTTGGCTGGTCGGCCTATCTGCTGGCCGCCGTGGTCATCGCCCTCGACCAGGCGTCGAAGTACTGGATCCTGGCGGTCTACGACCTGCCGTCGCGGTTCTCGGTCCCCATCGTCGGGCCGTTCTCCCTGACCATGGTCTGGAACAGGGGGGTCAGCTTCGGCCTGTTCCGCGCCGACCAGGAGCTGACCCGCTGGCTGCTGAGCGCCTTCGCGGTGATCGTCGCCGGCGTGCTGGCCTACTGGGCGCGGCAGGCCCCCCGCGCCTCCCTGGCGCTGGGCCTCGGCCTGGTGATCGGCGGGGCGCTGGGCAACGCCATCGACCGGGTCCGGTTCGGCGCGGTGGCCGATTTCCTGGATTTCCAGCGGCTGGGTTTCTTCCCCTGGGTGTTCAACGTGGCCGACAGCGCCATCACCGTGGGGGTGGTCTTCTTATTGCTCGATTCCCTGCGTAAAGAGCCTGCGACCTAATCCGCGTTGGCGTGGTTTACGCTTTGCGTTATTCAAACTCCCTTCCCGGCCGGGGGGCGGCCTTAGGAGCTATGTTTTTATGAGCTTGAACCGTGTGATCGTGGCGACCGCCTTGGTGGCGGCGACGGGTCTTTCGGCCTGCAGTTCCACGCGCAACGCGCTCGGCATGACCAAGGTCACCCCCGACGAGTTCCGTGTGGTCTCCAAGGCGCCGCTGGTGGTGCCGCCGGACTACGCCCTGCGTCCGCCGGCCCCCGGCGAGCCGCGCCCGCAGGAGCTGCAGCCCGAGAGCGCCGCGCGCAACGCCCTGCTGGGCCAACGCGACGCCCAGGCCCGCTCCGACGGCGAGAAGCTGCTGGTGGCCAAGGCTGGCGCCGACAAGGCCGACCCGCTGATCCGCTACGTGGTCGACGACGAGACCGGCGACCTGTCGCACAAGGAAAAGAGCTTCGCCGACCGGGTGATGTTCTGGAAGAGCGACAAGGCTCCCGCCACGGCGGCCACCACCGCCGCGGCCGGCGACAATGTCGAGGCCCCGATCGACGCCGCGGCCGAAGAGGCCCGGGTCAAGGCCCTGACCGGCGGCGGCGCGGTCGTCATCTCCCGCGAGAAGTCCTCGCGCATCAAGCTGCCGGGCCTCTAGGCCCAGCCGCCCAAGTCCTCCAGAAGGGTCCTGGCCGCGCGGCTGAGAAAGCCGTTGCGGCGCACCACCGCCACCACCGGCTGGGCCGCGTCGAGGTCACCGACCCCGATCACGCCCAGCTGTCCGGACTCCAACTCCTCATCGACGTCGCTGCGCGGCATCAGGGCCAGGCCGAAGCCGGCCGCGGCCAGCCGCTTCTGGGCGGTCAGGCTGTCGATGGCGGTCCAGGCGACATCCCCCATGCCGCGGGTCAGGAACAGCGCGAAGATATGGGTCGCGGCGATCTCCCGACGCCCGCCGGAGTCCGGGAAGGCGAGCCAGCGCTCGGCGCGCAGGTCCGCCAGGGCCGCAACCGGTCGGCCCGCCAGGGGATGTCCGGCGGCGCAGACCACCACCAGGGACTCCATCGTCACCAGCCGCGCCTCCAGGTCGGGAGACGGATCGTGATGGTAGCGCAGGCCCAAATGCGCCTCCCCACCCCGAACCAGGGCGCTGACCTCCGCGCTGGTGGCGGTGCGCAAGGCCAGGTCGACCCGGGGATGATCGCGCCGGAAGCGCGCCAGGGCTGAGGTCAGCCGGTCCCCGGCCAGCGTGCCCACCACCACCAGCGACACCGGGCCGGCGTCCTCGGTGGCCAGGGCCGAGACGGCGCCGCGGGCGTCCTCGATGGCCGCCAGGGCGCGTTCGGCATAGGGCAGCAAAACCTGGCCGGCCTGGCTGAGCGCCGCCCCGCCCGCCGCCCGATCGAACAGCGACGCCCCTAGCTCCTGCTCCAGCAAGGCGATGCGTCGGCTGATCGCTGGCTGCGATCTCAGCAACAGCCCCGCCGCCTGGGAGAATCCGCCGGCGCGATGGACCGTAACGAAGGTCCTCAGCCCGTCACTGTCCACGGCGACCTCCATGCAAATTCCTGATCTTGCATAGTCGAACTATGCATTCGACGGATCAGAAGGACCAGGCAAGGATGCTCGAAGTTTCGGAGCCCCCATGACCGACCAGCGCCAACGCAACGCCGCCGCCGCCTTCAAGGCCCTCCACGCCGCGCCCGGCGGCTTCGTCATGCCGAACGCCTGGGACGCCGGCAGCGCGATCATCCTCGCCCAGGCGGGTTTCAAGGCGATCGCCACCACCAGCGCGGGGGTGGCCTTCTCCCTGGGAAAGCCCGACTACGCAGTGCCGGACAGCCGGCTGGCGGTCGGTCGCGACGAGATGTTCGCCCGTATCCGGCAGATCACCGATCTCGTCACATGTCCGGTGAACGGCGACCTGGAGGCGGGCTACGGCGATGCGCCCGAGACGGTCGCCGAGACCCTGCGCCTGGCCATCGGCGCCGGCCTGGCCGGCGGCAATATCGAGGACGCCAGGCCGCAGTCTGCGAGCCTCTATGACGAGGACCTGGCGGTGGCGCGCATCGCCGCGGCGCGCGAGGCGATCGGGGGCAATCCCTTCGTGCTCACAGCCCGCACCGACGTGTTCCTGCTTCCGGACGGCGACCTTGCGGCCTGCATCCGGCGGGCGAACCGCTACATCGAGGCCGGCGCCGACTGCGTCTTCACCCCCGGCGCCCGCGACCTGGAGACCATCGCGACCCTGGCGCGGGAGATCCACGGCCCGCTGAACATCGTCATGGGCCTAGGCTCGGCGCCCAGCGACGCCACGGCCATCCTGGCGACCGGCGTGCAACGGATCAGCCTCGGCGGGACCTTCGCCCGCGCGGCCCTGGCCTTCATCCGTCGCGGCGCCGAGGAGCTGCGGGATCGCGGAACCATCGGCTTCGCCGCCGGCCAGATTCCACAGGGGGAGCTGAACGCCCTGTTCAGCGCCGCGCGGGCCTAGGGCTCACCGGGGGTCTTCACCTCGAACCCCTTGGCTTGCAGGCGGTCCAGCACGCCGCCCTGGCTGAGCAGGGGCCGCAGCTGCACCACCGCCACCGCGTGGCCGGGCTTGGCCAGGGCCCGCTCGATGGCGGCCACCTGTTCGGCCTTGAAGCGGGCGTCGAGGTTGAGCGCGCCCGGCACGCTGGCCAGGCAGCGCTCGTAGCCGCGCTCCTGGTTGAGCGCCCCGCGGACATCGCCGTCGGCCCAGGCTGCCCCGGCCCGTCGCGCGCCGGCGGGACCGGCCTCGACCTCGTCGAGCGCATCCTCCAGGCAGGCGCGCTGCGCCGCGGCCCCCATGCGCGTGGCCTGGCCCAGGATCGGGCCCAGGGACAGCGAACGGCTCTCGGTCTTGATCTTCCGGGCCTTGGCCATCCGCGCCACGCTCTTGCCGGGGTCGGCGGCGGTCAGCTTGACGCTGTCGCGGTAGTCGCCGACCAGGATCAGCCCCACCAGCAGCTCGTTCTTGTAGGCGTAGCGCTTGGCCGGCTGGCCGGCGGCCTCACGGGCGGCGACGAAGCGGCGGCGGATGTCGCCCGACAACCGCTCCTCCATCGGCTTGCCCTTCAGCCGCAGCCATTGGAGGGCGAGGCCCGGCACGCTGAGCAGGCTGACGCTGACGCTGTTGAACGGCAGGATGACGGTGCTGGCGCCGTTCAGCCGCCGCTCCAGAACCGTCTGGTCCCAGGCCTGGCCCTTGGGCAGCACGCCGGGCGCGCCCAGCACATAGACCGTGGTGTCGGCGTCGGAGACCCGCCACCAGGCCGGGCCCTTGTCGATGGCGGTGACCACCAGCTCCTCGAGCAGCACCGCGTCGGGGTCGAGCGGATCGGGGACGGCGGGCGCCTGGGCCGAAGCCGGGACCGCCAGGGCGAGGATCAGACAGCCGACCGCCGCGGCTTTGGCGAAACTCATGGTGCTCCTTCCGGACGCGCCCCCCGGAATCGAACTATATAGAATGGATATCGAAATCGCGTTCAAAGCTTGACCATGACGATCCGCCGCCTTCCGCCGGAAACCGTGAACCGCATCGCCGCCGGCGAGGTGGTGGAACGGCCTGCGAGCGCGGTCAAGGAGCTGGTGGAGAACGCCCTGGACGCCGGAGCGCGTTCGGTCGAGGTCCAGGCGGACGGCGGGGGCCTGACCCGCATCCTGGTGGCCGACGACGGCGCGGGGCTCTCGCCCGACGAACTGCCCCTGGCGGTCGAGCGCCACGCCACCTCCAAGCTCAGCCCCGACGCGGCCGGCGACTACGACCTGCTGCGCATCGCCACCCTGGGCTTCCGCGGCGAGGCCCTGCCGTCGATCGGCTCGGTGGCGCGGCTGTCGATCTCGTCGCGCGCCAGGGGCTCAGCCGACGCCTACGCCATACTGGTGGAGGGCGGCGCCATGGGCGCGGTCGCCCCGTCCGGCTTCCCCGGTCCGCATGGCGCGCGGGTCGAGGTGCGCGACCTGTTCTACGCCACCCCGGCGCGGCTGAAGTTCATGAAGTCCGAGCGCTCGGAAGCCATGGCCATCGCCGAGGAGATCAAGCGCCAGGCCATGGCCCATGAGGCGGTCAGCTTCGCCCTCGATATCGACGGGCGCCGGGTGCTGCGCCTGCCGGCCGAGAGCCAGGGTCCCGACGGACGCCTGGCCCGGCTGTCGTCGATCATGGGCCGGGAGTTCTCCGAGAACGCCATCGCCATCGACCAGGAGCGCGACGGGGTCCGGCTGTCGGGGTTCGCGGGCCTGCCCACCTACAATCGCGGCAACAGCGCCCACCAGTATTTGTTCGTGAACGGACGACCTGTGCGCGACCGCCTGCTGCAGGGCGCCCTGCGCGGGGCATACGCCGACTTCCTGGCGCGCGACCGCCATCCGCTGGTGGCGCTCTACCTGGAGCTCGACGGGTCTCTGGTGGACGTCAATGTCCACCCCGCCAAGGCCGAGGTGCGGTTCCGCGACCCGTCCCTGGTGCGCGGCCTGATCGTGGGCGGCCTGCGCCACGCCCTGGCCGGCGCCGGGCACCGGGCCTCGACCACCGTGGCCAACGAGACCCTCAGCCACATCCGCCCCGGCTGGTCGCCGCAGCCGCAGCCCTCGGCCCAGGGTTTCTCCGCCTGGCAGATGGGCGGCTGGAGCCAGGTCGCCCAGGCCATTCCCGGCCTCACCGAGGTCTCGGCCCGCGCCGAGGCGCCAGAGGCCTGGAACCCGCCGTCCGTGGGCCTGCAGGAGGCCCCCGCCCCGTCCGTGGTCTTCGACCCGGTCGACTTCCCGCTGGGCGCGGCGCGGGCCCAGGTGCACGAGACCTATATCGTCGCCCAGACCCGCGATGGGGTGGTGATCGTCGACCAGCACGCCGCCCACGAGCGGCTGGTCTATGAGCGGATGAAGGTGGAGATGGCCGACGGCGGCGTCGCTCGCCAGGTGCTGCTGCTGCCCGAGGTGGTCGAGCTCGATCCCGCCGAGGCCGAGCGTGTCACGGCCCGCGCCGAGGAGCTGCAGGCGCTGGGCCTGATGGTCGAGGCCTTCGGTCCGGGCGCCGTGCTAGTGCGCGAGACCCCGGCCCTGCTGGGCGAAACCGACGTGGCCGGACTGATCCGCGATATCGCCGACGACCTGGCTGAGAACGGCCAGGCGCTCGCCCTGCGCGAACGGCTGGAGGAGGTCTGCTCCACCATGGCCTGCCACGGCTCGGTGCGGGCCGGCCGCCGGCTCACCGCGCCGGAGATGAACGCCCTGCTGCGCCAGATGGAGGCCACGCCCCATTCCGGCCAGTGCAACCACGGCCGCCCCACCTATGTGGAGCTGAAGCTGGCCGATATCGAGCGGCTGTTCGGGCGGCGATAGACTTCCGAGGCCGCCCCAATCTCCTCCTCTCCACCCGTCTTCCGGGAGGAGAGGAAGTCAAAGCAACCGACCCATTAGGCGCCTGCCTGGCGCCTCACCACCACGTCAAATCCGTCCGCTTGCCGTCGAGGATGACGCCCTTGAGCCGGGCGCGGCCGTCCTGGCCCACCGAGACCACCGCAAAGGCCGGAAGCGGGCGGCCATCGCGCCTGGCGCGCAGGACCTTCTCCATGGCCTCGGCCTCGTCCTGGTCGGCGTGGAAGCGGTCGACGCCGACGTCCAGGATGACGGCGTTGGCCTCGGCCCGGTCGATCATCACGCGCGAACAATAGACCCCGCCGCGGACCGCCACGTCACCCCCGGCCGCGAGGGCGGCCTCCCGCGTATCGCCCGCGCCCATGAAGCGCCCGTCGGCGGCGCGCAGGGCGAGCCAGCCGCCTTCCTGGATGGGTTGGGTGCGGCTTGGGCAGGCCTGGCCGGGCGCCAGGCGCTGGGTGAGCTGCAGAGCGACAAAGTGGCCGGTCAGCAGGTTGCGTGGGTCGAAGAGCTCCATGGGCAAATTCACTTCGCGGCCCGCGGCGCGGGCGCGGTCCTCCGAGATCACCAGGGCGACGAGCACGGCCACGAGCAGCAGGCCCGCGGCCAGGATGCGGAAAGGCAGGGCCCTGATCACGCCTTGGCCCTCCCGCGGATCACGAATCCGGCGACGAGCGCGATCATGGCGCAGGCGCCGAACAGGGCCGCCGCAGTCATCAGGCCGAGACCCAGGTCGAACAGGATCGTGCAGACCGCCGCGATCATCGCCACCACCCCTGCGGCCGTGACCATCGGCTGACGGTCGTGCATGCCGAGCGCGATGACCCCACCCGCCAGCACCAGCCAGGCCGCGCGGTGGACGATGAGGGCTGCGCCCTTCAACTCGTCGAAGCCCGCCACGGCGAACAGCAGCAGGGCGCCCCAGACGAACCACAGCATGAAGACTACCGCCGTGCGGCGATCCGACATCTGCCGGGCCGCGCCCGCCAGCACGGCCAGGACCACGCCGCCGGCCAGGAAGCCCGCCGCGCCCCATTCCCGCTCATAGAGTGCGATCACCGCGATCAGGCCGACGATCAAGGCCAGGCTTGCCGCATGGGCCAGAGGCTTGGAGTTCCAGAGCCAGGCCAGACCCAGGCCCACCGGCGCGGCGAAGATCAGCCAGCGGGTGTTTCCGCCGTCGAACCGCCCGGCGAACTCGCCGACCCCTAACAACACCAGGGCCGCGATGCCGGCGCCGCTGGAGCGTCCGGCGACGGCCAGCAGTCCGGCGGCGAGGCCCGCGCTGCGCAGGGCCCGCTGCGGGTCGCCGGCGATGTCGAATATCTGTCCGGTCAAGCCGATGGCCGAGGCGTAGATCAGGGCCGCCACCATCAGCAAGGTGTTGGTCAGGATCGGCCGCGCATCGGCCCGCGAGGTCCAGGCCGCGCCGCCTGTCACCCCCAGGAACACCGCCAGGATCAAGCCGAACCGCGCCAGCCTGGGGATGGCGTCCCAGTTAGCGGCCACGAAGGCGATGGCCGCGATCCCCAGTAGCAGGGCGCCGACCACACCGAGCGCCACGGAGGCGTCGATCCGCCGGCCATCGGCGACGCTGTCCAGAATGGCGCCGCGATTGTCGGCCGGCACGAGGCCGTCCTCGATCCACCGGTCCAGGTCCCGCTGCAGCCGAGCCTTGTAGCCCGCCATCCGTCTCTCCCCGCGTCCGCCCGGACCCTCGCCCAGGCGGAGCTTGGACGCAACCTCGCCGCGAAACGCCCCGGGTCGCCCGGGCGTTGAAGTCCCCCATCACAAGGAGAACCCAGCATGCAACTTCATCGCGGCCGACTCATCGACCACGTGCAATTCGGGGTCCGCGACCTGGACGCCTCCAAGCGGTTCTACCGCGCGGTGATGGAGGTCTTCGGCATCGAGGTCCAGGAGGACGAACGCCACATCGGCGCCGACGAACTGTGGATCGAGGCGCGCGACAACCCGACTCGCGTGCACCTGGCCTTCCAGGCCCCCGACCGGGAGACGGTGCACCGGTTCCACGCCGCGGCGCTAGCGGCCGGCGGTCGCGACAACGGCGGACCGGGCGAGCGGGAATACCACCCCGGCTACTACGCCGCCTTCGCCCTCGATCCCGACGGCAACAACATCGAGGCGGTGTATCACGGCGAAGCCAAGCGCTCGGCGCCCAGTGTGACGGTGGACTTCTAGGCCGCGGCGGCGCGGCGGCCCTCGGTCTCGAACAGGCCGTTGATGGCGTCCAGCAGGCGCTCGGCCTTGATCGGCTTCTCGACCACCCCGTCCATCCCCTGGGCGAGATAGCTGGCCGCGTCCCAGGGATCGGCGTTGGCGGTGAGCGCCAGGATGGGGATGTCGGCCGCGACGCCGGCCATGCCGCGGATCCTCCGCGTCGCCCCCACGCCGTCGAGGTTGGGCATCTTGATGTCCATCAGGATCAGGTCGAAGCGGCCGCTGGCGGCGGCGGCGGCGGCCTGCTCCCCGTCCTCGACGCTCTCGGTGGTGCAGCCGAACATGCCGCACAGGGTCTCGGCCACCAGCCGGTTGGTGGCGTTGTCGTCGGCGATCAGCACGTGCAGTCCGCCGGCCGATCCCTGGCTCAGATCCGGCTCGGCGGCGATGTCCGCCTGCGCCGGGACCGGGACGTCGAAGAGCGGGAATTCGAAGCGGAAGCTGGCGCCGGGGCCGGGATTGGCGCGGGCCTCGATGCTCCCGCCCATCTGCTGGACCAGCTGGCGGCAGATGGAGAGGCCGAGCCCCGCCCCGCCCTCGCGCATGCCGGCCTCGGTCTGGCTGAAGGGCTGGAAGATATTGGCCAGGCGATGCTCGGGCACGCCGACCCCGGTGTCGCGGACCATCCCCTCCAGATGGACGTGGATGTCGTCGCGCCGCACCTTCAGCGCCACCTCGACCCCGCCCGAATAGGTGAACTTCAGCGCATTGCCGATCAGGTTGTTGAACACCTGCTTGATCCGCACCGCGTCGCCCAGCGCCCATTGATCGGGCGCGCCCTCATAGCTGAAGGCGAGGCTGAGGTTCTTCTGGTCGGCCCGGGCTGTCCACAGGGCGGCCAGGTCCTCCAGCAGGGCCGGGACGCAGAAGCCGTCCTCGGCGAGTTCCAGCTGGCCGGCGTCGGCGCGGGTCAGGTCGAGTGCGTCGGTCAGCAGCCGCAGCAGGGTCTGGCCCGAGTCCTGGATGGTGGTGACGTAGGGCTTCAGCTCGGGATTGGCGAGCTTGCGCTGCAGGATGTCGGCGATGGCCAGCACCCCGTTCAGCGGCGTGCGGATCTCGTGGCTCATCACCGCCAGGAACTGCGACTTGGCGGTAAGCGCCGTCTGGGCCTCCAGCTTGGCCTGGTTCAGGGTCTCGGCCAGGCGGGTCATCTCCTGGGCGTGGGCGCGGTTGGCCGCGCTGGTGGCCTGCAGCAGCGACAGGGTCGAGCCGACGCCGGCGTAACGGCCGCCGTTCAGCACCACGAAGCCCTTCATCACCTCGTTGGAGCGGTCGGCCAGCACCTCGCCGCAGAACTCGGCCACCGGGGTGTCGCCATCGGCGACCAGCGGACTGGGGTTCATCAGCAGGGAGATCGGACGAAGGGCGTAGAGCGCCCGCCCATAGTGGGCGGCCATGGCCACGAAGAAGGCGTTGCGCTCCACCAGCCCGACCGGCGCGCCCGCCTCGTCCACCACGGCGATGGCCAGGGTCTCGGGCTCGGCCTGGAAGCGGTCATAGACGTCCTGCCCCTGGGTCTGCGGCGAGATGGGGGCGATCGGCTGGATCAGGTCGAGGAGAGTGGCGGTCATGGGGGAGCCTTCCGCTGTGCCAGCGTGGCTGTAGACAACCTGGACTAATGATGGGTGAATCTTACTTCGCCTCTCGCGATTTATACCTGAAGCTTGCTGTTATAAAATCGTCACATTAGCGTCATGATTTTACTTGTCTTGAGATGTCCAAAAGCAATTGAAGTAATCATCACGCCGCCCATCCGGGACTGGACCATTTCGCGGAGCTTCGCCATGATCTCGGCGTCCAGACCCAGTGGGGAGTTCATGTCTGAGATTGCGTTCGAGGCCCGGGCCTAACCGCCGAACCGGCGTCCTCGTCTGAAATCGGCTGTCAGGTCCGTATCGTCCGCGCCCCTTCCTTGGAGCGGGCGCGTGGTTTCACGCCTGACCTCGGACAACCCAGTGAACATATCGAAAGCGCAGCAAAGGACGCTGCACGCCCTCGCCCAGGGCGGAACCATCATGCTCGAACGCGACGAACGGGGCCGCATCGTCGCGGCCCATTGCCAGACCCGCGACGGCTGGGCCCTGGCCGACTGCGACCTCCTGGTCTTCAAGGCCTTGAGGAAGAACGGCCTGATCGTCAGCCGGGGTGGCGGGCCCTATCGGATCAACCGCGAGGGACTCGCCAACCTGCGCAGCCAGCTCGACAACCGGACCTCAAGCCGGCTGTGGTGAGAATCGCATGAAGTGGACGCGCGCGGCGCCGTAGTCGCGCGCGTCCAGCTTCTCGAAATTCTCGACCGTGAAGTCGGCCTCGTCCGAGCCGCGCTCGAAGACGATCAGGGCGCCTGGCGCCAGCCAGCCGCCGGCGGCGAGCTTGGCCAGGGCTAACTCCCCCAGGCCCTTGGCGTAGGGCGGGTCCAGGAAGGCTAGGTCGAAGGCCGGGCCGTCGCCGCCGGGCCGCTGGCCGAGGTCGGTGGCGTCGCGGCGATGCACCCGGGTGCGGCCGAACAGGGACAGCGCGTCGACATTCTCGCGGATCGCGCCGCGGGCGGCCTCGTCGGTCTCCACGAACAGGCAGAAGGCCGCCCCGCGCGACAGGGCCTCGAAGCCCAGGGCCCCCGACCCGGCGAACAGGTCGATGACCCGGACGTCGCGCAGGCCCGGCGACCAGGCGGCGTGCTCCAGGATGTTGAACACCGCCTGTCGGGCGCGGTCGGAGGTCGGCCGGGTGCGGTCGCCCGAGGGCGCGGACAGGGCCTTGCCGCGAAATTCTCCCGAGACGATGCGCAACAGAGGCTCCTTGCCGATTCACCGCGACCTTGCCGCGCCGTCGTCCGCGATCCAAGCTCGCGGCCGATTAAATCCATGGGAGGACGCGATGGGCCTGGTGAGCGTCGAACGCAAGGCCGGGACGGCGGTGATCACCTACGCCAACCCGCCGCTCGGGACCATGACGGCCCAGGGCTCGAACGAGATCCTGGCGGCCTTCGAGGCCTGCGTGGCCGACGACGCGGTGCGCGTGGTGGTGCTGACCGGCGGCCTGCCGGGCATCTTCATCCGACACTACGACGTGGGCGAGCTGTCGGTGATGAGCGACGCCATCCAGGACGCCCCGCCCCCGGCCGCCGAGGCGACCCCGCCGCGGCCGGGCGGCGCCTTCGGGGCCTTCGTCGACCTGCTGGCCAGCGCCCCCAAGCCGATGATCGCGGCGATCAACGGCCTGTGCATGGGCGGCGGGTTCGAGATCGCCCTAGCCTGCGATCTGCGGATCGCCGCCCTGGACGCCGCGGCCATCGGGTTGCCCGAGACCCGCGCCGGCATCTTCCCGGGCGGCGGCGGCACCCAGCGCCTGCCCCGGGTCATCGGCGAGGCCAAGGCCCTGGAGATGATCCTGCTGGGCAAGGTGGTGACCGGCGAGAAGGCCGCCGAGATCGGCCTGGTGCACGAGGCCGTGGCCGATCCCCTGGCGCGGGCCCTGGAGATCGCGGCCGACCTGGAGACGCGAGGCAAGGACGGCCTGGCCTACGCCAAGCGCCTCACCCGCGCCGCTTTGGACCGCCCCCTGGCCGAGGGGCTGGCGGACGAGCGCCGGAGCTTCGTGGAGATCCTGAAGACGGCTTCGGCCCGCGAGGGCCTGAGGGCCGCGCGTCCGCCCGCGGCGATCCAGGACCTTTAGAGCCGACAGGCGACTTGCCGCGATAGGGCGAGGGTTTGCCGCCTTCCTCGCGCTGCGGGGCTGACTTGTAGTCCGGACGCGGACCGCGCGGCGGGCCGTCGGAGCGCGGCGCGCGCGGGCGGTCGGACGATGGGCCGCCCTCACGCTTCGGGCCGGCCTTGTAGTCGGGACGTGGGCCGCGCGGCGCGGCGGAACGCGGGGCGCGGGGCCGATCCGTTGACGGCGCACCCTCACGTTTCGGGCCGGCCTTATAGTCGGGACGGGGGCCTCTCGGTGCGTCGGAGCGTGGCGGACGCGGGGCGTCGGACGCGTAGGCGCGCTTGGGGCCTTCGCCGCGCGGCGGACGGTCGGGACCGCGCGGGCCGCCTTCGCGTTTGGGTCCGTCCTTATAGGCGGGCCGCGGCTTGTCGGAGGCGTAGGACCGCGGGCGGTCGGCGCCTTCGCGCTTAGGCCCGTTCTTGAAATCCCGCGCCGGGCGCGGGCCGTCGGCGGAATAGGGCCGGCGGTCGATCAGGGTGGAGCCCTTGGCCTTCGGACGGCCGGCGGCCCGGGGCGCGCTCGAGCGCGCCGGGGCGGAGGGGGCGAGCGGGGCGCCGGGGCTGAAGGTGCGGATGCCGCCGGGCTTGTCGGCCACCAGGCGCGAGGAGCGGGCGCGGGGGGCCAGGGGAACCTCGCCGTGGGGCTTGGCCGGACCCGTCGCCGGGGCGGCCTCGACACCGGGGCGCGGAGCGCGGCGGCGCTGGCCGGTGTGGACCTTGACCTCGATCTTGGGCGTCGCCCAGCCGGACTTGTAGACGGTCTTCTTCTTGGGTTCGGGCGCGCCGGTCCCGCCGGTGGGCGCGCGGCGCCCGCCGCTGGAGCGGCCGGCCTTGTCGACGAACAGCGGCCGGTCGCCCTCAGGCAGGTTGGCCGGGGCGATGTAATCGGCGAGCTGCTCGCGGATCACCCGGGGCCCGACCTCCTCGACCTGGCCCATTTCAAGGGTCCCGAGCGCGAAGGGGCCGTAGGAGAGTCGGATCAACCGGCCCACCGTCAGACCGATGGACTGCATCACCCGGCGGACTTCGCGGTTCTTGCCTTCGGCCAGGGTGACGGTGATCCAGATATTGGCGCCCTGCGGGCCTTCCTTGGCCTTGTCGATCTTGGCTTCGATCGGGCCGTAGGTGACGCCCTCGACGGTGACGCCCTCGGCCAGCTTGTCGAGCTCGGCCTGGGTGATCCGGCCGCGGGCGCGGACCCGGTAGCGACGGACGATGCCGTTGGCGGGGCTCTCCAGAGCGCGCGCCAGCTCCCCGTCATTGGTCAGCAGCAGCAGGCCTTCGGAATTGATGTCGAGGCGGCCGACCGAGATCAGCCGCGGCAGGCCGGCGGGCAGGTGGTCGAACACCGTGGGCCGCCCCTGGGGGTCCTTGTGGGTGGTCAGCAGGTCCACCGGCTTGTGGTAGCGGAAGAGGCGCGTGGCCTCGGGCGCGTTCACCACCTTGCCGTCGACGGAGAGGACGTCGCCGGCCTCGACCTTCACCGCGGGGGTGGTCAGCACCTCGCCATTGAGGGCGACGCGGCCGGCCTCGATGAGCTTTTCGACGTCGCGGCGGGAGGCGACACCGGCGCGGGCCAGGGCTTTTGAGACGCGCTCACCTTGACCGGGAGCCGTCTCGTCGTTGTCTTGGGGGTCGTGGATCATGATCAACGCACCATGCGCATCGCGCTTCAAGCCGCGCAAGACGCCGCCGCACGTGGCGAAACGCCCGTGGGGGCCGTCGTGGTCGATCCGGCGACCGGAGACGTGGTCTCGATCGGGGCCAACGGACCCATCGGCGCGCACGATCCCACCGCCCATGCGGAGATCGTCGCCCTGCGCGCCGCGGCCGCGAAGATCGGCAATTACCGGCTGACCGACCTGACCCTGGTGGTGACGCTGGAACCCTGCGCCATGTGCGCCGGAGCCATCAGCCACGCCCGGATCGGACGGCTGGTGTTCGGAGCCGAGGACCCCAAGGGCGGGGCGGTGATCCACGGTCCGAAATTCTTCGACCAGCCCACCTGCCACTGGCGGCCGGAGGTGGTCGGCGGGGTGCTGGCGCAGGAGAGTTCGGCGCTCCTGAAGGGTTTCTTCCAGGCGCGGCGGAAAAAGACGAAAGGATAGGCGCATGCGCAACGTGATCATCGCCGGCCTTCTGCTGGCGGCGGGGTCCGCCCAGGCCGCGCCGGCCGACGACGTCCAGGCGCTGGCCTGGATGGCCGGGTCCTGGGTCCACGAGGCGGACGGGGTGACTGTTCGGGAAACCTGGCTGGCCCCGATCGGCGGCGCCATGGCCGGGGCGGCCCAGACCAACCGGCCGGGCAAGCGCCCCAGCCTGGAATTCACCAGCATCACCGCCGAGCCGGCCGGCGCCACCTTCACCGCCCGGGTCGGGACCCAGCCGCCGACGCCCTTCGTCCTCAAACCGGGTCCCGCGGGCGAGGCGGTGTTCGAGAACCTGGCCCACGATTTCCCGCAGCGGGTCATCTACCGCCGCTGCGGCGAGGACCTCTGCGCCCGCGTCGAGGGGACGATGAACGGCAAGCTCGAAGGCGAGGACTGGCGCTACCGGCGGGCGAAGTAGAGCTTTCCTCTCCCCCCGAAGGCTGGTGGAGAGGAGGTTCACCCCCTGAACAGATCCAGGAAGGCCGCCAGGTCGGTCGGCGAGCCTTTCTCCAGCTTCACCTTGCCCGAGGTCAGGGCGGCCTGCAGGGCGGCGGGCGAGGCGAGCGCGCCGACCCAGTCGGCCTTGGCCGCGACCACCACCAGCGGAACCTCCGCCGCCACGCCCGAAGAGGTCTCGGCCACGCCGCGCCGCACGCCGATGGTCCAGTCGCCCTCGCCGGTCAGCTTCAGCCCCATGGCCCGTTCGACTCCCGCCGCCTTCTCGGCGTTCAGCCGCACGGGGAAGGTGGCGACGATGGCGGCGGCCGGCAGGCCCGCGGCCTGGGCGCCGCCCTGGCGCGCGCCGACGATCTGGGCCCAGCCGGGCGCCTTCTTCTCCAGTTCGGCGGCGCGTTCGAGGTAATAGTTGCGGCCGTTGGGCGAGACGCTGTCATAGCCGAGCTGCCGGAACGCCTTGGCCTGCAGGGCGTCGGCGGCGGACCTCAGCGCCGGGTCGGCGCGGCCGACATGGCCCGCCAGTTCCGCCGTCCACTTCCAACGGCCCTGGTCATATGCGCCCTGGGCCTGGGTCAGCGCCTGCGCCGCGCCGCCGGCCAGGGCGACGATCTCCCGGGCGCGGACGTCCGGCGCGTCGAAGGAGAGGCTCGCCGGGTCGCCGCCGAACCAGCCCATATAGCCGTTAACCACCGAGCGGACCGACCATTCCACCGTCCCGTAGTGCTCGAAGAGAAAGGGATCGGCCGCCAGGTGGGCCGGCAGCTTCACCTTCTCGACGATCTCGTCGGGGCTGAGGCCGGCGTTCATCCAGCGCACCGCCTGGTCGTGGGTGAAGCGGATGGCGTCGCGATAGTTGGTCAGCGTCCCCATGATCGCCGGGGCCCCGACGATGGGCCGGGTGTGTGAGGGGACCAGGACCTCGGGCTTCAGGGCCCGCATCCGGTCGACCGACGCCGCCCACTGGACCGGGTCGCGGTAGCTGGTGCCGCGGATTGTGTAGAGGTTGGGGAAGGCCTTGTAGACATTGTCGCCCGGGAACAGGATTTTCCGCGCCGGCATCCAGACCAGGATCTGGTCCTCGGTCTCGCCGGGCGCATGCTCCAGCACGAAGCGCTCGCCACCGAGGGTCAACTCCAGCCGGTCCTTGAAGGTGACGTTGGGCGCAGTGAAGCCCCCCGCCCCGCCGCCGCCGAAGGCCGAGAGATAGGGCCCGATCCCCACATTGACGAAGCCGTCCGGCGTGCCCTTGGGCAGGAAGACTCCGTACATCCGCGCGGCGCGGGCGGCGATGGCCGGAGCGGCGACCCCGTTCCACTTGGCGGCCTCGCGCAGCAGAGTCTCGTGGGCGATCACCTTGCCGCCCTTGGCCAGCGGGAAGCCGGCCGCGCCATTGATGTGGTCGTTGTGGTTGTGGGTGTAGATGATCGCCACCACCGGCTTGCCGCCGGCGCGCGGGGCGAACTCGGCCCAGACCTTCTTCGCCTCCTCCAGGCTGTCGGTGGTGTCGATGATCACCACGCCGGTCTTGCCCACCACCATGATCGAATTGGCGATGCCGTAGCCGACGGCGGAGAACACGCCGGGCGCGGGCTCATGGACCTTGGGCGGGGCGAACTCGGCGGTTTGAGCAGCGAGCGAGGGGGCGATGCGCGGACCCGGCTCCTGAGCGTGGACGGCGCCGGCCAGGCCGGCCGCAAGAACGATGGCGCGGATCATGTCGTCTTCCCCGTGGCGCGGTTGCTGGATGCTTGCCAGCGTCCATACCGAGCCCAATGATGGCGCCATAATTAGATCATTCGGGAGCGACGTCATGGGTCTGTTGGATGGGAAGGTGGCGATTGTCACGGGCGCCGGCGGCGGTCTGGGCGAGGCCTACGCCAAACTGTTCGCCAAGGAAGGCGCCTCGGTCGTCGTGAACGACCTGGGCGGATCGCGCGACGGGTCGGGGTCTGGGACCAGCGCCGCGGCGCAGAGGGTGGTCGACGAGATCGTGGCGGCCGGCGGCAAGGCCGTGGCCAACGGCGACGATGTCTCCACCATGGAAGGCGGCGAGCGGATCGCCAAGACCGCGCTGGATAACTTCGGCCAGATCAACATCCTGGTCTGCAACGCCGGCATCCTGCGCGACAAGACCTTCGCCAACACGTCGGAGCAGGACTGGGACCTGGTGGTGAAGGTCCACCTGAAGGGGACCTATTGCTGCACCATGCCGGTGTGGAAGTGGATGAAGGACAACGGCAAGCCCGGCGTCATCGTCATGACCAGCTCGACCTCGGGCCTCTACGGCAATTTCGGCCAGTCCAATTATGGAGCCGCCAAGGCCGGCATCTACGGCTTCATGCGCGTGCTCTCCATCGAGGGGCGCAAGTACGGCATCCGGGTCATGGGCCTGGCGCCGGGCGCCTTCACCCGCATGACCTCCGACCTGCCCGGCCGCCAGGGCAAGGAACCCGATCCCATGAGCCTGCCGGAGAACATCGCGCCGGGCGTGCTCTACATGGTCTCGGACCTGGCCGCCGACCACACCGGCAAGGTGCTCGGCGTCTCCTCGCGCGGGGTGCGGGAGATCAAGATGCTGCAGACCGACGGGTTCCAGCCCGGCCGGCCCTACACCGCCCAGGAGGTGGCCGAACACGCCAGCGAGGTGTTCTTCCCCGCCGCAGCGGAACGGACGGCGGTCAGCGCCTAAGCGAAGGCGGCGAGCCGGGCGTCCAGCCGATCGCGGACGGCCGGCCATTCGTCGTCGAGGATCGAGAACACCACGGTGTCGCGGATACGGCCGGTCCAGGCCACGCGGTCTTTGCGGAAGATCCCCTCCTGCACCGCGCCCATCTTCAGCACCGCGGCGCGGGAGCGGGCGTTGATGGCGTCGACGCGATAGACCACCCGCCGGGCGCCGGCCTCGAAGGCGTCGCCCAGCATCAGCCGCTTGGCCGACGGATTGGTCGCCCCGCCCCGGAAGTCGGGGTGATAATAGGTGCCGCCGACCTCCACCGAGGCGTTCACCGAGTCCGCGCCGATGAAGCAGGTCATCCCCACGCAGCGCGCGCCGACCACGACGGCGTAGTGCATCCAGGCGCCGGTCGCGCGGTCCTTGGGCATCTGCTCGTCGAAGCGCTTGTCGAAGGCCTCGCCCAGCATCGAATACGGATAAAGGTCGTGGAACAGGGCGGGATCAGCAGCGCAGGCCGCTCTCAGGTCTTCCTTGTGGGCCTGCGCCATCGGTTCCAGCCGCACGAAGCGGTTCTCCAGGACCTTGGGTTCGATCTTCATCCGCCGCCTCGCATGAACAGTTGAGCGGCCTGGATCAGATAGACGACGCCCACCCCGGTCACGATCCACTTTGTCCAGGACTTGAAGTCCACATCCGTCATGCGGTCGAGGATCTTGCCGCCGACCCATGTGCCGCACATGGAGAGCGGAATGGCGACGGCGAACACCTGCCAGGGCGGCAAGTCCTGGCTGGGCGTGGTCAGCAGGGGCGCGCCGTAGACGACGATCTTGGCCAGGTGGGCGAAGACCTGGGTGGCGGCCTTGGTGGCGACGATGGCGTGGCGGGTCAGCACCGTGCGCACGAAGAAGATGTCCAGCAGCGGCCCCGCCACCCCGGCCAGCAGGTTCAGGCCGGTCACCAGGAAGCCCGAGGTGAAGGCGTGGATCGGCTTGGCCGCGTCCAGCCGCAGCCAGGTCTTGGGCAGCCAGACCAGGCCGGGCACCAGGCCGAGCGCCAGGTAGAGCAGGCCCTTGGAGGGCACGAAGGCGATCAGCGCCACCAGCGCGCCCGCCAGCAGGGAGGCCGCCGCATACCAGCCGACGATGTCCCAGCGCACGTGCCGGGCGTGCAGCACCGCGCGCCAGCCGTTGGCGAAGAGCTGCAGGATCCCGTGGGTGACGAAGGCCGCCGAGACCGGCAGGGCCAGGGCCAGGGCCCCCATCAGGACCAGGCCGCCGGCCATGCCGAAGACGCCTGAGAGGGTTGCGGTGACGAAGGCCGTCACCACGATGAAAACAGCCGCGAGATTATGCACTGGGTCGTCCTCCGGGTTGCGACCCGCGCCCTATGGAGTGGACACAGGCCACCCCCGCTCGCGGATCTGCTGCGCGTCGCGCGCGAAAATGTGCGGGTCCGCCCGCGCACCTTCCGGAGGAAGGCGGTGTTCTCCGGGTCCGCCGTGCGCGGCGGGGAAGCTGGGGATCGCGACGACGGATCGACCCGGCTGCTCCTGGAGCACGCGCCTGTTTACACCCGAACAAGCGGAGCCGTCGAGCGGGGCTCAGATGTCCTTGTAGAACACCACCGTCCCGCAGGGCCGGCCGTCGGGCATCAGGGCGTAGCGCGGGATGACGCCCACCCGCACCCAGCCCAGCCTGGCATAGAGCCGCTCGGCGGCCTCGCCCTCCACCGTGTCGAGGGTCAGCAGGCTCTTGCCCAGGTCGCGGCCGGCCTGCTCGGCGGCGCGCATCAGGGCCTCTCCCACGCCCCGGCGGCGGCCGCGCCGGTGGACCAGCATCTTGGCCACGTCGCCCCGGTGCGGCTGGTTGGGCGGGCCGGCGGGGATCACCTCGACCACGCCGAACAGGCCCTTGTCGTCCTCGGCCACGATCACCGCGCGGCCGTCGGCGGCCTGGGCCCCGGCGACGCCGGTCCAGAACGCCAGGGCGTCGGCCAAGGTCAGGTCGGCCATGAACGAGACCGAGGCGCCGCCCTCCACGCAGTCCTTGAGGATGACCGCCAGGGCCGGGGCGGCGGCGCGGGTTTCGGCCGCCTCGAGGCGGCGGATGCGGAAGGGCTCAGTCATGGCGCCGTCCCTACACCGGCAATCGCCGTCTCGCGACAGACGAAGGCCCCCGCGTGTGTCGCAACGCGGGGGCCTGGTCAAACCGGGGGCAGATTGCCCGCAGACTTAGCTGCGGAAGACCGCGGCCATCGAGTTGTCGACCGGCATCTCGCGATACTGGCGCAGCTCGTTGCGGCCCACGACCATGTGGTGGACCTCGTCGGGACCGTCGGCGATCCGCAGGGTGCGGGTGTTGGCGTACATCTTGGCCAGCGGGGTATGCTGCGACACGCCGAGCGCGCCGTGCATCTGGATGGCCTGGTCGATGATCTGGCAGACCCGCTCGGGCACCATGGCCTTGACCATGTGGATCCAGATGCGGGCTTCCTGATTGCCCAGGACGTCCATGGCCTTGGCGGCCTTGAGCACCATCAGGCGCATGGCCTCGATGTCGATGCGGGCGCGGCTGATGATCTCGATATTGCCGCCCAGCTGCACGAGGGGCTTGCCGAAGGCCTCGCGGGTCAGGCCGCGGGTGACCATCAGGTCCAGCGCCTTCTCGGCCGAACCAATGGCGCGCATGCAGTGGTGGATCCGGCCCGGACCCAGGCGCAGCTGGCTGATCTCGAAGCCCCGGCCCTCGCCCAGCAGCATGTTCGACGCCGGCACGCGGACGTTATCGAAGATGATGTGCATGTGGCCGTGCGGCGCGTCAGGATCCCCGAACACGTGCTGCGGGCCGACGATCTTCACGCCGGGCGCGTCGGTGGGCACCAGGATCTGGGACTGGCGCAGGTTGGGCGGGCCGTCCGGGCTGGTCTGGACCATGGTGATCATGACCTTGCAGCGCGGGTCGCCGGCGCCGGAGATGTAGTGCTTCTCGCCGTTGATCACGTATTCGTCGCCCACCAGGGTGGCGCGGGTGTTGACGTTCTTGGCGTCCGAGGAGGCGGAGTTCAGCTCGGTCATGGCGAAGGCCGAGCGGATCTTGCCTTCCAGCAGCGGCTCCAGCCATTGCTTCTTCTGGGCCGGGGTGCCGACGCGCTCCAGCACTTCCATGTTGCCGGTGTCGGGCGCGGCGCAGTTCATGGTTTCGGAGGCCAGGCGGTTCTTGCCCAGCTCCACGGCGATATAGGCGTAGTCCAGGTTCGACAGGCCCTCGCCGGTCTCAGCGTTGGGCAGGAAGAAGTTCCACAGGCCCGCGGCCTTGGCCTTGTCCTTGGCCGCTTCCAGCGCTTCCAGCTGGCCGGGGGCATAGGACCAGATATTGGGATTGCCTTCGCCCAGGCGATGGAACTCCTCGCTCATCGGCTCGACGACGTCCTTGATGAACGCCTTCACCTTGTTGAGCAGCGGCAGCGCCTTTTCCGACATCCGCAGGTCGTTGAGGTCGTCCATCGGGTTCAGCTTGAAGCTGGAATCCGCCCGGTCCGCGGTCATGGTCATCTTGTCTCTCCCATAGCGGTTGTTGCGATCGGACCCCGCATCGCGGCGCCCTGCGTTGGTGTCGTCGGGCAGCCGCCTCGCGCCCGAAAGGATAGGCCGACAGCTTTGGCCTATATTGCGCGAAAATCAAACAAGCGTTTTAATTTTTCGCTGTAAATGTCCGGGCCGGCCTGAAACGCCCCGCGCCGGCCGCTCAGGCCAGGCGCAATCGTCCCGCCCGCAACGCGTCCCACGCCAGTTCGACACTGGCCTTGAGGTCGAGGCCGGTGGTGTCCAGCACGTGGGGCTCGAAGCCGCCCAGGTCAGCGAACTGGTCCCACATCGAGCCGATCACCTGCTCGTCGCGCATCGGATGACCCTCCCGTCCGGTCCCGCGGGCAACGGCGGTGGCCCGGTCGGGGCGCAGGACCAGGTAGTCGAGACGCACGCCGGCGGCCTGCGCCGCCTTGCGGAAGATGTCCACGAACCAGGGGCCGACAATGCCGTCGAAGACCACTGGATAAGCCTGGGCGAGCGTCGTGGCGGCGCTGGCCATGGCGCCGGTGACCACGATGTTCTGGTCGCGTGACTCAGGTTTCCAGGGCGGGACGTAGCCCTTGGCGAACCAAGTCCACATGTCGTCGGAATGGGCGTGGTGGGCCGCCTCGGCGGGCCAGTCCCTGGCCAGGGGCCGCGCCAGGGTGCTCTTGCCCACCCCCGGCGACCCGGTGACGATCACCAGCCGTCCAACCATGAGCATCCCCCGATCGCGTGGCGTATCGGTCGACTATAGCCCATGCCTCCGGACGCGCTCGAGACGAGGCGCTCAGGCGTAGAGGGGCGCCGGGAGGGTCAGGACGATCGCCGCACTGGACATCAACAGGATGGCGATCGCGGGGAAGAGTTTCAGCAAGGTCATCATGGCGCGGCAGATAGTGACCCGCGCCCCACGGCGCCAGTTAAGCTTCCGACAGATTTACTGAGGGGCGTGACAGACCGCCTCGATGTTGTGGCCGTCGGGGTCCAGGACGAAGGCGCCGTAATAGTTGGGGTGGTAGTGCGCGCGCACGCCGGGCGGGCCGTTGTCGGTTCCGCCCGCCGCCAGGGCCGCGGCGTAGAAGGCGTCCACCTTGGCGCGATCTCCGGCGGCGAAGGCCACATGCAGCCGCCCCGTCTTGGGCCCGCCGGTCCCGATCCAGAAATAGGGCCGGCCCTCCGAGCCATAGCCCATCTGGTTCTCGCCGCCGGTCAGCTCCGGGGGCACCTCCATGACCTTGGCGATGCCGAGGGCGCCAGGGCGGCGTCGAAGAAGGCGCGCGCCCGGGCGAAGTCACTGACGGTCAGGCCGATATGGTCGAGCATGGGATCCTCATCTCTCTCATTGGCGGGCGAGCCTAGGCGGTAGTGACGATTTAGGATTCCCTGACTGGCGCTGTTCTGATTCAACGCTTCTCTTTGGAGGGTGTGTTGGAAGGCGAGGTTCTTCGGGACGATCAGTGGGCGCGGATCGAGCCGTTCGTGCCGGGCGGTCGCAAGGGCAAGCGGGGTCCGCGCAGCAACGGTCGTCTGTTCGTTGACGCGCTGTTGTGGATGGCGCGCTCAGGGGGGCGCTGGCGTGATCTGCCGGAGCGGTTCGGCCCCTATCAGACGGCCAAGCGGCGCTACTATCGCTGGATCGAGATGGGGGTGCTGAACCGGCTGTTCGAGGCCGTGGCGGCGGAGCCTGATCTGGAGTGGGTCATGCTGGACGCCACTGTCATCCGGGCTCATGCCCAGGCCGCCGGCGCGCGGCGTAAAAGGGGGGACCGGACGCCCAGGCGCTTGGCCGCTCTCGCGGCGGCTTCGGAACCAAGATCCACGTCTGCGTAGACGCGCTGGGCCTGCCCGTGCGCATCCTCCTGGGGCCGGGTCAGCAGAACGACATGGCCCCCGCCGGCGACCTGATCGACGGCATCGCCGCCGAATACGTCCTCGCCGACAAGGCCTACGACGCCGATCGGCTCTATCGGAAGATCATCGACCAAGGCGGCGACCCCGTCGTGCCGCCCCGCCGCCACCGCAAGCGACAACATGCCTACGACAAGGCTCTCTACAAGGAGCGCAACCGCGTCGAACGCTTCTTCAGCCGCATCAAGCACTTCCGGCGCATCGCAACCCGATACGACAAGCTCGCGTCCACCTTCATGGGCTTCGTCACCCTCGCCGCCATCATGCTGTG
>NZ_JAUYOJ010000174.1 GCF_030697925.1 Phenylobacterium sp. | reverse complement strand
TTATGCCTTGAGCGGTCCCTTGAGATGATAATTGGTATTTTAGGGGTATTAAAGGCAGGTGGGGCGTATGTGCCGATTGACCCTAACTACCCAGCGGAGCGGATTCAATACATACTGAACGATACCCAAAGTGTGTTGCTGTTAACGCAATCGCACTTATCGGACAAACATATCCCTTCGATTCCATTAGACGAGCGTCCTTATTGCAAAGAAAAAGCAACAAATCTAGGTATTAGAACACAATCTAGCGATTTAGCGTACGTGATTTATACCTCAGGTACTACGGGCGCACCGAAGGGAGTTATGGTTGCACACCAAAGTGTTAATCGATTGGTGCGAGCGACTAATTATATTGAAATTCATGCGGAGGATCGCATGGCTTTTTCATCGAATGTGGCGTTTGATGCGGCTACGTTTGAACTATGGGGGGCGTTATTGAATGGTGCTCGCATTATTTGCTTACCACAAGAAATTTTGATTGATATTGAGCAATTGGGTTTATTTTTAAAAACGCATGGCATTACGATTCTATCCCTGGTTTCCTCATTATTTCATGTCATTGCTACAAAAAATCCAAGCATTTTGAATTCGTTGAACTATTTAATTGTGGGTGGAGAGGCTTTAAGCATAGACGCTGTTCATCAAATGATATCATACGGAGAAACTCAAACTCGTATATTGCAATGTTATGGTCCAACGGAAGGAACAGTGTTTACGAGTGCCTATTTTATTAATCAGACCGATGTATACGCCCGAAGTGTTCCTATTGGAAAGCCGATAAGTAACGGCGCAATCTATGTTCTTGATGAGCATTACAATCCGACACCCATTGGTGTTATTGGCGAATTATACATAGGAGGCGCGGGTCTTGCTCGAGGCTACTTCAACCAGCCGCAGCTCACCAGCGAGCGCTTTATTGAAAACCCCTTTGCGACCAAAGAAGATAAACTCAAGGGTTATAACAGGCTATACAAAACCGGCGATTTAGTCCGCTGGTTACCCGATGGTAACTTAGAGTACATAGGTCGCAACGATTCCCAAGTAAAGATACGCGGGTATCGGATAGAGCTTGGCGAAATAGAGCATGTGTTATCGCGTTATGCCCCGATATCGCAAAGTGTGGTGATGGCGATGACGAAGGAATCGCATGCTTGCTTAGTGGCCTATTATGTCAGTGAAGCGCCCATTGATGATGGAGTGCTGAGGGGGCATTTAGCATTAAGTTTGCCTGATTATATGATGCCTGGCGTCTTTATTCACTTATCAGCCTTTCCCATAACCGCGAATGGTAAATTAGACCGCAAGGCATTGCCGGCTCCGACTTTTAAGGGCAATGCGAACGGTTATTTAGCGCCCCGCACGGCATTGGAGCGGGTAATGGTTGGGGTATGGCAAACGGTCTTGGGTTTAGAGCGCATTGGTATTTTGGATGATTTTTTCCGTTTAGGCGGGGATTCAATACAAAGCATACAAGTTTCAGCGCAATTACAGCGAGAAGGGGTGGATTGTCGGATTCGAGATATTTTCACACACCGTTGTGTTCAGCGTTTAGCGCAAGTTTTGCATGAGGCAAGACGGATAGAGGCGGAGCAAGGTTTATTAAGCGGTGTGTTTGGATTAAGCCCTATCCAGTCACGATTTTTCGCGCAATCTTTACCGAAACCCAATTACTACAATCAATCTGTTTTAGTGCGCGTGCCCCCGCTTGTGGTGGAGCGGTTATCAGGCGTCATAGAAAGGCTTTCTTCCCACCATGATTTATTACGAGCGCGTTTCATTACCTCAGCCGAAGGGTTTGTGGAGCAAGCGTATTTAAAGGCCAGTGAGACGCCGGGGCTCAAGGTGTTGGATTTAGCAACCTTGACAGAAGACGCCCTTATTGATGTGCTGACGACGTGGCAAAGCACCTTTGATATAGCGCAGGGCCCATTATGGCAGATTGGTTATATTGGTGGTTATGCAGACGGTAGTGCACGCATCTATATTGCGTTACATCATTTGATAGTTGATGGGGTTTCTTGGCGTATTTTAATGAATGACATGGCGCGTTTGTATGCAAATGAGTCATTGGGTCAGAAGAGTAGTAGTTATCGTCAATGGGTATTGGCGATGCAGGCCTATCCTGAACAGCACGCGAAAGAGCTCGCTTACTGGGAGTCACAGGCATCATCCTGCCCTCCTTTGCCTGATGCATTGGATGACGCTTATTACGCCAGTTGTCGATTAAGTCCCTCTAGCACGAAAGCCTTGTTGAGCGATGCGAATAAAGCTTATCACACCGAAATAAATGATTTACTGTTAACGGCATTGGCCTATACGTTAAGCGATTGGCTAGGTGAGGTCAGTTATGTTATTACACTAGAAGGCCATGGACGTGAGACAGAGGATGAGCGTTTGGATGTGTCAAACACGCTTGGTTGGTTCACTAGTCTATTTCCGGTAAAACTGAGCGTCGCATCGAGCATTGCTTTGAGCATACAAGCGATTAAAGAGTCGTTACGCAGCATCCCCAACAAAGGAATTGGTTTTGGGGCTTTTAAGTATATTGCAAAAGCAAGCACGCTATCTGATGAGTTGCCGTCGATTATTTTTAACTATTTGGGTCAATTTGATACTCCAAGCGGTTATTGGCAATTGGTGGGTGACTCATCAGGCGAAAGCCTATCTGCCTCTAATCAGACTCCACATGTTTTGATGATGAATGGGCTTGTTAGTGATGGCGCACTAGAGTTTTCGATATCAACGCATGTTTCAAAACAGGCGAGCGAGAGGGTTTCCAGCCTATTTAAGAAGCATTTGGAGGGGATTATCGCCCACTGCGAAGAGCAAACGGTGGAGCGCTATACGCCAAGTGATTTTAATACGGTGCAAATAAGTCAAGCCTTGCTGGATAGGTTACAGGCAGAAAATCCAGAGATTGAAGCGATTTATCCTGCAACGAGTTTACAGCAAGGATTTATTTATCACGCGCTCAGCCAAGCAGACGATGATGCGTATCGAGTGCAGGTATTGTTGGATTATGAAAACTCGATGGATGTCGAGGCTTATCGGAAGGCATGGGAGCTGACGATAGCCACTTATCCGATTTTACGTACTTATTTTAACTGGGATGAGTCCGTTATTCAGATTGTTAGTAAAGTCGGGCGATTGGATTTTAGAGCGCATAAGCTGTGTGACGAGGAAGATAAAGCCCATGCAATACGATTGATTCAAGCAGCGGATAGGGCGGAGGGGTTTGATTTGCAGCAACCGACCTTGTTGCGTTTGCATCTCATCCAGCAAAGCAGTGCGCATTACACGTTGTTAGAAAGTGTGCATCATAGCATATCGGATGGTTGGAGTGGCCCCATTGTACTCAATCAAGTGCATGCCTATTATCAGGTTCTCCTCAATGGAGGACAGCCAGGCGTTCAAGAAGAGACGGCGTATTTACGTGCGCAAGCTTATATTGCGACCCATCGAGACGAGGTCAACGCCTATTGGCAAGAGCGAATGCAAACGGTGTTGTCAGTAAATGATTTAAATCCACTCTTAAGCAAGCCGATTCATCTTGATTCGGTACGTACCGTGAGTGAGCCAAGAAGCATTCATCTTTCTCTGGACGGGGCGCTTTATCACTCGTTGAAGCAGTTGGCCCGGGAGGAAGGTTTTACGTTGAACGTGTTGATGCAGTTTGCTTGGCATAAGCTGATTCAGACGTACACCCAAGATTTTCAAACCATAGTCGGTACGGTGGTATCAGGACGCGCGCTACCGATAGCGGGTATTGAAGACAGTGTCGGGCTTTATATTAACACGCTTCCGCTCATCATGGATTGGGAAGGAAACCAGACGCTATGCGAGCGATTGCGTTTACTGGAAGAGGCCGTGACAGGGCTTAATGAGTACAGTTTTGTTGATTTGGCGCGATTGCAACAGGATGGTGCTCGTGTGTTTCATAGTTTATTTGTGTTTGAAAATTATCCGGTTGCTGAGTCGGGTGGAGAGGCTGAGTTTGGACTGACATTGCGGTTTCGTGATGCGATTGAAAAGCTCGATTACCCATTAGCCCTCATTGTCGATGTGTCTACAGAGGCTATCAATGTCTTATTAAAGTATGACGGGTTCTCGCTGACGGATGCCAAGGCGCAAATTTTATTAAG
>NZ_JAUYOJ010000160.1 GCF_030697925.1 Phenylobacterium sp. | reverse complement strand
CTGGCCGGCGCGATCACCATGCTGCTCACCGACCGGAACTTTAACACCCACTTCTTCGACGCCGCCGGCGGCGGGGACCCGGTGATGTTCCAGCACCTGTTCTGGTTCTTCGGCCACCCCGAGGTCTACATCCTGATCCTGCCCGGCTTCGGGATGGTCAGCCACATCGTGTCGACCTTCTCGCGCAAGCCCGTCTTCGGCTACCTCGCCATGGCCTACGCCATGGTGGCCATCGGCTTCATCGGCTTCGTCGTGTGGGCGCACCACATGTACACGGTCGGGATGAGCATCAACCTGCGCGCCTATTTCGTGGCGGCCACAATGGTCATCGCGGTGCCGACGGGCGTGAAGATCTTCTCCTGGATCGCCACGATGTGGGGCGGCTCCATCGATTTCAAGACGCCGATGCTCTGGGCGATGGGCTTCATCTTCCTGTTCACGGTCGGCGGCGTGACCGGCGTGGTGCTGGCCAATGCCGGCGTCGACTACAGCCTGCACGACACCTATTACGTGGTCGCCCACTTCCACTACGTTCTGAGCCTGGGCGCCGTCTTCGCGATCTTCGCCGGCTTCTACTACTGGTTTGAGAAGATGTGGGGCGTGAAGTACCGCGAATGGCTGGGCGCGGCCCACTTCTGGATCACCTTCGTGGGCGTGAACCTGATCTTCTTCCCGCAGCACTTCCTGGGCCTGCAGGGCATGCCCCGCCGCTACGTGGATTATCCCGACGCCTTCACCCTGTGGAACCAGGTGTCGTCGATGGGCTACGCAATCACCCTGGTGGGCGTGGGCGTCTTCCTGCTGGTGCTCCTCGACGCCATGATCTCGCGCCGCAAGGCCGAGGCCAATCCGTGGGGCGAGGGCGCGACAACGCTGGAATGGACCCTGTCCTCCCCGCCGCCGTTCCACCAGTTCAACGAACTTCCGGTAGTGAGGCCCGACCTGCACTAGGTCGGCTTGGCCCCAAAAAGACGCAGGACGAGGGGCGCGGGCTGGGACAATCCGGCGCGCGCCCTTCGGTCGTTTTGCGAGGGATTTGAGAGTAACTAGATGGCCATGTCGCCAGCCCTCTCCAGAGCATCCTCTCCGGCCCGGTGGCAGGACTATGTCCAGCTGCTGAAGCCGCGGGTGATGTCGCTGGTGATCTTCACCGCCATCACCGGCCTGGTCTGCGCCCAGGGCCCGGTGAACCCGGTGCTGGGCGCCATCGCCATCCTCTGCATCGCCGTGGGCGCCGGAGCCTCGGCCTCGTTCAACATGTGGTACGACGCCGACATCGACGCCAAGATGCGCCGCACCCGCGCCCGTCCCGTGCCCTCCGGCAAGGTGCAGGGGGCCGACGCCCTGGCGCTCGGCGTGGTCCTGTCGCTGTTCTCGGTGATGCTGCTGGGCATGACCACCAACTGGCTGGCGGCGGCGCTGTTGGCCTTCACCATCTTCTTCTACGCCGTGGTCTATACGATGTGGCTGAAGCGCTCGACGCCGCAGAACATCGTCATCGGCGGGCTGGCCGGCGCCCTGCCGCCGGTGATCGGCTGGGCCGCGGCCACTGGCGCTGCGCCGCTGAACGCCTGGCTGCTGTGCGCCATCATCTTCATGTGGACCCCGCCGCACTTCTGGGCCCTGTCGCTCTACACCAGCGAGGACTACGAGAAGGCTGGCGTCCCGATGATGCCGGTGACCGCGGGCGCGGCCTCCACACGCAAGCAGATCCTAATCTACAGCCTGCTGTTCACCCCGATCTGCATCGTGCCGGCCTTCACGGGCCTGGGCGGCCTGACCTACCTGGCGGTGGCGGCCGCCGGGGGCCTGGTGTTCCTTGTCCTCGCCTGGCGGGTGTTCAAGAGCCGCGCGGGCGAGCGGATCGGCGAGCGCAACGACGACGGTCTCTACGACGTGAAGGCCAGCTCCAAGGACGCGCGAAACCTGTTCGCCTTCTCGATCCTCTACCTAACCCTGCTGTTCGCCACCCTGCTGGCCGAGCACCTGCTCGACCTGCCCGCCGTCGGAGCCTTCCAGTGAGCGAGCCTGTTCAAGACCCGCAAGCCGAGGCCAAGGCCCGTCGGGGCCGCAATATCGCGCTCGCCCTCGGACTGGTGCTGTTCGTGGTGCTGGTCTTCATCGTCACCGTCGTCCGCCTGGGAGCCAGTGTTGCCGACCGCCCGCTCTAAGCCGACGCCCTCGCCCGAGGCCAGGCGCAACCAGCGCGTGGCGCTGATCTGCGGCGCGCTGTTCTTCGGCATGGTCGGCATGGCCTACGCCTCGGTGCCGCTCTACAAGGCCTTCTGCCAGCTCACCGGCTTCGACGGCACCATCCGCAAGGCCGAGGCCGCGCCGGACCAGGTGCTGGAACAGATGCTGACCATCCGCTTCGACGCCAACGTCCGCGAGCTGCCCTGGACCTTCACGGCGGAGCAGACTTCCCAGACCATCAAGATCGGCCAGACGGGCCTGGCCTATTTCAAGGTGACGAACAACGGGACCAAGGCGCTCACCGGCCGGGCGGTCTACAATGTCGTGCCCGAATCGGCCGGCGCCTACTTCCAGAAACTCGAGTGCTTCTGCTTCACCGACCAGACGATCCCGGCAGGCCAGACCATCGAATTCCCGGTCGTCTACTTCGTCGATCCGGAATACGCGAAGGACTTCGAGACCAAGACCAAGGGGGAGGTGACCCTCTCCTACACCTTCTTCCCGGCGGTCGGCGGCAGTGCGGAGGCCAAGGCCGCGCAGGCCGCGCCGTCAAAGCATCCTTCGGCCCTTGGCGGAACGGCCAGGGCGGGGCTATAGCGTCACGCGAAATGTCTTACGTCCGTTCGAGAGAGGGACGGGCGTCAGTGAGATACAAAAGGGGTTAGGACCGAAATGGCCCACGGCGAAGTCAAGCACGACTACCATCTGGTGAACCCGAGCCCGTGGCCGCTGGTGGGGTCCGCCTCCGCCACGGTGATGGCGCTGGGCGGGGTGGCCTGGATGAAGGGCCTGTTCGGCCTGCCGGAGGGCACCTCGTGGCTGTTCTTCGCCGGCTTGGCCGGCGTGCTCTACACCATGGTCGGCTGGTGGTCGGACGTGGTGAAGGAAGCCAACGCGGGCGACCACACTCCGGTCGTGGCGATCGGCCTGCGCTACGGCATGATCATGTTCATCGCTTCCGAAGTGATGTTCTTCGTCGCCTGGTTCTGGATCTTCTTCGAGATGGCCCTCTTCCACGAGGCGCGGACGCTGTCCGGCATCGAGGAAGTCCGCACGGCCTGGGCCACCTGGCCGCCCGCCGGCATCGAGACCGTTCCCGCCTGGAACCTACCCCTGGTCAACACCCTGACCCTGCTGCTCTCGGGCACCACGGTCACCTGGGCCCACCACGCCCTGCAGCAGGGCGACCGCCGCGGCACCCAGATCGGCCTGATCCTGACCATCCTGCTGGGGGTCCTGTTCACCTCGATCCAGGCCTACGAGTACTCCCACATCCTGCAGCACAACTATTTCTTCGGCGCCGAGGACCAGGCCAATTCGGGCCTCTACGGCTCGTCCTTCTTCATGGCCACGGGCTTCCACGGCTTCCACGTCCTGATCGGCACCATCTTCCTGACGGTCTGCCTGATCCGGCTGATGAACGGCGGCTTCTCTCCCAAGCAGCACTTCGGCTTCGAGGCGGCCGCCTGGTACTGGCACTTCGTGGACGTGGTCTGGCTCTTCCTGTTCGCCTTCATCTACGTGGTGTTCGGCGGAGTCGGCGGCCACTGACCATGAGTAGCCCCAATCCGCTGCTGGCGGGCCTTCGCGGTCGTTGCCCGAACTGCGGAGTGGGGCGCTTGTTCCAGGGGTTCCTGAAGGTCGCGCCGTCCTGCGACAGCTGCGGCTACGACCTGGCCAAGGCCGATTCGGGCGATGGGCCGGCGGTGTTCGTGATCCTGATCGCCGGCTTCCTGTGCGCCTTCGCCATGCTGTTCACCGAGATCGCCTTCTCGCCGCCGATCTGGGTGCACATCCTGATTTTCCTGCCCCTGACGCTCGGCGTCTGCCTTGGCCTGCTGCGCCCGCTGAAGGGCGTCATGCTGGCGGCCCAGTTCTCCAACCGGGCGTCCGAAGCGCGGCATGACTGACAAGGCGCACCGCCGGCTTCCGATCGGCCTCACCCTCAGCGTCCTGGTCGCCCTCGGCATCCTCATCGCTCTGGGCGGCTGGCAGTTCCAGCGCCTGGCCTGGAAGCAGGACCTGCTGGCCCGGGTCGCGGCCCTGCAGTCGGCGCCCGCCGGCGATCTCAGCCCGCTCCTGGAGCAGCTGAAGGCTGGTGAGGACCTCGAATACGCCCGCGCCCGCGTGGTCTGTCCGGGCCTCGCCGCCGCGCCCTATCTCGAGGTCTATGGCGTGCGCGGCGGCCAGGCGGGGGTGCGCCTGGTTTCGGCCTGCGCGCTGGAGGGCGGGACCTATGGCTCCATCCTGGTGGACCGCGGCTTCGTGGCCGACACCATATCTTCCCGCCCGCCGGTCGATCCCACGGCCGCAGCGCCGGTCGAGGTGGTCGGGGTGTTCCGCGCGCCGGAGAAGCCGAGCTTCGTGACCCCGCCCAACGACCTGGCGGCCAACCACTGGTACTCCCGCGACATCGCCGCCATGGCCGCCCAGTTGAAGGCCCCCGCGCCGGCCCCGCTGTTCCTAATGGCCGAGACCCCGACCAACCCGGAGTGGAAGGCCCTGGTCCCCGCGCCGCTGCCCGCCGAGATCACCAACCGCCACCTGGAATACGCGCTCACCTGGTTCGGCCTTGCCGCGGCCCTGGTCGGCGTCTATGCCGCCGTGCTCTGGAGAAGGTGGAAAGCTTGATGCGGTATGTGTCCACGCGGGGGCAGGCGCCCTCGGTCGGCTTTATCGATGCGATCCTGTCGGGCCTCGCCCCCGACGGCGGGCTCTATGTGCCCGAGACCTGGCCGACCCTCTCCAAGGACGAGATCGCCGCCTTCGCCGGCCAGCCCTATCACGCGGTCGCCACCGAGATCCTGTCGCGCTTCGTCGACAACGAGATCGCCCGCGACACCCTGGCCGACATGTGCGCCGAGGCCTACGCCACCTTCTCGCACTCGGCCGTCGTGCCCTTGAAGCAGATCGCGCCGCAGGGCTTCATCGCCGAGCTGTTCCATGGCCCAAGCCTGGCCTTCAAAGACGTGGCCATGCAGCTGCTGGCGCGGCTGTCGGACCATGTTCTGGGCGAGCAGAAGCGCACCCAGACCATCCTCTGCGCCACCTCCGGCGACACCGGCGGCGCGGCGGTCGAGGCCTTCCGCGGCCGGGCCAACACGCGCATCGTGGTGATGTTCCCGGACGGACGGATCTCCGAAGTCCAACGCCGCTTCATGACGACGGCCGCCGAGGGCAATGTCGCCTGCGTGGCGGTAGCCGGCGATTTCGACGACTGCCAGGCCATCCTCAAGACCGCCCTGCAGGACGCCAGCCTCAAGCAATCGGTCGGCCTGGCGGCGGTCAATTCCATCAACTTCGCCCGCATCGTCGCCCAGTGCGTCTACTACTTCACCACCGCCGTGGCGCTCGGCGCGCCGCATCGGAGCGTCTCCTTCGCGGTGCCGTCCGGCAATTTTGGCGACGGGTTCGCCGGCTATGTGGCCAAGCGCATGGGCTTGCCGATCGACAAGATCGTGGTGGCCACCAACTCCAACGACATCCTGGCGCGAGCCTTCGAGGGGGGCCGCTACGTGCGCGGCGTCACCGCACCGACCCAGTCGCCGGCGATGGACATCCAGTCGGCCTCGAACTTCGAGCGGCTCTATTTCGAGTGCGCCCGCCATGACGGCCTGGAGACCGCCCGCGCCTTCGCCGCCTTCGGCGAGACCGGGATCATCGACATCCCGCCCCAGGCCTATGCCGCCATGCGCGAGACCTTCGTCGGCGTGTCGGTCAGCGAGGGCGAGACCGCGCGGACCATCGTTTCGACCCTGCGCGAGACGGGCGAGTTGATCGATCCCCACACCGCGGTCGGCGTGGCCGGCATGCGCCGCGCGCCCGGCCTGACCGGCCCGGTCGTGGTGCTGTCGACCGCCCACCCGGCCAAGTTCCCCGACACCGTGGCCGCGGCCACCGGCGAGACGCCGGTCATGCCGCGCTCCGCCGCGCACCTGGCGGGCAAGGCCGAACGCTACGATCGCCTGCCGGCCGACGCCGACACCATCAAGGCCTATGTCCAGGCCTTCGCCGAAGGCCACGCGCCTGCCTAGAGTCCACACCCTGAGCAACGGGGTCCGGGTGGTCTGCGATCCCATCGACGGCCTGGAGACGCTCGCCCTCTCCGTCGTCGCCGGGCGCGGGGCGCGGTTCGAGGATGAGGCCCGCTCCGGCTGGTCGCACCTGCTGGAGCACATGGTTTTCAAGGGCGCCGGCGCCCGTTCGGCCCGCGACATCGTCGAGGTGATCGAGGCCCAAGGCGGACAGCTCAACGCGGCCACCGGCTATGAACGCACCAGCTTCCAGGTTCGCGCCCTGAAGGGCGGTCTGGACCTCGGCAGCGCCGTGATCGCCGACCTGGTCCTGCGCCCGACCATGGACGCCGGCGACCTGGCCCGCGAGATCCACGTGGTCGGCCAGGAGATCGCCGAGGCCGCCGACACCCCCGACGACATCGTCTTCGAGATGGCCCAGGCCGCCGCCTATGCGGGCCAGCCCCTCGGCCGCCCGATCCTGGGCACGGACGCCTCGATCGCGCCCGCGACGCCTGGAGCGCTGGCGGACTGGCGGGCGAACATTTATGCGCCGGACGCCCTCATCGTCACGGCCGCCGGCGCAGTGGACGAGGACGAACTGTTGGCGCTCGTCGAGCGCGACTTCGGCGGGGCCAGCGGGCAAGGACCGGCCGTGCCCACGCCACCGGTGTTCGAGGGCGGCGCCCAGAGCGCCGTGAAGGCGTTGGAGCAGGCCAATCTGGTCTTCCTGCTGCCGGCCGTTGGCGTCCGCGACGAGGCCTATTTCGCCCTGCGGCTCTATGCGGAGATCCTGGGCGGCGGCATGGCCTCGCGGCTGTTCCAGGAAGCCCGCGAGAAGCGCGGCCTGGCCTATGCCGTCGACGCCTATTCGGAGACCTATGCCGACGCCGGCCTGCTGGGCGTGTTCGCCGGCTGTGCGGCCAAGGACGCGGCCGAACTGGCCCGGGTCGCGGCCGCCGAGATCCAGGGCATGGCCGCCGGGGTCGAGGCCGCCGAACTCTCCCGCGCCAAGGCCCAGCTCAAAGCCTCCATGTTCATGTCGCGGGAATCGCCGCTGGCGCGCGCCGAACAGGCCGCCGGCCAGGTCCTGTTGTTCGGTGAGACCCTGCGGCCCGCCGACCTCGCCGGGCAGATCGACGCCGTGACGGCGGCCGACCTCGAGGCCTTGGGGGCGACCATGCTGGCGCCGGGCCGCTGCGCGGTCAGCGTGCTGGGGCCCAGGGCGGCGCTGAAGGCCGCCGACGCCTTCCGCCAGGCCCTGTTCGGCTAGGGCGCGCGCAGCGGCGGGTTGACGCCGGCTGAAATCCCGCGATTTTCAGACCATGGCCCTGCTGGATTGGATCGCGCCCGAGAGCGGCCTTCGAATCGAGGGCGAAGGCGTGCGCCTGCGTCCGCCCCGGACGACCGACTATGCCGAGTGGCGCGACCTGCGCGCGCGTTCGCGGGATTTCCTGCAGCCATGGGAGCCGACCTGGCCGGCCGACGACCTTAGCCGTGCGGCCTTCCGACGCAGACTGACCGCCTACGGCCGCGACCGGGAAGCGGGCACGGCCTATCCGTTCTTCGTGTTTCGGGCTTCCGACGACGCCCTGACCGGCGGGATCACGCTCTCGAATGTGCGCCGCGGCGTCGCCCAGATGGGGTCGGTGGGCTACTGGTGCGGCCAACCCTTTGCCCGACAAGGACAAACCCTGGCGGCCGTGCGGATGCTGACGGTCTTCGCCTTCCGCACCCTGGCGCTCCATCGCCTGGAGGCGGCCTGCCGGCCGCAAAACGACGCCTCGCGGCGCCTGCTCAACCGGGCCGGGTTCAAGGAAGAAGGGCTCGCCTCGGCTTATCTGAAAATTAACGGCGTTTGGCGAGACCATGTCCTGTTCGGCCTGGTGTCGCCCTTGCGGGCGCATGAGGGACCGGACAACGGAGTGTCGGTCTGACCGACGCGTTGGCCTGTAGCGTCTTGAGGCGATGCCGAACGATCGTTGGATCTGGGACGCCACCACGACGCTCGAAGCGCTGGGCGCCGCCGATGTGGTGCTCTGGCTTTGGGAGCCGGAGAAGGATCGTCTGCGCCTGACCGGCGCATCGCGGTCGCTTGGTCTGGGCCCGCTCGCCCCCGAATGCTCTTCCGCCGCCATGCGCGCGCTGGCCCTGCCCCAGGACCGGGCCATGGCCGACGACGTCCTGCGGGTGCAGGATCCGGGGTCGGAAATCGCCGTGCGCCTGCGGATGCGCGGCGGCGGGGTCTGCATCTGGCGCGGCGTCTGGCTGGAAGAGGGCCTGCGCGCCGCCGGCGTGATCGCGCCGGAGACCAAGTTCGCCGCCTCCGACCTCGACCATCTCACCGGACTGCTGGACCGCAAGAGCTTCGTCACCCGGGCTCGTGAACAGCTCCAGACCCCGGGTCATCACGAGCTGGTGGTCGCCGACCTGGACCGCCTGCGCCGCCTGAACGAGGCCCTGGGCCACGAGCGGGCCGACCTCGTCCTGGCCGCCCTTGGCTCGCGCCTGGCCGCCGCATTCCCGCCCGACGCCCTGCTGGCCCGGGTCGGCGAGGACGAATTCGCGGTCCTGGCGCCCACCTCCACGCCCAGCGCCGCGGAGATCCTGCGCCAGGCCCTGGAGCAGCCCCTGCGGGTGGCCGGCTTCGACATCCATCCCACCCTCTCCATCGGCGCCGTCGAGGCGATCGGCGGCGAGGACGCGCCCGAGGCCGCCGAGCTGCTGCGCCGGGCCGAGCTCGCCGTGGAGTCCGCTAAGAGCAGCGGACGCGGCGGGGCCGCCGCCTACGGCCGCGGCCTGGAAAGCGATGGCCTGTCCCGCCTGGCTCTGGAAAGCGACCTGCGCGGCGCCATGGGGCGCGGCGAGATCGTGGCCTATTACCAGCCCATCGTGCGGCTCTCGACCGGCGCCCTGTCGGGCTTCGAGGCCTTGGTCCGCTGGCGCCACGCCCGCCGCGGTCTGCTGACCCCCGACCAGTTCCTGCCGCTCTGCGAGGAGATGGGGCTGATGAGCGAGCTGGGCGCGCGGATGATGCGCGAGGCCGGCCATCAGCTCGCCGTCTGGCGCCGTGACCACCGCGCCGCCGGAGAACTCACCGTGGCGGTGAACCTGTCGACCGGCGAACTCGACCGTCCCGACCTGATCTCCGACGTCCTGGCCATCCGCCGCGAGACCGGGCTGCCCCCGGGCGCGCTGAAGCTGGAGGTCACCGAGGGCGACGTCATGCGCGATCCCGACCGAGCCGCCTTGGTGCTGCGCAACCTGCGCGAGGCGGGCGCGGCCTTGGCCCTGGACGACTTCGGCACCGGCTTCTCGTCGCTCAGCTACCTGACCCGGTTGCCCTTCGACACCTTGAAGATCGATCGCTACTTCGTGCGGACCATGGCCACCAACGAGGGCTCGGCGAAGATCGTCTCCTCAGTGGTCAAGCTCGGTCAGGACCTCGCCCTGGAGGTGGTGGCCGAGGGCGTCGAGAACGCCCAGATGGCTCGCCAGCTCCTGTCGCTCGGCTGCGACTACGGTCAGGGCTTCGGCTACGCCCCGGCTCTGTCGCCGCAGGAGGCCGAGGTCTATCTCAACGAAAGCTATGTGGACGGCGCGGCGCCCGTGAAGGCGCGCGGCTAGGCCCGTCCCGCCGTGGCGCTGAGCAGGCTGGCGTCGACGCCCAGCTTGGCGAGCGCCTTGCTCCACTTCTGCCCGTGGTCGCCGTCGAAGATCAGGCTCTCGTCGGCCTCGCAGGTCAGCCAGACGTTCTCGCGGATTTCCCGCTCCAGCTGGCCCGGCCCCCAGCCGGCATAGCCCAGGGCCAGCACCGAACGGCGCGGGGCGGAGTTGTGGCCGGCCATGGCCTCCAGCACCTCGCGGGTGGCGGTCAGCGAGACGTCGTCGCCGATGGGAAGGCTGTGGTCGCCGGCCATGTAGTCGTTGGTGTGCAGCACGAAGCCGCGCTCGCGCTCCACCGGTCCGCCCATCAGCACCAGGTCGGGCGGGATCTCTATGGTCGACTTGACCTCGAGCCGCTTCAACAGGTCGGGCACGGTCAGGCCCTCGACGGGCCGGTTCACGGCGATGCCCATGGCGTGACTCTCGTCGTGGGCGCAGATCAGCACGACCGCGCGCTCGAACCGAGGGTCACCGATACCCGGCATGGCGATCAGGATCTGGCCGGAGAGAAACGAACCGTCTTCCATTCCTTGCAGATTTGAGCCGGAACGCGGCGCTTTCAAGCCTGGATGCGAGATAAGGGCGTTGAAGACGAACGCATCCGCGTTATCTGCTGCACAACTTCATTCGGGAGAAAGCAAGATGACCATCAAAGTCGGCGACAAGCTGCCCGCCGCCACCTTCGCCGCCGGCACGGCCGAGGGCCCGCGGCCCATGACCACCGACGACGTGTTCGCCGGCAAGAAGGTCGCTTTGTTCGCCGTGCCCGGCGCCTTCACCCCCACCTGCTCGGCCCGCCACCTGCCGGGCTTCAAGGAGCACGTGGCCGATTTCCGCGCCAAGGGCGTCGACAGCATCGTCTGCCTGTCGGTCAACGACGCCTTCGTCATGAAGGCCTGGGGCGAGAACCAGGGCGTGGGCGACGACATCATCATGCTGGGCGACGGCAACGGCGATTTCACCAAGGCCGTGGGCCTGGACATGGACGGCTCCAAGTTCGGCATGGGCGCGCGCTCGCAGCGCTATTCCATGCTGGTCGACGACGGCGTGGTGAAGGAGCTCAACGTGGAGCAGGGCGGCGAGTTCAAGGTCTCGGCCGCGGACTATCTGCTGGCCCAACTCTAGGTCGACGAGGCGGAGGCGCCGACCAGCGCCTCCGGCTTTCTTGACTCCGGTATCGTGGCGTCCGCACACTTCGCGCCGAGCGACCACAAGATCGCCGGGAGGACGCCATGCCCTATGTCGAAGGCCAGACCATCCATGACGCCGACAGCCATGTCATGGAGCTGCCGGGCACGCTGCACCGCTATCTGGACCCCAAGGTCCGCGCGGCCTTCGTCGAGGCGACCGGCAAGAAGGACGTGCTGCCCGAGTGGTTCGAGAAGGCCGCGGCCCAGCAGGAGGATCCGGAGTTCCGGGCCGGCGACGAGGCCAACCTGCTGCTGCGCAAGAACTACCAGGCGCTCGGCGCCTTCCGCAGCCAGGACCGGCCCAAGGCGCTGGACCTGTTCGGCTTCGCCAGCCAGCTGGTCTTCACCACCGCCTCGCTCAGCAATTACGGTCTCGAGGAGATGGGCGAGGCCGATCTCGCCGTGGAGGCCGCCCGCGCCCACAACCGGATGATGAGCGAGTTCTGCTCCGTGGACCGCCGGCTGCTGGCCACCGGCTATGTGCCGCTGATCGACATGGCCCGCGCGCCGCAGATCGCCCGCGAAGCCATCGCCATGGGCTGCAAGGGCATCATCATCCCCTCGCGCCACCCTAGGGGCCATTCGCCCAGCCACATCGACCTCGATCCCCTGTGGGCGGTGGTCCAGGAGGCCGGCATCCCGATCCTCTTCCACGTCGGCGGCGAGGAGAAGATGCACAAGGACTACCTGGTCAACGGCGGTCCCCAGGTGCTGGACTTCCACGGCGGGGCGGAGAACTTCACCTCGCTCACCTTCATGGCCATCCCGCTGTCGCTCTGGCAGACCCTGTCGGCCCTGGTGATCGACGGGGTGTTCGACCGGTTCCCGCGGCTGAAGTTTGGGGCCATCGAGCTGGGCGCCTCATGGCTGCCCAGCCTGATGCGGTTCATGGATTCCGGCGCCGCGGCCTTCGGCAAGGAGGAGCGCTTGCAACGGCTCTCGGCCAAGCCCAGCGAGATCCTGCGCCGCCAGTTCCGCGCCACCCCCTATCCGTACGAGGACACCGCCTGGATCATCGCCAATTCGGGCGAGGAGATGTGCCTGTTCTCGTCCGACTTCCCGCACATCGAGGGCGGCCGCAATCCGCTGAAACGCTTCAACGACGCGCTGGAGGGCGCCTCGGATCGGGCCAAGCGGGCCTTCTACCGCGACAACTTCATCGACCTGATGGGGCGCGGCCTGGATCCGGCCCTGCACGACGCGCCCGGGCTGGCGGCGGCCTAGACAAAGCCGCGCCGCCTGCGCCAATGGCGCCATGACAGGCGGCTACAAGGTCGAACGGCTCGGGTGGCGCGATCATCTGCTGGCGGAGATCCCGCTGCCGCGCGGCGTGCTGCGGGTGACCCTGGGGCTCAGTTCAGGCCTGGCGCGGGCGCCGGGCGATCCGCCCGACAGGCTCTGGGCCATCGGCGACCGAGGACCCAACCTCAAGATCAAGGCGGCGGTGAAGGACTATGGTCTCAACCACCTGGAGCGACTGGCCGACATCGAGGGCGCCAAGATCATGCCCTTGCCCGATGTCGGTCCGACCATCGCCGAGCTGCAGGTCGTAGGGAGGGACATCGCGTTCGTCCGCGCCATACCGCTGCGGCGCTCTGACGGACGCCCGCTCTCGGGCTTGCCCCTGCCAGGCGGGGGCGAGGCGGAGATGGAGCCGACCTTCGACCTCGACGGGACATTGCGCGAGGCCGATGGCGGGGCTGACACCGAGGGCCTGGCCGTCCTGGCCGACGGCAGCTTCTGGGCGGCGGAGGAATACGGTCCCTCGCTGATGAAGGTCGCGCCGGATGGGATGGTGACCGCACGCTGGGTCCCCGAGGGTGTGACCGGCCACTGCGATCCGCCGCTGACACCCGTCCTGCCGGCCATCGCCGCGAGGCGGCGGCTCAATCGCGGCTTCGAGTCGGTGGCCGCCTCGGCCGACGGCGCCTGGCTCTATACCGCCTTCCAGAGCCCGCTCGCCCATCCGGACAAGGCGGCCGACGACACCGCGCGCCACGCGAGGATCTGGAAGCTGGATGCGGCCACGGGGCGGGTGGTCGGCCAGTACCTCTACCCCTTCGATCGGCCGCGCAGCTTCGAGCGGGACGCCAGGGAAGGCGACGTCAAGCGCCGGGACCTGAAGATCTGCGAGCTGACCTGGATCGGTCCCGACCGGCTGCTGGTGCTGGAGCGGATCTCCCGGACGGCCAAGATCTACCGAGTCGATCTGGCGGGGTTCGAGACGCCGCCCGAACACCTGGACATAGAGACCCGGCCCACCTTGGAGGAGATCGATCCCGGCGACTTCGCGGGGATCGGCCTGCGGCCGCTGGCCAAGACCCTGGTCTTTTCCACCGACGAGGCGAGGGACATCGCCCCGGACTTGGAGGGCATGGCGGTGCTTTCGGATCGCGAGCTGATCCTCGTCAACGATAACGACTTCGGCATCGAAGGGGTGGAGACCGCCTTCTTCCGGGTGACCTTCGACGATCCAGTTCTGGCCTAACCGCCCAAGGCGTGGGCGGTGACGCCTTCCAGGTCGCCGGCGCCGTCCATCACGCCATCCGCCAAGCCCGGCGCCTGGGCCAGGACCTGGCCGGCATAGAGGCGGGCGAGCGCTGACTTGCTCTGCGACCAATCATCGGAGCCGGCCGCCGTGGCCAGCGCCTGGCGGGCCAGCATCCAGCCGCCGATCACGTCGCCGGCCAGCTTCAGGTAGGGCGTCGCGGCTGCAAGGGCGTTGGTCCCCTTGTTCTGCAGCAGCCAGTCGGTGGCCCGTTCCAGGGCCGCGATCCCGGCGTCGAGCCGTGCGGCCACGGCCGCGAGACCCGGGGCGGCGGCCAGATCTTCGACCGAGGCGTGCATCTCCGCGCACAGGGCGTCCATGACCCCGCCGCCCTCCATCGGGACCTTGCGGCCCACGAGATCGATGGCCTGGATGCCGTTGGTGCCTTCGTAGATCGGGGCGATGCGGGCGTCGCGATAGTGCTGGGCCGCGCCGGTCTCCTCGATGAAGCCCATGCCGCCGTGGACCTGCACCCCCAGGGAGGCGACCTCGACTCCGATGTCGGTGGACCAGGCCTTGGCGATGGGGGTCAGCAGTTCCTGGCGCTGGCGGGCGGTGGTCCGCTCGGCCTCGGTGGGGGCCAGCTTGGCCAGGTCGGCGCAGACCCCCGTGGTCAGGCAGATGGCGCGGGCGGCCTCGATCTTGGCCTTCATCATCAGCAGGGTGCGGCGCACGTCGGGGTGGCCGTAGATCGCGCCGTCGGCGGACCAGGCCGCGCGGCCCTGGCGACGCTCCTGGCTGAAGGCGAGCGCCTGCTGGAAGGCGCGCTCGGCGATGGCCACGCCTTGGACGCCGACCTGCAGGCGCGCGGCGTTCATCATCACGAACATATGGGCGATGCCGTTGTTCACCTCGCCGACCAGCTCGGCCTTGGCGCCTTCGAACAGCATGACGCAGGTGGGCGAGCCGTGGATGCCCAGCTTGTGCTCGATGGAGCCGGGGCGCAGGTCGTTGGCTATCCCCAGCCCGCCGTCGTCCTCGACCAGCCGCTTGGTGGCCAGGAAGAGCGAGATGCCCTTCACGCCGGGCGGTGCGTCGGGCAGGCGGGCCAGGACCAGGTGGCAGATATTATCCGCCGCGTCGTGGTCGCCCCAGGTGATGAAGATCTTCTGGCCGTGCAGGCGATAGCCGCCCTCACCGTCCGGCTCGGCCCGGGTGGTGACGGCGGCCAGGTCCGAACCGGCCTGCGGCTCGGTCAGGTTCATGGTGCCGGTCCATTCGCCGGAGACCAGCTTGGGCAGGACCAGCCGCTTCTGGCGCTCGGTCCCGTGCAGGTCGAGGGCCTCGATGGCGCCCTGGGTCAGCATGGGGCAAAGGCCGAAGGCCATGTTCGAGGCGTGGACCATCTCGAACACCGCCAGCTCCATGGCCTTGGTCAAGCCCTGGCCGCCGTGCTCGGGATCGGCTGACAGCGAGTTCCAACCGCCGGCCACGAAGGCCTGGTAGGCCGCTGCGAAGCCGGGCGCCGCGCTGACCACCCCGTTCTCGAAGCGCGCGCCGACCTGATCGCCCTTGCGGTTCAGGGGCGCCAGCTCGCTTTCCACGAAGGCTCCCGCGGCCTCCAGCACCGCGGCGACGGTGTCGTCGTCCAGTTCGGGGAAGGCTTGGCCAACCAGAGCCGGGTGACCGGCGGTCCGAAGGGCGAGCGCGAGATCGCGAACCGGGGCGCGGAAGGTCATCGGGAACTCCTTATTGCTGGCGCGTTCTAGGCTAAGCTAAGGGAGCGGCCAAGCCAGCCGCGTCAGCACGCCAGGGAGCCGCCATGGTCAGGACCATGCTCGCCGCAATCGCTCTCGGCCTTGCCCTGGCCGGCCAGGCGGTCGCCGATCCCACCACCCAGGACCCGGCCCGCGTCCCGGCCGGCGACTATGCGCTGGATCCGCGCCACGCCAGCCTGCTGGTCAAGGTCCCGCACATGGGCGGGTTTTCGAAGTTCATCATCCGGTTCGAAAAGCTGGCGGGCGGCTTCACCTATGATCCCGCCAACTGGAGCGCGACCCAGGCGACCATCACCGTCGACGCGGCCTCCCTGCGCACCAATGTGCCGGGCTTCGACAAAACCCTGACGGGCTCAAGCTATCTGGACGTCGGCAAGCACCCGACCATCACCTTCGCCGCCACCAAGGTGGAGGGAGAGCCGGCCAAGGGCGTTGTCCGCGGCGACCTGACCTTCCTGGGCGTGACCAAGCCGGTGGACCTGGACGTGGTGTTCAACGGGGTCGGACCGGGCCTGCTGGGCGCCGGCACGCGGATGGGCTTTTCGGGGAGCACCCGCATCAAGCGCTCGGATTTCGGCCTGACCACCATGAGCAGCGTGGCAGGCGACGATCTGGACCTCGCGTTCGAGGTCGAGTTCGTGAAGAAGTAGCGCGTGACTCGGGACCGCTACAGCCTGGTCGCGATCGTCCTCCACTGGCTGATCGCCGCCGCTATCGTCTTCCAGCTCATCCTCGGCTGGCGCGGCCATGGGCTGAGGACCACCCTGGAAGGCTTCAGTCTCATCCAGCTCCACAAGTCGGTGGGCGTCACCATCCTGGCCCTCAGCCTCGCGCGGCTCGCCTGGCGCCTGACCCACCGGCCCCCGCCGGAGCCCGAGACCCTCGCGCCGTGGGAACGACGGCTGGCGGTCGCCACCCACTGGGGCTTCTACGTCATCATGATCGGCCTGCCGTTGAGCGGCTGGGTCGTGGTCTCCACCAGCAAGATCACCATCCCGACCCTGCTCTATGGGGTGGTCCCCTGGCCCCACGTCCCTGGCCTGGCGGAGCTGGCCGCCCCGGCCAAGAGCGCCTGGAACCTCGTGGCCTACGGGGTCCACAAGTCGCTCGCCTGGACCGCCTGGGGCTTGCTGGCCCTGCACGTGGCCGGCGCCCTGAAGCATCAGCTCTTCTCCCGCGACGAGCCGGTGCTGGCTCGCATGGCGCCCGGCGCCAAGGCCGGCCGCTGGCTGGAGCCGCGACTGGTCGCCATCCTCCTGGCCGCCGGCGCAATCACGACGACGGGCTTCCTGGTATCGCCGCCCGTCCCGGTCTCGAGACTTGCCCCGGCCGCCGCGCCTGTCGCGGCGTTGACCCCAGCGACCGCAACGCCGGCCCCCGTCGCGGCTCCGACGGTTCCAGGTGAGCCCAGCCGCTGGGCCGTCGCGCCGGGCTCGACGCTCGGCTTCGCCACGGCCTTCAGCGGAACGCCCATCGAGGGCAGGTTCCAGCGCTGGCGCGCCGACATCGTGTTCGACCCCGACGCCCTGGACCGCTCCAACGTCCGGGTGGAGATCGAGGTCGCCTCCGCCGACACCGGCGACAGCCAGCGTGACGAGGTGCTGCCCAGCGGCGACTGGTTCGACGCGGCGTCCCATCCCAAGGCCGTGTTCGCCGCCCGGCGGTTCCGCAAGACCGGCACGGATCGCTATGTCGCTGAAGGCGAGCTGACCCTGCGCGGGGCGACCAAGCCGCTCCGCCTGCCCTTCACCCTGAAGATCGACGGCGACACGGCGCGGCTCACCGGTGTAACCAGCCTCGACCGAACGGCCTTCGGCGTCGGGCAGGGCGAGTGGACGAACACAGACCAGATACCGGCCAAGGTCACGATCAGCGTGGACCTCACGGCGAGGCGGCGCTAGCCGCCGCGGCGCGGGCCCTGCGCGCCGGCGAGCTTGTCATCCTGCCCACTGAGACCGTCTATGGCCTGGCCGGGAACGCCGCCGATCCCGCCGCCGTGGCGGCGATCTTCGAGGCCAAGGGCCGGCCGAGGTTCAACCCGCTGATCAGCCACGTGGCCGACCTGGCCACGGCCGAGACCCTGGCGGTGTTCGACGACCGAGCGCGGCGGCTGGCCCAGGCCTTCTGGCCGGGGCCGCTGACCCTGGTCCTGCCGATCCGACCCGACACCGTGGTCTGCGACCTGGCCCGCGCCGGCCTCGACACCGTCGCCCTGCGGGTGCCGGCTCATCCCCTGGCCCGCGCCCTGCTGACCGCGTTCGGCGGGCCGGTGGTCGCCCCCTCCGCCAACCGCTCCGGCCGTCCAAGCCCGACCACCTATGCCGACGCCATGGAGGAGACCGGCGCCAAGGCGGAAGCTTCTCTCGACGGCGGCCCCTGCGAGATCGGCCTGGAGTCCACCGTGGTCGCTCTGCTGGACACACCACGCCTGCTGCGGCCGGGCGCGGTGACCCGCGCGCAGATCGAGGCCCTGATCGGTCCGTTGGCCGAGGCGGAGGCCGACGCCAGGCGCTCGCCGGGCCGCTTGGCGCGCCACTATTCGCCCAAGGCCCCGGTGCGACTGGAGGTTTCGACGCCTGAGCCTGGCGAGGCCTATCTGGCCTTCGGTCCCGGCGAGCACCGCTGGAACCTCAGCCCCGCCGGCGACCTGCGCGAAGCCGCCGCGAACCTGTTCAGCTACCTCCGTGAAGCCGATCGCACCGATCCCGCCGCCATCGCCGTGGCCCCCATCCCGCACGAGGGCCTTGGCGAGGCGATAAACGACCGGCTGAAGCGCGCGGCGGGCTTTGTCGGCTAGGGGCGAGGGGCTAGGCTAGGGCATGACCATCTCCGTCCCCGCCGATGTGCTCTCGCGCCTCAAGGCCGTGCTGGGCGAAGGCGGCTGGAGCCAGGACCCCGAGCGGCTGGCGCCCAAGCTGGTCGAATGGCGCGACCGCTGGGTCGGCGAGACGCCCTTCCTGGCCCTGCCGAAATCCACCCAGGACGTCGCCGCCGTCGTGGGGATCTGTTTCGAGGCCGGCGTGCCGATCACCCCCCAGGGCGGCAATACCGGCCTGGTCGGCGGCCAGATCCCGCTGGGAGAGATCCTGCTGTCCACCGAGCGCCTGCGGACCATCCGCGACATCGACGCTTTCGACGACGTGATCGTCGCCGAAGCCGGAGTGACCCTGGCGGCGGTGCATGAGGCGGCGCTCGCCAAGGGCCGGCGCTTTCCCCTGGACCTGGCGTCCGAGGGCACCGCGACCATTGGAGGGGTGGTCTCCACCAATGCCGGCGGCACCGCGGTCCTGCGCTACGGGAACACCCGCGAGCTGGTCCTGGGCCTGGAGGCGGTGCTGCCCAATGGCGAGGTCTGGAATGGCCTCAAGCGCCTGCGCAAGGACAATACCGGCTATGACCTCAAGCAGCTGCTGATCGGCGCCGAGGGCACGCTGGGCGTAGTCACCGCTGCCAGCCTGAAGCTCTTCCCGGTCCTGGTCTCCCGCGCCACCGCCATCGCCGCCGTGGACACGCCCCAGGCCGCGCTCGACCTGCTGGTCCGCGCCAAGGACACCGCCGGGACGGGGGTCGAGGCCTTCGAGCTGATGGGCCGGCGCGGGATCGAGTTCGTGCTGAAAAACATCCCCGACCAGCGCGATCCGCTGGCCGAGATTCATCCCTGGTATGTGCTGATCGAGATCGCCTCGGGCGAGCCCGGCGCAGCCGAGGCGGCCCTGGAGCGGCTGTTGTCCGGGGGCCTCGAGGACGGCCTGGTCCGCGACGCGGTGGTCGCCCAGACCCAGGCCCAGGCCAAGGCGCTGTGGTCGATCCGCGAGAACCAGTCGCCGGGCCAGAAACCCGAGGGCGCCACCTGGAAGCATGATATCTCGGTGCCGGTGAGCCGCGTCGCCGACTTCCTCGCGCAGGCCACAGCGGCCATGGAGGCCCTTGTCCCCGGCTGTCGGGTCACCGCCTTCGGCCATATGGGCGACGGCAATATCCACTACGACATCATCCGCCCCGACGGCGGCGACGATGCGGTCCACTCGGCCCGGCGTGGTGAGGGCTCGCGCATCGTCCACGACATCGTGGCCTCCATGGGCGGCTCGATCTCGGCCGAGCACGGCCTGGGCTCCATGAAGACCGAGGAGGCGCGGCGCTACAAAAGCCCGGTCGAGGTTGCGGCGCTCTCCGCCATAAGGCAGAGCCTGGATCCGAAGCGGATCATGAATCCGCGAGTCCTGTTCTGAGCCCCGCATGCTGATCGTCATCTCCCCGGCCAAGGCGCTGGACTTCACCGCGCCCGCGGCCGCCCTGCCGATGACCACACCGGAAATGGCGGCCGACATCGCCGAGCTGGCCGTGACCGCCAAGAAGCTCAAGACCTCCGACCTGAAGCGGATGATGGATCTGTCGGACAACCTGGCTCAGCTCAACCGCGAGCGGTTCCAGGCCTTCGATCCGGCCATGGAGGATGGGCTGCAGGCGGCCTTCGCCTTCAATGGCGACGTCTATTCGGGGCTGAAGGCCCGCGAGCTGGACAAGAAGGGCCTCGCCTACGCCCAGTCCCACCTGCGTATCCTGTCGGGCCTGTACGGGGTCCTGCGGCCCTTGGACATCATCCAACCCTACCGCCTGGAGATGGGCGTCTCGCTGAAGACCAAACGCGGCAAGACCCTCTACGCCTTCTGGGGCGACAGGATCGCCACGGCGCTCAACGAGGCCGCCGCGGGTCAGAAGGACCCGACCCTGGTGAACTGCGCCAGCCTGGAATATTTCGGCGCGGTCGACGTGAAGGCGTTGAAGCTCCCGCTCGTGACCGCCAAGTTCTTCGAGGAGAAGGACGGCGAGTCCAAGATCATCTCGTTCTACGCCAAGAAGGCGCGGGGCCTGATGGCCCGCTACGCCATCGACCACCGCATCGAACGGGCCACCGACCTCAGGGCCTTCGATTCCGAGGGCTACAAGTTCCAGAAGAGCGCCTCGACCGACACCGAATGGGTGTTCTCGCGGCCTCAGCCGCCGCTGGTTTCCGAACTGCGCAAGAAGAAGGACTGACGCCATGGCCGTCGACTATGGGCTGCAAGGCCACGTGGCCGTCATCACCGGCTCCACCAGCGGGATCGGCCAGGCCCTGGCCGGCGCCCTGGCCGAGCAGGGGGTGAACGTCGTCCTCAACGGCTTCGGCGACCCGGCCCAGATCGAGCACGACCGCCGTAAGCTGCAGGAACGGACCAATGCCGCGATCCGGTATCACGGCGCGGACATGACCAAGCCCGAGGAGATCACCGACCTGATCGACTATGCGGTGCGCGAATTCGGGCGGCTGGACATCCTGGTCAATAACGCCGGCATCCAGCACGTGGCCCCGGTCGACGAGTTCCCGCCCGAGAAGTGGGACGCCCTGATCGCGGTGATCCTGTCCTCCACCTTCCACGCCAGCCGCGCGGCCATTCCGATCATGAAGGCCCAGGGCAGGGGCCGGATCGTCAACATCGCCTCGGCCCACGGCCTGGTCGCCTCGGCCTTCAAGGCGCCCTATGTGGCCGCCAAGTTCGGCGTCGTCGGCTTCACCAAGGGCCTGGGCGTGGAGCTGGCCCGCACCGGTATCACCGCCAACGCCATCTGCCCCGGCTATGTGAAGACCCCGCTGATCGAGAAGCAGATCGGCGACCAGGCCATCGCCCGCGGCATCCCCGAGGACCGGGTCATGGAGGACGTGATCCTGGCGGCCCAGCCCAACAAGCAGTTCGTCGAGTACGGCCACCTGGCCGGCATGCTGCTGTACCTGGTCTCCGACATGGGCGCCTCGGCCACCGGCGCGGCGCTGTCCATCGACGGCGGCTGGACGGCGACCTAGGGCCTCCGATGGTCGATCCGCTGATCCTTGACGGTCTGCTGCGCGGCGCGGCGATCGGGGTCTTCGCGGTCACCGGCGCGGCCTTGGCCCTGTCGCGCCAGCCAGCGCCGGCACGGTGGGTCGGGGCGGTGTTCTTCGCGACCGCCATCGGCCATGCCCTGGCCAATTGCCAGGTCCTTCAGGGACGGCTGGGACCGGTCGAGGCCGTGGTCTGGCTGCTCTCGGTTCTGGGCTCGGGCATGTTCTGGGCCTTCGCCGTCACCCTGTTCAGCGACGACGCCAAGCTGCCGCCGCAGCGGCTGATCCCGCCGGTGGTCGCCGTCGTCCTGGGGCTGGCGGGCCGGTTCTCACCCGACCCCAGTCCGGTGCGCGGCGCCATCTGGCTCGTCTTCGGGCTCTTCGCCATCTTGCTGGTGTTGCACGCGGCCTTCGTCATCTGGCGTGGCTGGCGAGGCGACCTCGTCGAGCAGAGGCGGCGGTTGCGGGCGCCGGTCATGGGCGCGGCGGCGGCCTATGTCCTGCTGATCTCGGCGTGGGACCTCGGTGCGGCCTTCGGCGAGCGTCAGCCGCCCATGCCCCTGGTGCAGGCCTTCGCCCTGGCGGCCCTGGCGATCTCCGGGGCGCTCGCCCTGCTGCGGCTTGACCCGGCCCTGCTGGGCGGCGAGCGGCCGGCCGCGGCTCAGGCGTTGAAGGGCGCTCCAGGCCTCGAGGCCGTCGACGAGGCCGCCCTGGCTCGCCTCTATCGCGCCATGGATGACGATGAGGTCTGGCGGCGCGAGGACCTGACCATAGGCGCCCTGGCCGACAATCTGTCACTGCCGGAGCATCGGCTTCGGCGGCTGATCAACGGGGTCCTGGGCCATCGCAACTTCGCGGCCTTCGTCAACGCCCGGCGCGTCGAGGCGGCCAAGGCGGCGCTGGGCGATCCCGATCAGGCGCGCAAGCCGGTCTCGTCCATTGCCTACGATCTCGGCTTCGGTTCGCTCGGTCCGTTCAATCGCGCGTTCAAGGCCGCGACCGGCGTGACCCCCACCGCCTGGCGTCAGTCCGGAAACTCGCCGATTCCCGAAATTCGCGGCGAAACCTGAAAACCCTGGTCATTTTCGCAATCGGCGAGACGGCGCGACGTCCCCTCAGCAGTCTTGCGGCATCTCGCATTCGCCGGAGGATCGCCACATGACCGAACTCGACCTGCCGCCCGTCATTTTCCAGTGGCTGGCCAATATGCGCACCGACCTGACCCGCTATGTGGTCTTCGCGGTCGGCGTCTGGCTGGTGCTCTGGGTTCTGCTGGCGCCAGTGCTGAGAGCCCGGAAGATCCGCGACGAGACACCCTCGGCCCGGCAACTCCTAACCGAGTTCGGCTGTTCGGTCCGCTCGATCGCCATCTTCTCCACGGTCGGCCTGATGACCTTCGGCCTGGAACGGATGGGATGGCTTCCCGGACCCCGGATCGCCCAGGCCTGGGGACCCATCTGGTTCTGGGTGAGCCTCGGCCTCATGGTCCTGGCCCACGACGCCTGGTTCTACTGGACCCATCGGATGATCCACGACCGGCGGTTGTTCCGCGTCTTCCACCGGCGCCATCACCGGTCGAACAACCCTTCGCCTTTCACCGCCTACAGCTTCGACCTGGGTGAGGCGGCGATCAACGCGCTGTTCGTACCGGTCTGGATGGTCCTAGTCCCGACGGCTTGGCCGGTGGCCGGCCTGTTCATGCTGCACCAGATCGTGCGCAACACCATCGGTCACTCGGGCTACGAGCTGTTCCCCGCGACCCGCGACGGCCGGCCGCTGCTGCCCTGGCTGAGCACCGTCACCCACCACGACCTGCACCACGCCCAGGCCGGCTACAATTACGGCCTCTACTTCACCCACTGGGACCGCTGGATGGGCACCGAGCATCCCGACTACGCGGTTCGATTTGCTGAAGCCGTGCGCCGGCCAATCTTCCGGCGGGCCGTGACGACCGGCGGCTAAAGCAGCGCCTCGATCTCGTCCGGCCTCAGGCCCGCGGCCTCCAGCACCTCGCGGGTGTGTTCCCCGAGCTTGGGCGCCGGGCGGCCGACCGGCGGTGCGCCTTCCGGGAAGCGGGCCGGGGCGGCGGGGGCGCGGAACGAGCCGCCCCAGCCGTCGGCGACGGTTTCGAAACAGCCGGCCTCCCGGGCCATGTCGGACTCCGCCAGTTCGGCCAGGGTGGCCATGGGCGCCCAGGCCAGGTCGCCCGCGGTGAGGCGCTCGGAGGCCTCGGCCAGGGTCATGCCGCCAAAGGCTTCGTCAATCATGGCGCGGACCTCCCGCACGATCGCCAGGTCCTCGATCGGCAGGTCGTAGCGTTCGTCGGCGAGGATCTCCGGCCGGTCGATCGCGATCATCATGTTGGTGAAGCAGTCGAGCGTGCGCGGCACGATGCAGACCCAGCGGTCGTCGCCCGTGCGGAAGAAGCCCGAGATGGCGACCGGGCGCTCATCGCGCGGCTGGGCGGTGACGACCTGGCCGTAGCGGAGCTGTAGCGACAGGTCCCAGCTGATGGCGTAGGCGCCGGCGCGGATCAGGCTGGTCTCCACCAGCCGGCCGCGTCCGGTGGCGGTGCGTTCATGCGCGGCGGCGAGCACTGCCGACAGGGTGGCCAGCGCTGTGGTGTGGTCGCCGAAGCCCGGGCGGGAGGGGAAGGGCTCCTGGTCCGGCGGGATCATGGCGCGCGCCACCCCGCTGCGGGTCCAGAAGGCGGTGATGTCGAAGGCCGGGACATCGGCTTCCGGCCCGGTCAGCCCGTAGCCGGTGACCGCGGCATAGATCAGTTGCGGCAGCTCACCCTTCAGGCTCTCATAGTCGAGCCCCATACGCTTCAGGGAGCCCGGCCGCACATTGGTGATGAAGACGTCGGCCTGGCGCAGCAGGGCGATCAGGGCGCGGCGGCCTTCGGGCTTGGCGATGTCGAGCACCACGCCCTTCTTGCCCCGGTTCTCCATGGAGAAGATCGGGTTGCCGGGGCTCTCGGCGGTGTCGGGATAGAAGGCCCGGGTGGCGTCGCCGTCGGGGCTCTCGACCTTGATCACCTCCGCGCCCCAGTCGGCCATGATCCCGGCGCAGCCCGGCCCCGCCACCCAGGTCGCCATCTCGACGACCTTCAAACCCTCGAGCAGCATCCCGGTCTCCACCTCAATGTTCGGCGCAACAAAGCATGGTCTTCGCCCTAGCCGAAGTCCGGGCTGAAGCGGATGTTCTTGCGCTCCAGGCCGCGCAGGACCACCTCGGCGCCGCCGCTCTTGATCATCCATTCCAGGCGATGGTCGCGGTATTCCCGTTTGAACAGGCCTTTCTCCACCAGCTCGGCCACATTGGGCATGGCCGAGGCGCGCGCCGAGCCGGCGGCTTCCTCCGAGGTCGCGGCGACCGAGGGACGGGTGTTGGCCCGCGCCAGCCAGTTCGACAGCTTCGAACCCTTGGCGGGCGGATTGCCGTGGCCGACCGAGCCGTTGAGGTAGGGGACCACCGCCAGGTCGCCCCAGCCGAAGCTCTCGCCGTTGAACCAGGTCCGGTCGCCGAGCTGGCCCTCCAACCAGGCGAAGAAGCCCGCGGTCTGCTTGGCGGCCTTGGCCAGCAGGGTCTCGGCCAGTTCGCCCTCGGCGCGGCGGAACCAGCGAATCTCCGATAGGCCCCAGTTGATGGCCTCGAAATGGGTGTCCATCACCTCTTCCAGCATCCGCACCCGCGCGCGGTCAGCGGGGGAGGCGGGCAGCATCGGCGGGGCGGGATACCGATCCTCGAGATATTCCAGGATGATAGTGGAATCGAACGCCGAGACGTCGCCATCCACCAGGGCGGGCACCTCGGCCCGCGGACTGGCGGCGACGAACTCGCCCTGGGCCCCGCCGGCGCCCAGGCCGCCGGGCGACACGGTCTCGAAGGCCAGGCCCTTCTCGCGCAGCGCGATCTTGACCTTCTGAGCGTAGGGCGAGAGCGGATGGTCGTAGAGCGTGATCATGGCGGCGGTCCTCCCGCCGCCATCGCGCGACCCGGACGGCAGGGAAGTCAACCGCTCCGCCTCGCCCCAGCTTGACGGCCCCCACGTCAGGGGGTCCTTCTCCCGAACAAGTGTTCGAAAAATACGAGGGAGGCGGCCATGGCCTATAAGCCATTCGATCTGACGGGGAAGGTGGCGCTGGTCACAGGCGGCAACGGCGGCATCGGGTTCGGTATGGTCGAGGCCATGGCCCAGGCCGGCGCCGACGTGGTGATCTGGGGCTCCAATCCGAAGAAAAACGCCGCCGCCGAGGACCGGCTCAGGGACGCCGGCGTCCGCGTCCTGACCCAGGTGATCGATGTCGCCGACGAGGAGGCCGTCCGGGCCGGCATGGTCGAGGCGGTCTCCAAGATGGGCCGAGTCGACACGGTGATCGCCAACGCCGGGGTCGGCGGCGGGGCGCCCTCCTTCTCCGAGTTCTCCACAGAGACCTATCGGCGGGTGCTGTCGGTCAATCTCGACGGGGTGTTCTTCACCTTCCGCGAGGCCTGCAAGCACATGGTCGAGCGGGCCGGATCGGGGGACAAGGCGGGCGGTTCGCTGGTGGCGATCTCCTCGCTCTCCGCGGTCGACGGCGCGGCGCGCAACGAGGCCTACGCCGCCACCAAGGGCGCAGTGATCTCGATGATCCGCGCCATCGCCGTGGAGCATGCCCGCTATGGCGTGCGCGCCAACACCATCCTGCCAGGCTGGATCGCCACCGACATGACGGCCGGCGCCCAGGGCAACGACAAGTTCAACGACCAGGTCATCAAGCGGGTGCCGGCCCGTCGCTGGGGCAAACCCGCCGACTTCGGCGGCATGGCGGTCTATCTCGCCTCGGATGCGTCCAGCTTCCACACCGGCGACAGCTTCCTGATCGACGGCGGCTACGCGATCTTCTGAGCCGGCCGGTGACGTCGGGTCATGGTTTCCATCGCCCGCGCCCGGCGCCATCCTTCCCGGCATAAAATTCGGGAGGATTTCGATGGCCTTGCATACTCCGCTCTGCGACCTGCTGGGTGTGAAGCACCCCGTCATGCTGGCCGGCATGGGAGGCGTCTCCTACGCCGAGCTGGCCGCCGCCGTCTCCAACGCCGGGGGCTACGGTGTGCTGGGCATGGCGGGCCGTACGCCCGACTTCATCCGCGACGAGATGCGCAAGGTGAAGGCGCTCACCGACAAGCCGTTCGGGGTCGACCTGCTGGCCGCTAGCCCTGAGAGCCTGACCGCCTCGGTGGAGATCATCATCGAGGAAGGCGCCTCCAGCTTCGTGGCGGGTCTGGGCGTGCCCATGCCGATCATGGAAAAGCTCAAAAAGGCCGGCCTCAAGGTCATGGTGGTCTGCGGGGCGGTGAAACATGCGGTGAAGGCCGAGCAGGCCGGCTGCGACGCGGTGATCTGCCAGGGCGGGGAGGGCGGCGGCCATACCGGCCTGGTCGGCACCATGCCGCTTGTGGCCCAGGCGGTGGAGGCGGTGAAGATCCCGGTGGTGGCCGCGGGCGGCCTCTATGACGGGCGCGGCCTGGCGGCGTCCCTGGCGCTCGGCGCGGTCGGCGTCTGGATGGGCACCCGGTTCATCGCCAGCGACGAGGCCCATGCGGGCGAACTCTACCGCCAGACCATCCTGGAGGCGGCCGACGAGGACACCATCCGTACCCGGTCCTACTCCGGCAAGCCCATGCGGGTGCGCAAGAATCCCTATGTCGAGGAATGGGAGACCCGGCCGCAGGACATCCAGGCCTTCCCGATGCAGGCCATGCTGTCGAGCCGGGCCGGGGTGATGGGTGGGATCGGCGGTCAGATCGAGGGCCTGGATCCCGACAAATCCTGCTTCGCCATGGGTCAATCGGCGGGCGGGGTCCACGAGGTGCTCCCGGCCGGCGAGATCGTTCGCCGGCTGGTGGCCGACGCAGAGGCCGCCCTGGAGCGGGCCTCGAAGCTGCGGACGCCCGGGACGGTCGGCGCCTAGGCGGTCGCCGTGGCCGGCGCGGGCCGGACGAAGGGCTGCAGGCGCCAGCGCACCAGGGAGCGCCACAACCATTCGAACGGCCCGTACTGGAAGCGCGCCAGCCATGGCTTGCTCCACAGCAGGATGAAGGCCCAGACGCCGAGCACCACGGCGAGTTGCTCGAAGCGCGAGAGTTTGCCGTAGAGGCCCAGGCCGTAGCCGCAGAACAGCAGATTGGTGATGATCGAGGTCATCAGGTAGTTGCTGAACGCCATCCGTCCGGCGGCGGCGAGGCGCTCGACCAGGCTTTGAAGAATCCCGGCGCGGATGATCAGCAGCAGCAGGCTGGCGTGGGCCAGGGCGATGAACGGCCGGGTCGCCGACTGCCAGACCTCCAGTTCGTGCAGCTTGAGCGGCTCGAAGCCGGACGCCCAGATCATCCAGGCCAGCCAGGCGGTGACCGGGGCGCCGATCAGGTAGCCCACGGCGATCATCGCCCCGTAGGCCCGGCTCGACCATCCCAGGGTGAAGAACCCCACCCGGAACAGGCCCATGCCCACGAACATCTGGCCGATCGCCTCGGGCAGGGTGTCGGAGGGCAGGAACACGGTCTGCAGCATCATGGCCATGTTGGCGCGGGCGCTGAGCGCCTCCATGAACCCACCGCCGAAGCCCGCCAGCTCCTGAGCCGCCATGCCCGGCGGCGCCATGATCGCCATGGAGCCTTCCTGCCAGGCCTTGAGGGCCGCGGCCGTGGCGCCCGGCGCGGTCGCCGCGGCGTGCAGCGCCTCCAGCTCATGGGAGCCCAGGACGTTCTTCAGCAGCAGGGCGGCCAGCACCAGCACGCCGAGGCCGATCTGTACTCGGGCGTCGAACTTGCGAAAGGGATAGATGACCAGCCCGGCCAGGGCGTAGCAGACCAGGATGTCGCCGAACCACAGGAAGTAGGCGTGGATCATCCCGATCACGAACAGCCAGAACAGCCGCCGGTAATGGGTCTGTAGCGGGCCTGGCGAGCCGCCCTCGGCGCGCTCGGCGATCAGCACTGCGCTGGCGCCGAACAGCATGGTGAAGAGGGCGCGCATCTTGCCGTCGGTGAGGACGTTGTTGGCCGCCCAGGTCCACAGGTCGGCGCCGGTGTGTCCACCGGCATAGGTCGGGTTGATATAGGCGAAGGACGGCATCCCCATGCCGACGATGTTCATCAGCAGGATGCCCAGCACGGCGAACCCACGCACGGCGTCTATCGAAACGTGACGGTCGCCCGCCGCGGCTTGGCTCATGGACATGGCGTTCCCCACCCCTGTTGCGGGCGCGAGGATGCGTCCGGGGGGAGGGGTGTCAACTGGACTGACGGTGTTCTTCTTTGCGGGGGCGGCAGGACGGAGGCGCGGTGTGTGCGACGCCTCCGCCCGCCGTGGGCCTCGCTCGGGCTGGGGAGGAACGAGCGAGGCTGGGGTCTTAGGCGGCGTCGACCAGGACGAGTTCGGCGTCTTCCAGGGCGGTGACCCGGACCGTCTTCTCGTCACGGATGGCCAGGCCATCGCGGGCCTTGGCGGTGACGCCGTTGACCTCGATGGAGCCGGTGGCCGGGACCAGATAGGCGTAGCGGCCTTCGCCCAGCTGGTACTCGGCGCTCTCGCCGGCCTTCAGCGTCGCAGCCACCACCCTGCCGTCGGCGCGGATCGGAAGGGCGTCGGTGTCGCCCTCGAGGCCGCTGGCCAGGGTGACGAACTTCCCGGCCCGGTCGCCCTTGGGGAAGGGGCGCGCGCCCCAGGAGGGCTCGCCGCCGGCCTTGGTCGGCAGCAGCCAGATCTGGAACAGGGTGGTGGCGACGGGTTCGACATTAAATTCCGCGTGGCGGATGCCGGTGCCCGCGCTCATCACTTGGACGTCGCCAGCCTCGGTGCGGCCGGTATTGCCCAGGCTGTCCTGGTGGGTGATCGCCCCGGTGCGCACATAGGTGATGATCTCCATGTTCGCGTGCGGGTGCGGCGGGAAGCCGGAATTGGGTTCGATCTTGTCGTCGTTCCAGACCCGCAAGGCGCCCCAGCTCATACGCTTGGGGTCGTGGTATTCGGAAAACGAGAAGTGGTGTTTGGCGTCGAGCCAGCCATGGTTGGCGCCGCCGAGGGTTTCAAAGGGTCGATGGTCGATCATCGGTCTGTCTCCCGGGCGCTCCGTGGGTGAGCGCCGCTGTCGAGATAAAGGTAGCCGCTCCCCAGGGTTTCGAAATAGAAACGATGGAAACAAATCGTTTCGGAAATCGTCATGTCGAAACTTCCCGACTTCGAGGCCTGGGCGGTGTTCGCCAAGGTCGCCGAGACCGGCGCCTTCGCCCGCGCCGCGAGCGAGCTGGACCTCTCCAAGGCCACGGTCTCCAAGGCGGTCAGCCGGCTGGAAGCGCGCATGGGCGCCAGCCTGTTCCACCGGACGTCCCGGCGGCTGTCGCTGACCGAGAGCGGTCGCGCGGCGCTGGAGCGGGCCAACCGCATCCTGGCCGAGGGCGAGGCGGTGGAGATGGAGACTGCGGCCCAGTCGGCGATCCCGCGCGGCCAGGTGCGGCTGGCCGCGCCGATGTCCTTCGGCCTGCTGCATCTCGCCCCGATCCTGCCGGACTTCCTGGCCCGCTATCCGGAGGTTTCCGTCGATCTCAACCTGGCCGATGAGAGGATCGACCTGGTAGCCGAGGGCTACGACCTGGCGATCCGCATCGCGCGGCTGGCCGACTCCTCGCTGCTGGCCCGGCGGATCTGCGAGATGCGGATCATGCTAGTGGGCGCGCCCGGCTATTTCGAGGCCTATGGCCGGCCGGCCCATCCGCGCGACCTCGCCCACCACCGGGCTTTCACCTACTCGAACGTCGAGAGCCCGGAGACCTGGCGGTTCAGCCACGCCACGGATGGAGACGAGACCGTGACGGTCAGCGGGCAGATGCGGGTCAACAATTCGGAGGCCCTGGGCGCGGCCCTCCGCGCCGGGCTGGGCGTGGCCTTGCAGCCGGAGTTCATCTGCTGGCGCGACCTGCTGGACGGCGGGCTGGAGGCGGTGATGTGCGACTGGAGCCCGCCGCGGCCGGCCCTGCACCTGGTCAGCCCGCCGGGGCGCCTGCGCCCGGCCCGCGTACAGGTGCTGTTCGATTTCCTGGTGGAGCGGCTCGCCGCGGCGACCTGGACCACGAACGCCTAGCTGTTGGCGGCCAGGAAGCCGGCTGGATCACGGGTGAACTGGGCGAACGCCCCCAGGCAGCCCTGCCAGACACCGAGGTGCTGCTTCATGTCCTCGGCGGTCATCCGCGAGGTGAGCAGGGTCGAGTACATGACATTGGGCTTGCCGTCCTCGCCCGTGAAGCCGCGGCAGGCGAACTGGGTGCGGTTGAAGAGGTTCATATGGGCCAGGGTCGGCGTCTGGCGATCGAAGCCGGTGGAGAAGGCCACCCCGGCGCAGGCCTTGCCCTTGGCGTCGCAGTTGGCGAACTGCATCCCGAAGCCGCCGCCGGGGGTGACCACCTTCATGGCGACCTGGCCCTCGCCGCCGCGGGCGGTCTCCGTCTTGACGCCGGCGCCGGCCAGCAAGGCCGCGACCGCGGCCGGGTCGCGGGCGTCGAAGCCAGGCTTGGCGACGGCTTTCGGGGCCGCGGGCTTGGCGGCGGCGGGCTTGGCCGGCGCGGTCGCGGCGGGTCCGGCGGCCAGGAAGGCGAGGATGGCGAACAGGGCGAGGCGCATCGGTCGGGCTCCAGGGCCGCTCAAGTCCACTGGCTAGCAGACGGAATTAAGGCGCCCGTGACAAGCCGCCGCCGGCCGCATTAACTGGGGCCATGCGTTGGATTTTCGCCGTACTCGCCCTCGCCCCCCTGCCGGCCCTGGCCCAGGAGCGCAGCCCCGAAGGGCGCCAGGCCCTGGCGGAACTGGCCTATGTTCTGGGCGAGAGCCACGCCTTGCGCCAGGCCTGTTCCGGGACCGGCGACCAGTATTGGCGCAACCGGATGATCCGTCTGGTCGAGGCCGAACAGCCCGACGCCGGGCTGGACCGCCAGATCAAGGAAGGCTTCAACGCGGGCTTCGTCGCCCGGCGCAGCGAGTTCCCCCGCTGCGGCCCGGGGGTGAAGCGCGCCCAGGTCGCGGTGGCCGGCCACGGGCGGGACCTCTCCGCGCGCCTGGCCCGCGCCAAGGTCGCTGTGTCGGTCGCCGAATCCGAGCCTTCAACGGACATGGCGGAGCCTGCCCGCCCGCGTTAAGCTTCGCCTCAGGTTCTCGGGGAGGTTGTCATGGAGCTTACCGCTTCACTCGTATTCTTGGTGCTGGCGCTGGTGATCCTGTTCGCCGCCATCAAGATCGTGCCCCAAGGGCGCGAGTTCACCGTTGAACGGTTCGGCCGCTACACCCGCACCCTGAAGCCCGGCATCACCTTCCTGGCGCCGTTCATCGAGGGGATCGGCCAGCGGATGAACATGATGGAGCAGGTCCTCGACGTGCCCCAGCAGGAGGTCATCACCAAGGACAACGCCGTGGTGAAGGTCGACGGCATCGTCTTCATCCAGGTGATGGACGCCGCGGCGGCCGCCTACCGGGTCGACAATCTCAACTACGCCATCGCCCAGCTCTGCATGACCAACCTGCGCACCGTGGTCGGCTCCATGGAGTTGGACGAAGTGCTGTCGCAGCGCGACCAGATCAACACCCGCCTGCTGCACGTGATCGACTCGGCCACCAGCCCGTGGGGCGTCAAGGTGGCGCGGATCGAGATCAAGGACCTGATGCCGCCGCCGGACATCACCAACGCCATGGCGCGCCAGATGAAGGCCGAGCGCGAGCGCCGGGCGGTGATCACCGAGGCGGACGGCGAGAAGTCCGCCGCCATCGCCCGCGCCGAGGGCGCCAAGCAGGCCGCGATCCTGGAGGCCGAGGGCCGCCGCGAAGCGGCCTTTCGCGACGCCGAGGCCCGCGAGCGTGAGGCCGAGGCCGAGGCCAAGGCGACCACCATGGTGTCGGAAGCCATCGCCCGCGGCGACGTCAACGCCATCAACTATTTCGTCGCCCAGAAATATGTCGAGGCCTTCGCCAAGCTGGCCGAGAGCCCGCATCAGAAGACCGTCATCGTACCCGCCGAGATGTCGGCCCTGGTCGGCTCCCTGGCAGGGGTTGGCGAACTGGTGAAGTTCATCAAGAGCGACACCCCGCCGCCGCCCAGGCCGCCCGCGCCGCCAGCAGCCCGCCGCCCGGCGGTTCCGCCCACCGGAGCCTGAGGAGCATGGACATGTTCGCCCAGATCTACGCCGATCACACACTCTGGGTCTGGTTGGCCCTGGGGGCCGCGATCCTCGCGGTCGAGGTGGCCACCGGCTCGGGCTGGCTGCTATGGCCCACGGCCTCGGCCGGGGTTGTGGGCCTGCTCAGCGGGGTGCTCGACACGCCGGCCCAGGAGATCGGCCTGTTCGCGGGCCTGACCATCGTCTCGACCCTGCTGGCGCGCCGGTTCTGGCCAGCAAGGACCGTGGAGGTCGCCGACATCAATGACAATGTCGCGCGTCTGGTCGGCCACCGCGGCAAGGCCGCCGCGCCCTTCGACGGGCGCTCGGGCCGGGTGCTCATCGACGGCAAGGAGTGGGCCGCCGAACTGGACGAGGGCGAGAGCCTCCCGGCCGGGGTCGATGTCGAGGTGATCGGCCTCAGCGGAGGATCGAGGCTTCGGGTTCGGGCTGCTCGCTGATTTCGCCCAGGAAGGTCCGCAGCGAGCGCAGGAACGGCAGGGCCTGGCGGAACTCGTTGTCGGTAAAGCCCTCGCGCAGGGCGTCCATCTTCCACTTCATATCGCGCAGGATCTGTTCGTAGACCTGGGCCCCGGCCCGGGTCAGGCGGACGCGCTTCTTGCGGCGGTCCTTCACATCGGCCAGCACGCAGACAAGGCCAAGCGCCTCCATCTTCTGCAGGATGTTGGTGATCGCCCCCTTGGTCATCATCATCGCCTGCGCCAGCTCCGCCGGCGTCTGGCCATCGCCTGACCGGGTGAAACTCATCAGCATCTCGAAATGGGCGTAGGTCACGCCGGGCGGCAGGTGCGCGCTCACCGAATGGCGCATCAGGTGTTCGATGATCCCGATCTCGTTGAACACGGCGACGTCGGGACGGTCTTTCAAGGCTGGCGGCATAGGCCCCCTCCAGTCGTTTAATCTTGAACTAGATGGTGTGTCCTTCCGCACGGTCAAGATCGCTATCCGAACAATGTTCGCCGGCTCAACATTTCAGCGTTCCGTCAAATTTGTTTGGCGTTGGACGCAACCGGCCCCGGCTGATGAGGGCCGTAGAAATGTGGGAGGGAAGAAATGACCAAGGCATGGATGGTGTCTGTGTCGGCGCTTGCGCTGGCCTGCACGACGCCGGGCTGGGCCCAGGCGCAGAATACCGAGGGCTCGCTGCTGGACGAACTGATCGTCACGGCCCAGAAGCGCGAGGAGTCGGTCCAGGACGTACCGATCGCTGTATCGGCCTTCAGCGAGCAGACCCTCAAGGCCCAAGGCATCGACACCGGCGGCCAGCTCGTGCAGTCGGTGCCCAATCTCAGCTTCACCCGTCGGGCGCTGCGGACCAATTTCCAGATCCGCGGGGTCGGCGCCCAGCTCATCTCCCTGTCGGGCGACGACGGGGTCGGCATCCACCACAACAACGTGCCGCTCACCGCCAACCGGCTGGCCGACGCGGAGTTCTACGATGTCGAGCGGGTGGAGGTGCTGCGCGGGCCGCAGGGCACGCTCTACGGGCGCAACGCCACCGGCGGGGTGGTGAACATCATCACCAACAAGCCGGCGGATGAGTTCGACGCCTCGATCACCGCCGAGTTCGGCAACTACAAGGCGCTGAAGTACCAGGCCTTCATCAATGTGCCCCTCGGCGACAGGCTGGCCTTGCGGGCCGCGGGCTTCGCCCTGCAGCGCGACGGCTACACCAGCAACACCCTGAACGGTCAGGACATCGACAGCCGCGATATCTGGGCCGGTCGGGTGACCCTGGCGTTCACGCCCACCGAGACCCTGCGCGGCTTCCTGCTGTGGGACAGCTTCTCGGAGGACGACACGCGCGGCGCGCGCAAGCAGCTCTGCGTCAAGGATGTCGGCCTGACCTCGGTGCTCGGCGTGCCCACCGGCGCGGCCCAGGCCGGCCTGACCCAGGGCTGTCTGCCGGCCTCGGTCTACGATCCCAACGCGTTCGGAACGACCAACCAGCTCTCCACCTTCACCGGCATCCTGGCGCGACAGATCGGCCTGCAGCCGGTGGACTCTTTCCTGGGTAAGACGATCTCCCGCGACCTGCGTGAGGTAGAGGTGCTGGGCCGTCCGACCTATCGGCCCCGCACCGAACTCTATGAGGCCAATATCGAGTGGGACATGACCCCCTCGCTGACCCTGACCTCGCTCACCAGCTATAACGAGAACGAGAACTACTCCCGCGGCGACTCGACGGGCGGCTATTCGTCCGTGGTCTTCCCCATCGGTCCGCGCGCCCCGGACGGCTTCCTGAACGATCCGCAGATCGGGCGCGTGGACCGGCTGGTCAGCGAGTCCGGCGTGATCGGCCACTCGGAGCAGTGGACCCAGGAGGTGCGGTTGCAGTCGAAGTTCGACGGACCGCTCAACTTCAATATCGGTGGGATCTATCTCGACTACGAGGCGCTCAACTTCACCTATGTGGCGGCCAACGCCGCCACCGCAGCGGTCAAGCTGCTGGTGCCGACCGCCTATGTCGACCCGTTGAAGGAGCCGGACTTCTCGGGCCACAACTACTTCGTCAGCCGCACCGAGTACCGACTCAAGTCCAAGGCGGTGTTCGGCGAGCTCTACTGGCAGGCCACCGAGACCCTGCGCGCGACGCTCGGCCTGCGCTACACCGACGATGAGAAATGGACCCGCGGCTCCGGCTCGACCCTGTTCACGCCGGGCCGCGGACCGGTCTTCACCGCGCCGCAGGTCGTGGAGTTCAAAGAGACCACGGGTCGGCTGAACGTCGACTGGTCGCCGGACCTCAGCTTCACCGACGACACCCTGATCTACGGGTCCTATTCGAAGGGCTATAAGGGCGGCGGCTTCAATCCGCCCGGGGTCGTCATCCTGGGCCTGAAGACGGAATACGAGCCGGAATTCGTCAACGCCTACGAGTTCGGCCTCAAAAACACCCTGTGGGACGGCCGCCTGCTGCTGAACCTGACGGCCTTCCACTACGATTATCAGGGCTACCAGATCGGCCGCAGCGTCAACAAATCGGTGTTCAACGAAAACATCGACGCCAAGATCAAGGGCCTGGAGCTGGAGTCGGTCTGGGCGCCGATCGACGGCGTGAAGCTCAACGCCAATATCGGTTATCTCGACACCAGCATCGAGAAGGGCCGGGTGATCGACTCCTTCAATCGGACCCAGGGCAATCCGGCCTACGTCTATGGGAACTCGACCACCGGCGGCTGCATCGTCAACGCCGCGGGCCTGGCCTCCATCCTGCAGGCGCCGGGCGGTCCCGCGACCATGGCCAACCGGGTCTGCTCGGGCGCGGCCTCGGTGACGGCGGGACTGGTGGCGGCGGGCAATGCGCCGGCCACGGCCGCGGCCCTGGCGGCCGGCGCCTACACCTACGGACCGGGCGTTTCGCTCTATACCGGCGGGGTCGGCGAGGGGGTGCTGCAGGACTTGAAAGGCAATGAGCTGCCCAATGCGCCGAAATGGACGGTGTCGCTCGGCGCCCAGTATCGCTGGGAGCTGCCCGGCGCCTGGACCGCCACGCTACGGGGCGACTACTATCGCCAGTCCGACAGCTTCATGCGCTACAATAACGCCAGCTTCGACGGCATCCGGGCCTGGGACAACGTCAACGCCAGCCTGATCTTGGCCAATGCCGACCTCGACCTCAACATCCAGGTCTTCGTGAAGAATCTTCAGGACGAGGACACCATCGTCGGCTTCGACATCGCCGACGAGAACCTGGGCGCGACGCGCAGCATCTTCCTGCTCGATCCGCGCCTCTATGGGATCGCGATCACCAAGGGGTTCTAGGACAGGGCTCCGGCGGCTTGCCCGCCGGAGCTTCCGTCAGGCGGGGAGGGCGTCCTTCAGGCCTTGGCGGGCCAGGGCGTCGGCGCGTTCGTTGAGTTCGTGGCCGTTGTGGCCCTTCACCCAGCGCCAGGCGACGTCATGGCGCAGGCGGGCGGTGTCGAGGCGCTTCCAGAGGTCGTCGTTCTTGACCGGCTTCTTGTCGGCGGTCATCCAGCCGCGCTTCTTCCAGGCGTGGATCCACTCCGAGATGCCCTTCATCACGTAGGTCGAATCGGTGTGCAGCTCGACCTTGCAGGGTTTCTTCAGCGCCTCCAGCGCCTGGATGGCGGCCATCAGCTCCATGCGGTTGTTGGTGGAGGCGGGCTCGCCGCCGCAGATCTCGCGCACATGGTCGCCCGAGATCAGAACCGCGCCCCAGCCGCCGGGGCCGGGATTCCCCGAACAGGCGCCATCGGTATAGATCACCACTTGGGGCGTCACGCGGGGTCTCCGAACAGCACCAGGTCCGGCGCGGAACGGTGGACCGCCAGCTTGCGCTCGTATTCCAGCGGGTCCTTGGGCCTGACCAGGGCGCCGGCCGGGGTCGCCCCCCAGTCGTGCAGCCGCGTTAGGAAGAACCGCATGGCCGCCCCATGGGCTAGGACCGGCAGGGCCGCGCGCTCGGCGTCCGACAACGGCCGGCGGCTTTCGTAGCCGCCGATTAGCGCGCGCGCGGAGGTAATGTTGAAGCTGCCGTCCGGCTCGAAGCACCAGGCGTTCAAGGCCACGGCGATATCGTAGGCGAGCGCATCGACGCAGGCGAAATAGAAGTCAATGGCGCCGGCGAACCGCCCGCCGTGGAAGAAGACGTTGTCGGGGAAGTAGTCCTCGTGGATCACGCCGGTCGGCAGACCCGCGGGCCAGTTCGCCGCGATGCGTTCCAGGTCGGCGCGGATCGTGGCGGCGAGACCGGGCTTCAGCGCCTCGGCGTCACCCGCAAGCCCCTCGAACATTCCCGTCCAGGCCGCCTGGCCCAGGTCGTTGGCGCGCCGGTTCGGATAGCCCTCGGCCGCCTGATGCAGCCAGGCCAGACCCGCACCCGCCTCGCGGCAGTGGGCGGCGGTGGGGCGGCGCACGGAAAGCCCCGGCAGAAAGCTGATGATGGCGGCGGGCTTGCCGCGCACGCGCTTGAGGGTCTCGCCCCTCCGGTCGGCGATGGGAGTAGCGCTGGGAAAACCGCGGTCCGCCAGCCAGTGCATGAGCCCCAGGAAGAAGGGCAGGTCCGCCTCGCGCACCCGCTTCTCGTAGATCGTCAGAAAGTAGCGGCCGATCTCGGTCTCCAGCAGGAAGTTGGAGTTCTCCACGCCCTCAGCCACGCCTTTCAGCGAGACGGGCGCGCCGAGGTCGAAGGCGGAGAGCAGCTCGGTGAGCTCCTCGTCGGTGATGTCGGTGTAGACGGCCATGCAGGCGCCGGGATGCGGGAGGCAGAGCGAGCGGTCAAGACGCCATGGATCGGCTCGTGCTAGATTGCCCCGGTTGGAGGCTCCCAATGATCGCATTGAAGCTTGAGCAGAGAGGGCCCGATGTCGTGGCCGTCTTTGACGACGAGACGCGCGCCGTCCTCAAACTGGAGGTGGGCGACGTCATCCATGTCGAGCGGACTCCGCACGGGGTCACCGCCACCGCCGAGCTCGACATCGACCACGAGGTGCGGGCCGGCCGCGGCCGCGCCTTCCTGAAACGCTACAACAAAACCTTCCAGGCTCTGGAAACCTAGGCGCTCAACAGCCGGGGCAGCTTGAAGCTCACCGTTTCGCGTACGGTGTCGACGTCTTCGACCGTGACCTCGAAGGCTTCGCCCAGGCGGTCGATCAGACCCTGGACCAGATCCTCCGGGGCCGAGGCGCCAGCCGTGATCCCGACGGTGGAGACCCCTTCCAGCCAGGACAGGTCCAGGCCGGCGGCGTCATCGATCAGATGGGCGGTCTGGGCGCCCGAGCGCCGCGCAACCTCGACCAGTCGAACGGAGTTCGACGAATTGGCCGAGCCCAGCACCAGCAGGACCTCCGCCTGAGACGCCACGGCCTTGACCGCGTCCTGACGGTTGGTGGTGGCGTAGCAGATGTCTTCCTTGTGGGGCGCGGAGATCTCGGGGAAGCGTTCCTTCAGCGCCGCCACGATCTCGGCGGTGTCGTCCACCGACAGGGTCGTCTGGGTGGCGAAGGCGACATTGGCGGCGTTCTTCGGCGTGTAGGCCCGGGCGTCCTCGACGGTCTCGATCAAGGTGACCGCGCCGTCGGGCAGCTGTCCCATGGTGCCGACGACCTCGGGATGGCCGGCATGGCCGATCAGCACGATCTCGCGGCCGGAGTCGAAGTGCCGTTGCGCCTCGACGTGCACCTTGGAGACCAGGGGGCAGGTCGCGTCGAGATAGAGCATCTGGCGGCCCTTGGCCTCGGCGGGCACCGACTTGGGCACGCCATGGGCGGAAAACACCACCGGCCGGTCGGTGGGGCACTCCGACAATTCCTCGACGAACACCGCGCCCAGGGCCTTCAGCCGGTCCACCACATGTCGGTTGTGGACGATCTCGTGGCGCACATAGACCGGAGCGCCATACTTCTCGATGGCGCGCTCGACGATCTGGATGGCGCGGTCGACACCGGCGCAGAACCCGCGCGGCGTGGCCAGCAGGACCTTGAGCGGACGGCGGGGACGGGGCTCTTGCAACATGGCGACAAACTAGGGGCTCGCAGGCTTCGCCGCCAGCCGCGTTGCGGCCTCAATCGATAGCCATTAGTAGGAGACCGACCGCGGGGGCCGGAGACGGCCCTTAGCCCTTCATGTTTGGACGACCCCCAATGCGCCGTTCCCTTCTGCTCGCCGCCGGCCTCTCCCTGGCCGTCACCGCGGTTCCCGAGCTTGCCGCCGCCCAGCGCCGCCCCAACGACCAGGAGCGCCAGGAGCAGGAGGCGGCCAAGAAGAAGAAGCGCCAGAGCGAATGGAGCGACGTCCAGGCGCCGCTGCCGGCCCTGCGCAACGCCGGGCCCTGCCCCTATGTGAAGGTGCTCTACGACGCCGCGCGCTATGTGGAGTTCAAGGACAACCGCGAAGCCTCGGCCAATGTCGCCTATTCGGGCGAGATCCAGGGCATCTCGGCCGGCTGCCAATACAAGGACAGCGACCCCATCAAGGTGACGATGGAGGTGCTGTTCGAACTGGGCAGGGGCCCGCAGGCGACCGCCGACACCAAGAGCTACCGCTACTGGGTGGCGGTGACCAAGCGCAACGACAGCGTCATCACCAAGCAGTACTTCGATCTGCCGGTGAAGTTCGCCGAGGGCCAGGACCGGATCTACGCCACCGAGGAGATCGGCCAGATCACCATTCCGCGCGCCACGGCCACCACCAGCGGCGGCAATTTCGAGATCCTGGTCGGCTTCGACGTGACGCCGCAGATGGCCGCCTTCAACCGGGACGGCAAACGCTTCCGGGTGAACGCCGGCCAGGCCACGGTCGCGGGCGCCGCCGAACCTCGATGAGCGATCTGAAGCGGGGCCTCAGCGAAGCGGTCGGGACCGCCTTCGCCGCGGCGGGACTGCCGGCCGAACTCGGCCGCGTGACGCCGTCCGACCGGCCCGATCTCGCCGACTTCCAGTGCAACGGCGCCCTGCCGGCCGCCAAGCGCGCCCGGCGCAATCCGCGCGAGGTGGCCGCCGAGGTCGTCGCGGGCCTGGCGGGCGATACGCGCCTGGCCGGCGTGGAGATCGCTGGACCCGGCTTCATCAATCTCAAGCTCAGCGACGCGGCCCTGTCGCAGCGGGCCCGGGAGATCGCCGCCGATCCGCGGCTGGGCGCCGAGCCGGTCGCCGCGCCGCGCAGGGTCCTAGTCGACTACGGCGGGCCCAACGTCGCCAAGCCCATGCATGTGGGCCACCTGCGGGCCTCGATCATCGGCGAATCGATCAAGCGCATCTACCGGTTCCGGGGCGACACCGTGGTGGGCGACGCCCATTTCGGCGACTGGGGCTATCAGATGGGCCTGCTGATCGGGGCCGTCACCGACGAGAAGCCGGCGGTGAAGCAGGCGGTCGACGCACTCAACGCCGGCGAGGCCGTCGAAGCCGAGGCGTTGGCCACCTTCGAACGCGAGGTCAGTCTCGCCGACCTGGACCGGCTCTATCCGGAGGCCGCCGCGCGCGGCAAGTCGGAGCCGGACTATCGCGATCGCGCCCGCAGGCTCACCGCCGAACTCCAGGCGCGCAAGGCCGGCCACTTCGCCCTGTGGGGGCACTTCGCCAAGGTCACCCAGGTGGCCCTGGAGCGCGATTTCCATGCGCTGGGCGTCGATTTCGACCTCTGGAAGGGCGAGAGCGACGTCGACGAACTGATCGCCCCCATGGTCGAGGAACTGGACGCCAAGGGCTTGCTGGTCGACGACCAGGGCGCGCGGATCATCCGGGTGACCCGTCAGGGCGACAAGCGCGAGCTGCCGCCGCTACTCGTGGTCTCGTCGGAGGGGTCGGCCATGTACGGCACGACCGACCTCGCGACCATCGTCGACCGCAACGCGACCTTCGGCCCCGACCAGGTGCTCTATGTGGTCGACCAACGCCAGGCCGATCACTTCGAGATCGTCTTCCGCGCCGCCCAGATCGCCGGCTACGCCGCTGAGGGCCAGCTGGAGCACGTGGGCTTCGGCACCATGAACGGGACCGACGGCAAGCCCTTCAAGACCCGCGAGGGCGGGGTGCTGAAGCTGAACGACATGATCGTCATGACCCGTGACAAGGCCCGCGAGCGGCTGCACGAGGCGGGTCTCGGCGCCGAACTCGATCCCGAGGCCTTCGAAGAGACCGCCCACAAGGTGGCGGTGGCGGCGCTCAAGTTCGCCGACCTGCAGAACTTCCGCGGCACGTCCTATGTCTTCGACCTGGACCGCTTCTCCAGCTTCGAGGGCAAGACCGGTCCCTACCTGCTCTATCAAGCGGTGAGGGTGAAATCGATCCTGCGCCGTGCGGCCGACGAGGGCGTCGAGGCCGGCGAGATCACCATCTCCGAGCCGGCCGAGCGCGACCTGGTCCTGCTGCTGGACGCCTTCGACCAGGCTCTGGCCGACGCCTATGACAAGAAGGCGCCGAACTTCCTGGCCGAGCACGCCTACAAGCTCGCCCAGACCTTCTCCAAGTTCTACGCGGCCTGCCCGATCATGACCGCCGAGCCGACGGTCCGGGCCTCGCGCCTGGCGCTCGCCCAGACGACGCTACGCCAACTCGAGCAAGCCCTGGACCTGCTGGGGATCGAAGCGCCCGACCGGATGTAGGGCCCGGCGCGACTTGGCGCATTGACTTGGGCGCCCTGTTCGAACAGGTTCCGCCTCGACTCTCGCGGGAGAGATCGGGCCTTTCGGGGTCCGGAGCCGAAGGCGCAACCGCCCCGGAAACGCTCAGGCAAAAGGACCGCGCAGAGCTGATGAACGCTGGAAAGTAGGCGCCCCCGTTCGAGGGCGCTCGCCGAAGGAGCAGGGGGTCTTCCGACACGTGGAGGGCTCTAAATCTCTCAGGCATCAGGGACAGCGGGGGCGCATGCGTTGCGGGAAGCCTTCCCGTGCGCGCGCGAAATCATCAGCCGGAGTCCAAGCGTGTCCGACGAGACCCTGAAGACCACACCGCTCAACGCCGCGCATATCGCCGCCGGCGCGCGGATGGTGCCCTTCGCCGGCTATTCCATGCCCGTGCAGTACAGGGACGGGGTGCTGAAGGAGCATCTCTGGACCCGCGAGAACGCCGGCCTGTTCGACGTCTCTCACATGGGCCAGGCCCGCCTGCGCGGGGTCTCGCCGCTCTCGGCCTTCGAGGAGATCACCCCCGGCGACTTCATCGGGCTGAAGCCCGGCAAGCAGCGCTATTCTGTCCTGCTCAACAAAAAGGGCGGGATCATCGACGACCTGATGGCCGCCCGGCCCGACGACGACGGCCTGTTCGTGGTGGTCAACGGCGCCTGCAAGGACAACGATTTCAAGGTCATCGACAACGAGCTGGCCGGCCAGGTGCGGATCGACCGCCTGGAGGACCGGGCGCTGATTGCGCTGCAGGGGCCCAAGGCCGCCGAGGTTCTGGCTGAGCATGCGCCCCAGGCCGCTAGGATGGTCTTCATGGACTCGGCCTCGTTCGAAGCCTTCGGGACCGACGTCATCGTCTCGCGCTCGGGCTATACCGGCGAGGACGGCTACGAGCTCTCGGTCCCAGCCGCCGAGGCCGAGCGGGTCTGGAACCTGCTGTGCGCCGACGAGCGGGTCCGGCCCATCGGCCTGGGCGCCCGTGACAGCCTGCGCCTGGAGGCCGGCCTGCCGCTTTATGGTCACGACGTCGACGAGACCGTCAGCCCTATCGAGGCCGACCTGGGCTTCGCCGTCTCCAAGAAACGCCGCGACGCCCGCGACTTTCCGGGCGCCACCCGCATCGCCAAGGAACTGGCCGAGGGGGTGAGCCGCAAGCGGGTCGGCCTGACCGTGCTGGAAGGCGCCCCGGCCCGCGAGGGCGCCGAAATCGCCGACGAGGCTGGGAACGTGGTCGGGGTCGTCACCTCCGGCGGCTTCTCGCCCTCGCTGGGCAAGCCCATCGCCATGGGCTTCGTGCCCCCCGCGCTCGCCGCGGCCGGCACGAAGCTGAAAGTCATCGTCCGGGGCAAGCCGCAGGCGGCGGAAGTCACCGCCATGCCCTTCGTTCCCCACCGCTATATCCGCAAGCTCTGAGAAGGACCGCCCAGATGCGTTTCACCAAGGACCATGAATGGGTCGTCCTCGAGGGCGACGTGGCCACCATTGGCATCACCGCCTACGCCGCCGACCAGCTGGGCGACGTGGTGTTCGTCGAGACTCCCGAGGCTGGCAAGACCGTGAAGGCTGGCGACGGCCTGGCGGTGGTCGAGAGCGTCAAGGCCGCGTCCGACGTCTATGCCCCGATCTCCGGCCAGGTGGTCGAGGGCAACGCCGCCCTGGGCGACGCGCCCGAGACGGTCAATGACCAACCGGAAAAAGCCGGCTGGTTCGCGAAGATCAAGATCGCCGACAAGGCTGAGTACGAGGCCCTGATGGACCGCGCCGCCTACGAAGACTTCCTGGGGACCCTGTAAGACCCATGCGCTATCTCCCGCTTACCCCCGCCGACCGCGCCGAGATGCTCGGTGTCATAGGCGTCGGATCGATCGACGACCTGTTCGCCGACGTTCCCGCCGCCGCCCGCAAGGCCGACCTGTTCGACCTGCCGCTGCATGCGGGCGAGTTGGAGGTGGAGCGGGAACTCTCGAGCTTGGCGGCCATGAACCGGCCGGCGGGGGCGGGACCCTTCTTCTGCGGGGCGGGCGCCTATCGCCACCACGTGCCGGCCACGGTCGACCACGTGATCCAGCGTTCGGAATTCCTGACCAGCTACACGCCCTACCAGCCGGAGATCGCCCAGGGCACGCTGCAGGTCCTGTTCGAGTTCCAGACCCAGGTGGCCGCCTTGACCGGCCTCGAGGTCGCCAACGCCTCGATGTACGACGGCTCCACGGCCTGCGCCGAGGCGGTGATGATGGCCCAACGGGTCACCCGCCGTAAGAAGGCGGTGGTCTCGGGCGGCCTGCACCCGCACTACGCCGCCACCACCCAGACCATCGCCCATGCCGAGGGCATGGACATCACCCGCCTGCCGGCCGCCATCGACGCCGAAGCCGCGGTGATCGAGGCCATCGACGCCGAGACCGCCTGCGTGGTGGTCCAGACCCCCAACGTGTTCGGCGTGGTGACCGATGTCAGCAAGATCGCCGAGGCCGCACACACCGCCGGGGCCCTGCTGATCGTGGTGACCACCGAGACCGTCTCCTTCGGCCTGCTGAAGTCTCCCGGCGAGATGGGCGCCGACATCGCCGTGGCCGAGGGCCAGTCGATCGGCAACGGCCTGAACTTCGGCGGCCCCTATGTCGGCCTTTTCGCCTGCCGCGAGAAGCTGGTCCGCCAGATGCCCGGCCGCCTGTGCGGCGAGACGGTGGACGCCGAGGGCCGGCGCGGCTTCGTGCTGACCCTCTCGACCCGCGAACAGCACATCCGCCGCGAGAAGGCGACGTCGAACATCTGCACCAACTCGGGCCTCTGCGCGCTGGCCTTCACCATCCACCTGTCGCTGCTGGGCGAACGAGGCTTGCGCGAGCTGGCCGAGCTCAACCACTCCAAGGCCCGCGAGCTGCGTGACGCGCTCGCCAAGGTCGCGGGCGTCGAGATCCTGACGCCGCGGTTCTTCAATGAGTTCGCCATTCGCCTGAGGGGCGACGCAGCGGCCACGGTCGAGGCCCTGCTGACCGACGGGATCGTCGCCGGGGTGCCGTTCTCGCGCCTGGCGCCCGAGGCCGGCATGGACGACGTCCTGCTGGTCGCCGCCACCGAAACCACCACCACGACGGACATCGCCGCCTTCGCTGACGCCCTCGCCCGGAGGACCGGCCAATGACCATGCTCAATGTGGGCCGCCCGACCCGTCCCGAGGCCGTCCTCGAGACCTCCCACCGGTCGCTGAGCGGCGGGCGCGGCCTGTTGCAGGACGAGGCCCTGATCTTCGAGATGGGCGGCTGGAACAAGACCGGCGTCGACCTCGCGCCCGCCGAGCACGACGCGTCGGACCTGGGCGACCTGGTGCGCACGGCGCCCATCGGCCTGCCGGGGCTCTCCGAGCCCGAGGCCATGCGCCACTACGTCCGGCTCAGCCAGAAGAACCACGCCATCGACCTGGCGCTCTATCCGCTGGGCTCGTGCACCATGAAGCACAACCCGCGCCTCAACGAGAAGATGGCGCGGCTGGCCGGCTTCGGCGACCTGCATCCGCTCAGCCCGCAGTCGACGGTCCAGGGCGCCCTGGCCCTGATCGACCGCCTGGCTCATTGGCTAAAGACTCTCACCGGCATGCCTGCGGTGGCCATGTCGCCCAAGGCCGGCGCACACGGCGAACTCTGCGGCCTGCTGACCATCAAGGCGGCGCACGAGGCCAACGGCCAGGGCCATCGCCGCACCGTCCTGGTGCCGACCTCGGCGCACGGCACCAATCCCGCCACGGCGGCCTTCGTGGGCTATTCGGTGGTGGAGATCGCCCAGACCGACGACGGCCGGGTCGATATCGCCGACCTGGCGGCCAAGCTCTCGCCCGACGTGGCGGCGATCATGGTCACCAATCCCAACACTTGCGGCCTGTTCGAGCGCGACGTCATCGAGATCGGCCGCCTGACCCATGAGGCGGGCGCGTATTTCTACTGCGACGGCGCCAACTTCAACGCCATCGTCGGCCGGGTCCGCCCCGGCGACCTGGGTGTCGACGCCATGCACATCAACCTGCACAAGACCTTCTCCACGCCCCATGGCGGCGGCGGGCCGGGTGCGGGCCCGGTGGTGCTGTCCGCGGCCCTGGCGCCCTTCGCGCCGGCCCCCTGGGTGGTCTCCGACGGCGAGGGCTTCAAGCTGGTCGAGGGCGCCGAGGGCGACGCCGCCCAGGCCTTCGGCCGCATGAGCGCCTTCCACGGCCAGATGGGCATGTTCGTCCGCGCCTACGCCTACATGCTGAGCCATGGCTCCGACGGCCTGCGCCAGGTGGCCGAGGACGCCGTGCTGAACGCCAACTACATCAAGGCCAAGCTCTCGGCCGTGATGACCCCGGCCTTCCCGGACGGCCCGTGCATGCACGAGGCCCTGTTCGACGACGCCTGGCTGGAGGGCACCGACGTCACCACCCTCGATTTCGCCAAGGCGATGATCGACGAGGGCTTCCACCCCATGACCATGTATTTCCCCCTGGTCGTGCACGGGGCGATGCTGATCGAACCGACCGAGACGGAGTCCAGGCAGGAGCTCGACCGGTTCTGCCACGCCCTGGTCCTGCTGGCCCAGGCGGCCAAGGCGGGGGATGTCGATCGGTTCAGGGGGGCGCCCTACCTCGCGCCCCTGCGGCGGCTGGACGAGACCCTGGCGGCCCGGAAACCCCGCTTGACGTGGAAACCGGAACTCGCAGGTGTGTCTCCGGCGCCGATTGCAGCTGAATAGCAACGAATGGACGAAATTTAACTGCAGGGTCGTCTTTACGACTCCCTAGTACGTTCTCATATCGAAGTAAGCCCGACCGCCGGTCCTCCCCAAGAACGGCGCGCGGGCGCTACACCCAGGTTGAACGTACGTGTCCTACGCCATGCCCAGCATGCGCGCTCATCGCGCGCCCGACGACGCCAACCGCGAATTCGCGGCGCGACTCGTGCGCGCTGGTTTCGTGGCCCTGGGCGCCTTGATCGTCCTGCTCGGCGTGCTGATCGCCCCGATCCCGGGTCCCGGCGGCATTCCGGTCATCGTGGTCGGGCTGATGGTCATCCTGCGCAATTCGTTCAAGGCGCGGCGCCACTTCGTGCGCCTGCACCACGCCCATCCCCGCGTGATCTCGCCGCTCCGCCGCCTGCTGCGGCGCAGGAAGCGGCAGGTTTCCCCGGCCGAATAGCCGCACCAAATAAAAAACGGCGGGCCGCGAGGCCCGCCGTTTTCGTATCTGGATCCGGCGAGCCTATTGCAGCTTGGTCGCCAGCTGCTTGATCGCGCCGTCGACCAGCGGATCGCTGGAGGCGCCGACCAGCCGCTTGACCAGGACGTCCTCCGCCATCTGGGCGGCGAACTCGGCGGCGGCGGCCTTGACCTCAGCCGCGGCCTGGGCCTCGGCGTTGGCGATCTTGCGTTCGGCCAGGGCGCCGCGGCGCTTGATCTGGTCTTCGAGATTGGCCTGGGCTTCGATCGCCATGCGCTTGGCGTCTTCCTGGGCGTTGGCCAGCATTTCGGCCGCGGTCGTCTCGGCCGCATCGCGCTGGCGCTTGATGTCGTCCAGCAGCGCCTGGGCTTCGTTGCGCAGGGCAGCGGCTTCGTCGAGCTGAGCCTGGACCTTGGCGCCGGCGTCGCCGAGCGCCTTCCAGGCGAACTTGTGCACCCCGGCGAACACCAGGATGCCAAGGAAGACGACGAGGGCGACGCCGACCCAGAAGTGCGTGTCGAGCAGCAGTTCCATCGTCTATCCCTTCGCCACGGCGGCCAGCTCGGCCGGAGTGGCGGCCTTGCCGGTGAGCTTCGCCACGATCGCCTGGGCGGTTTCGCGCCCGATCGTGGCGACATTGGCCATGGCCGCGTCGCGAGCCTTGCCGATACGCGCCTCGGCTTCGGCGGCGACGACCGCCAGCTTGGCTTCTTCCTCGGCGAGGCGAGCGGCGATCTCGGCCTGGCCCTTGGCCCGAGCGTCGGCCGCCACCTTCCGCGCCCTGGCGTGGGCCAGGGTGGTCTCCGCCGCGGCGGTCTGGGCCTGGGTGTCGGCCTCGTCCTTCATGCGGCGAGCGTCGGCGATGTCGCCGGCGATCTTGCCTTCGCGCGCCTCGATGGTTCCGCCCAGCTTCGGCGTCGTGAAGAAGCGCATGAACGCCATCACGACGAAGAACATGATCAGGAACCAGGCGATCTGCCCGGGCCACTGGGAGAAGTCGAATTGCGGCAGGCCGCTGGACTCGTGTCCAGCCGCCGCGCCTTCGTGAGCGCCCGCGGCCCCGGCCTCATGGCCGGGCGCGGCGGGTTCGTTACCCGTCGCGGCAGCGTCGTCGTGAGATTGCATCGCCATGGGGCGCTCGGTCGCAGGCTTAGGCGAACAGGATGATCAGCGAGACCACGAAGGCGAACAGGCCCATGGTTTCGGTCAGGGCCATGCCCAGGAACAGCATGGTCTGCTGGCTGGCGGCGGCGGCCGGGTTGCGGATTGCGGCTTGCAGGTAGTTGCCGAACAGGGTGCCCAGGCCGATACCGGCCCCGATCATGCCCGAGGTGGCGAGGCCAGCGCCGATAAGCTTCGCGGCTTCAGCTTCCATTTGAATAGTCCTCTTGAGAAGTAGCTTGGGTTAGTGGCCGTGACCGAAGTTCACGACCTCGTTGAGATAG
>NZ_JAUYOJ010000148.1 GCF_030697925.1 Phenylobacterium sp. | reverse complement strand
GCCACAGCCTGACGGGCAACCGCCCCGGACACCGGTCCACGCCCACAAAGCGGCGGCCAAAGGCGCTACCCCACCGCATTCCAGGCTTCGAAGGAGGCTCTCAGCCGCTCATTAGCGGACTAAATCAACGATATCGGCGCTGAGCTGACCTGTAGCTCGCGCCGACTACCATCACTGGCGCTGATAGTCCGCCACAGCCGACCGGACCCTGGGGCGCAGTACGTTGATGAAGGTGTTCGTTCTCTCGGTCAGCCAGTCGAAGGCTCGGGCCCGGATGGCAGGATCGTCTCAATGCCCAGACCCACCGCCGAACAGACCTCCGCCGCCGGTCTTCCTCAAGGACGGCGCTGAGCGCCGCCGCTGGCGCGGCCGCCTGCGGCGGTCCTTGACCAAGCCGGGCGGCGAAGCTCAAGGGCTGCCATAGCCTTTAAGGGTTTTCAGCATCCGGGGATGCCGGGCGTTAGAGGGGTGGGAATTGAGTATTGTGTCCCCGAATTTCCATTGGAGACCTGTGGAGATTCGGCGCGAGGGAAGGCGGGTGCGCTAGTCTCCTCGGCGACGTGACGGCAAAAGGGGGACGCCAAGATGCGGCACATTCTCAATCTCGTGGCTTTGTCGGCTCTGCTTGCCGCAGGCCCGGCGCTTGCTCAGAATCGTCTGGGCGATCCCGAGGCGCCGCGACCCATCGCAGCTCGGGCCAGCTTGTGGACCGAAGAGCTGACGTCGCTCGAGGTGCGGGACGCGATCCGCGCGGGCGCGACCACGATCATCATCGGTACGGGCGGCGTCGAGCACAACGGACCCTACGTCGCCACCGGCAAGCACAACTATGTCCTGCAGACCGTCCTGCCCTACATGGCGCGCGAGATCGGCCACGCGCTCATCGCGCCGATCGTGAAGTTCGTGCCCGAGGGCCGCATCGACCCGCCCGATAGTCACATGGCCTTCGCGGGCGCCATCAGCCTCGAGGAGAAGACCTTTGAGGCCCTGCTGACGGACATCTGCCGGAGCTACAAGGCGCACGGCTTCGTGGACATCATTCTCGTGGGGGACAGCGGCCGCAACCAGGCCGGCATGGAGGCCGTCGCGGCCGAGCTGAACCGCCGCTGGGCGGGCGAGCGCGCCCGGGTCCATTACCTCCGTGAGTACTACTACGAGGATCAGTGGAGCTACGCGTTCCTCAAGAGCAAGGGGATCGTTCAAGTCGACAAGACGCCGCCGCCCGGCGAGGCCCCGGACCGGCCCGCCGACGTGCGCAACGGCATCCACGACGACATCTATCACGAGGCTCAGATCGCGGTTCAGGACCCAGCGCTGATCCGGATGGACGAGCGGAGCAAGGCCGGCCTGTTCTCCCTGCACGGTGTTCAGCTGACGCCGCTGAGCCGGACGGTTCAACTTGGCAGAGGTTTGGCGGAATACCGCGCCAAGATCACGGCCAAGGCCTTTCTGGACTCGAAGAAGCGCCTGCGACCGCAGTAGGGCGTCGTCGCGAGCGCCTCGTCCAGGCCGCCCGCCTGGCCGACCTCCTCCGGGGGTTGCGGTGACAGTGCATTCTATTCAGCGCCAGCGTCTTTCGGCGGAGGCCCTCGCTTGGCGGGCTTGGCGTCAATCAATTGAGGCGGCAATTTAGTGCACTGTCACCGTAATTCGAGATGTCCGCGACGGGGTGGAAACTGGTCCTTGCCCCTTGCGGGTCAGGGTCTAGTCTTCGCCTCGGGTAGCGGATGAGTGCGATGAGCGACGCGGTCGGTCCTGGCGATCTGGTTCTGTGCGTCAACGCAGCCCCCAATCATGTCACGGGAAGGCCGGTGCCCCTGCAGGCCGGAGAGACCTACCGCGTGATCGGGGTGATGGATTTCGCCTGCCCCTGCGGGCGTTCCGACGCCTTGCTCGATGTGGGCGTCGACTTCGCCTGGTGTCAGTCGCGCTTCCGACTGCTGCCTAAGCCCAAGGCCCAGGCCAAGACGCGCCGGGTTTCGGCGCCCAGGGAGACGGAAACGGTTCGCTGAACGGCCGACGGGGGTTCGGCGGTCGGCGATCGGTCCCGGGTCAGTTGAGCCGGGTGACAAGCTAAGCCACCGCGTGTAGCGTTCGCGGAGTTTGGGGTGTCGTGGGCGCGGGTGGGGCTTTGACCGATAACACTGCGCGCGCGCGCGCAATGCAGGCCGCTGGCCGCTCGTTTTCAGGATCACGAATGAACAGGATTTTGCGGCGCACGGCGGCGCCCTTGCTTTGCCTTGCGCTGGCGGCCTGCGCCACGGTCGAGCCCGTGCCGAACGCACGCCTGCTCACCCTGGCCAACGCCGAGCGCCTTGGGCCGACCCAGGTGAGCATCGCCGGCAACGAGGCCGGGGTCGGCAAGAGCTGGTACTACACCCAGGTCAATGGTGGGGGCGCCGGATTGGCGGGCGCGATCGGCGGCGCCATCGCCGCGGCGATCATCAACGCCGCACCCTCGGCCCGCGCCCACCGCCAGGCTTCCGAGATCGCCGAGCTGGTCACCCCGGAGATGCTCGACAAGGCCGTCGTGGCGGAGGTCAAGGCGGTCCCGGCGGCCCCTGGAGCCCAGGCGGTCACCTTCAGCGACGTGGTCCTGACGCGGAAGGGCGCCAAGCCCGTCGCGCTCGACGATCTGGTCGAGATCGCCACGACCTACACCCTGTCCGAGGACTCCAGCGTCCTGCGTGTGGTCGCTGTCGCGACGTACCAGAACGCGGCGGTTCCCTATAAGACGCCTCACACGTTCAAGGCCAAGCCGCCGGCGTCCGAGACGACGGGCCCGCTCTATCGCAACGTCTTCACCTATTTTTCGACGCCGCTACCGGTTCCGGCCCTCTCGCCGGAGCTCAAGGCGCGTCTGGAAGCTTCCGTGCGCGAGAGCGCTCGCGACGGGAGCGGCGCCCCGCCGGCCGCGGGGTCGCGCGAGTACAGTTCGATGACGCGTGAGATCGAACTGGCGCAGGACGACAAATTCTCGGCCGGGGAAAGCTCGGTGTTCCTGACGCGGGAATGGCTGACGGACGGAAGCGCCCGGTTGACGCGCGAGATCCAGAACGCCCACGCGTTCATCGCCAAATATCTGCTCCTGGACATCAACCGCACGGCTGTTCCGTCCCTGACGGGCGCCGACGAGCTCCTGGAGACGACGGCCAATGATCGAACCGTGCGGCGCATCGGGGAGGGCGTGGAGGCCGGAGCCTATGTCTCCTCGGCGGCCAACGTCACCACGCCGGCCACATATGGCAACGCCGTGGCGATCGGGAAGGCGACCGTGGAATATGTTCGCGGCCTGAAGCGCACGGCCAAGGGCGACTAGCCTTGGTCGCGCGTCCTACCTTCGCTGCGGCGCCGCTGCTGGCCCTGTTGCTAGGCCTTGGGGCCTGCGCGACACCCAAGCCGCCCGTCTATGGGCCGATCGGCGACGCGGAGCCGTATGGCTACAAGGACCGTTCCAACGCCGACGGCGGATACACGCTGTTGGCCATCGTGCCTTCCCACTCCTCCGTGGCCGAGGCGTCGAGCTTTTGGGACAGGCGAGCGCAGGAGCTGTGCCCCGCCGGCGTGTCGAAGCGGATCATCTTCCGCTCCGACCGCAAGGAACAGCTGATCCCGGCAGGGTATGTCTACGGCGGCGCGGGGATTTCCGGTCGCGCGACCCGGGCCTACGAGGTCGAAGGCTACCTCTACTGCAAGGTTGCGATCGGCCGTTGAAGGTTCAGTCGCTCGGCGCCGTCCGGCACGCGGGTCCGATTCAAACAAATGTTTGATCTATGTTTGCGAAGGTCTATGTAGACGGAGACGCGCCCGCTCAAGGCGCCGGCCGGACGGACAGCGCGTCTGTCGCCAGGGAAGGACACGCGCATGGGATTCTCCACCGCCCTCAGCCTTGCAGGCCCCCTGCGCCGACCCCGACAGATGCTGGCCGACCAGGAGTATGGCGGGCACGCGTCCCTGCACGACGACGCCATGGCCGAGAAGCTGGGGTTCCGCGCCGGGCCGATCGAGGGGCCCACGCACTTCAGCCAGTTCCAGCCGCTGCTCGCCAGGATCTGGGGGCAGGCCTGGTTCGAGCGCGGCTGTATTTCGTCCCACTTCCTCAACATGGTCGTCGAAGGTGAAGAGGTCCGCGCCTTCGCCGAGATCCCGCCTGAAGGCGCCGTGTCCACGCGGGTGTGGGCCGAGAAGGCCGACGGCACGCCCGTCCTGGAGGCGAGCGCGAGCCTGGGCCCCGACGCCGGCCCGACGCTTTTGGAAACCCGCATGGCGGCGCTGCGCCCGCCGGGCCGGCTGCTGATCCTGGAGGACCTGAAGGTCGGGATGACGGGGGCGAAGGACGAGCGGGTGCGCATGGACCCCGACCAGAACATGGGCGCGCTCTATCCCTTCAGCCTCAACCAGAAGCTGGCGGCGATCACCGAGACCTCGCCCTGGTATTCCGACGCTGCGGCCTCGCCCTGGGGACGGGCGATCATCCCGTTCGAGATGCTGAGCGTGCTGTTCGAATATTCCAGCCGCGAGGCGGCCTTCCCGGTGAAAGGGCCCGCGGTGGGCCTCTTCGCCGACCAGGAGATCCGGCTGATCGACGGGCCGCTGTTCGTGGGCGAGGACTATGTCCTGCGGCGCGAGATCGCGGCCTTGGCCGAGAGCAAGCGCACCGAATCCTACTGGGTGCGCACCCGGGTCTTCGACGCACGCGGCGAGAAGCAGGTGGCCGAGATGCTGCTGAACCACGCCACCCTGAAGCACTCGTTCGCCGGCTACGCCGAAGCGAACTGATCCACGATCCAGAAGGGCGCTACCGATGCATGTGAAGGACAAGGTCGTCGTCGTGACCGGCGGCGCCGACGGGATCGGGGCGGCGCTCTGCCGCCGCTTCGCCCGGGAGGGCGCGCGGGCGGTGATCGTGGCGGACCGTAACGGCGAGGGGGCCGCCGCCGTCGCCCGCGAGATCGGCGGCGAGGCCGTCACCCTGGACGTCAGCGACGGCGAGGCCATGGCGGCCATGGTGGCCGATGTCGAGGCGCGGCACGGCGGCATCGACCTCTTCTGTTCGAACGCGGGCGTCGGCGACGGCGACCCCGACCGGCAGAGCGCAGCCTCGTCGCCCGACGCGGTCTGGCAGCGGGCCTGGAACGTCAACGTCATGGCCCATGTGCACGCCGCCCGCGCGGTCATTCCGGGCATGCGGGCGCGGGGCGGCGGCTACCTGCTGAACACCGTCTCGGCCGCGGGCCTGCTCTCGCAGATCGGCGGGGCGGTCTATTCGACGACCAAACACGCCGCGGTGGGTTTCGCCGAGTCGCTGGCGATCACCCACGGCGACCAGGGCGTCAAGGTCTCGATCCTGTGCCCGCAGGGCGTCGACACGGCCATGCTGCGCCAGGGCGACGCGGCGTCCCAGCCGCAGAACCTGGACGGCGTGCTGACCCCCGACGCGGTGGCCGAGAGCGTGGTCGAGGGCCTGGCGGCGGAGACGTTCCTGATCCTGCCGCACCCGATCGTGCTGAGCTACATGCAGCGCAAGGCCGGCGACTACGACCGCTGGCTGGGCGGCATGCGCCGGCTTCGGGGGAAGATGATGGACGCCGCCATCGCGTGACGCCGGCCACCGGGACGGCGTTCAGTCAGGCGCGTGCGTCTTGAACCAGTCCATGATCAGCGCGGTCACTTCGGCCTCACGCTCAAGGTGCGGGAAGTGCCCGACATCGGGCAGGACAATGCGCTTGTGCGGCCCCTTGAAGAGGGGCTCCTCCTTCACCGAATACCTCGCTGTCGGGTCGTTGGCGCCGTAGATCGTCAGGGTCGGGGTGTACATCGCGTTCATCGGCAGCCGGCCCGCCATGCCCGCATTGAACAGGCCTCCATAGTATTTGAGCGCCGCGGTCATCGTGCCAGGAGAGCTGAGCGTCTCCTTGATCGAGCGGAGATGCGCGTCGTTCTTGAAGGTCGGCGACCACAGGTTCCAAAGGTAGTCGACGAAGGGGAGCCCCTCGATATTGACCGCCGAGTCCGCGCCGGGCAGCTGGAAGAAATAGAAATGGAAGAGGGATCGGACAGCTTCAGGATCCTTCCGGATGCTTGAAAATGTGATCGGGTGCGCGGTGTTCATGACCACGGCGGCCTTGATCGCCGAGGGCGCCGTGGCCAGCGCCTGCAAGGTCGATGTGCCGCCCCAATCCATACCGACAACGCGCGCCTGTCCGTCGTCGCTCAGCGCCGCGATGAGCGCTTCGAGATCCTTGCCCAGAGCGATGGGGTCGAAGATCCCGTCGGCCGGAATCTCGGTCGGCGCATAGCCCCGTAGGAACGGCGAGACCGCGCGATATCCCGCATCCGCGAAGACCTGCATTTGCTTCCGATATGACCAGGCGTTGTCGGGGAAGCCGTGCATGAACATGACCAGGGGCCCGCTCCCCTGTTCGAGATAGGCGAACCGCACGCCATTGGCCTGCACGTATTTCAGTGTGGGCTCTCTGTTGTCGGAGCGTGGCGATGTTGATGCAGGGCTTCGAGTGGCCATCTCTGGTCTCCAGGTTTCTTCATGCCCATGGCGCGAATGACAGGCGCGGTTGGCGGGCCACAAACATGTGCGGAGCGCACATAATTGGTCAAGTTGTTATTTGTGTGCCGCGCACATATTATTCGTCGCATGGAGACTGGAATCGCGAATTTGCTGGGCGCGCTCTCGCTCGCTGTCATGGATCGTATCGAGCAGGGCGCCCGCGAGGTCATTGGCCGGGGCGGCGAGACGCCTGCGGCGCTCGTGGTCATTGGCTATGGCCAGGGCATGACCAACGACAAGCTCCGGCGGATACTTGGTCTGTCGCATTCCGGAACTGTCCGGCTGGTGGACCGTCTGGTCTCGGACCAGCTTGTCGAACGCCGGCCAGGGAAGGACGGGCGGGAGGTCGCTCTGCACCTGACGGCCAGGGGCGCTGCGACCCGCAACGAACTGATGGCTTCCCGGATTTCGGCCGTCGGGTCACTTCTGGATGTGCTGTCGCCAGCCGAAACGAAGCAGCTTGGAACGCTGATAGGTGAGGTGTTGGGACGGCAGGACACCACCGAGCTGGATCGCTTCACGATCTGCCGGATGTGCGACGATAGGCTCTGTACGAATTGCCCGTTGCCCACGACCAAACCCGATCGCTAGCGTCGGCGCTGGGCGAGGGCGGGGTGGCTTGCACGCCCTCGAAGGGCTAACTCCCTCACATGGCGCGAACCAAGCAGAGTCCTGAGTTTGAGATCGAGGTCGGTGGGGAGCCCTATGTCTGGCGGCTTCAGCGCCAGCCCCAGTGGTCCAGCGACACCGCGGCGTGGCGCGGCATGGCGATCGCCGTGCGTCACCGGGAGGGGCAGCGCGAAGCCGTGCTGGAGTTTCCCGCGGGCACGCAGCCCAAGTACGGCGCGCCGCAACTGAAGGCCTCGCAGATCGCGCCGGAACTCGTGGCGAGAGCCATCGCATCCGCCATGGTGGCGGGGTGGGAGCCGCTGTCCCGGGGCAAGACGGTCGCCATCGTGGTGGACGCGACCGGCGCCTGACGCGCTGGGGTTGGACGGTGCGGCGACCGCCCGCCCGGTTAAGCCCCCGGCAATCTAGCTGACAGCGGCGTTCAGCGGTCGTTCAAGGCGCGCGGTCCAATCTTGCGGCGATCCACGGCAAGGAGGACCGACGCCATGATGAATTCGACCCCTCCGAGGCGGCCCGCCCTCTGGGCGATGGCGCTGTTGCTGTTCAGCAGCGGCTTCATGCTGCTCTCCCTGGTCAACCTGATCGGGCTGGCCGGGATCTAGGTAGAAATACCTAAGGGACGCACCGGAATTTTGGGCCCGTGGGCCATGCGGCATGTTCGGAGCTCCAGCATATGGGAGCCTGAAAATGTCCGGCGAAGACCTCTACTTGGCCATGGTGGTGGCCGCCTTCGGATTGTTCGCGGTCGTCCTGTTCACCGTCAGCATCTGGTCGCGAGGACCGCGCGCCTAACTTTCCCTGGACGGGCGGCGGGAGGCGGCCGAACGTCTCGCATCGACGGACGGCGTGGATCACGCCATCGGCAGGGAGGCGTGCCGCCTGGTCATGACGACGCCTCACCAGCGTGCGGAAGCCGAGCTGATCGCCTACGGCCTGACCCTGCCGGAGACCGAGGCGGGGCTGGGATGGGCCTTCACCCGGGTGGTGCGGGTCCGGGGCAAGATGTTCGTCATCCTGGGCGACAAGGCCCAGCCCAAGGACGAGCTGACCATCATCGTCAAGCTGCCGACCTCCTTTGAGATGGTGCAGGATCTCCCCTTCGTCCGCGAGAGCCGGGGCTGGTACAGGCAGCATGACTGGGCCATCGCCCATTTCGGTCCCGATGACGACATCCTGGCCGAACTGCCGACCCTGAAGGCCTGGATGAGGCAGAGCTACGTCGCCATGGCCCCGAAGAGGCTGGGCCGACAGGTCTCCGAGGCCTGAACGCCGCGCCGCGAATTTCCCTGGACTGACCCTAGGGCGGGGTTGACCTTCTGTCCGCAGGCGGGCGGCGCGGGGACAGCGCCGCCGGCGGGAGAGGGACCATGCGGGCGTTCGATCTGGCGATCGTGGGCGGCGGAATCGGCGGGTCGGCCCTGGCGCTGACCATGGCGCGGGCTGGGCGCTCGGTGCTGCTGCTGGAGCAGACGCAGGTCTATGAGGACAAGGTGCGCGGCGAGTGGATCGCGCCGTGGGGTGTGGACGAGGTCAAGCGGCTGGGGCTCTACGACCTGCTGGTCGCGGCCGGCGGGCACCACATCACCCACCACATCACCTATGACGAGACCCGGGCGCCGGCCGAGTCGGAGGCCGAGGGCTTGCCGCTGTCGATCTTCCGCGAAGGGGTGCCGGGGCCGCTGTGCCTGGGCCATCCGCACCACTGCCAGACCCTGTTCGACGCGGCGGGCGCGGCGGGCGCGGAGACCCGGCGCGGGGTGCGGGTGATCGAGGTCGCGACCGGCGCGGCGCCGCGGCTGGCGTTCGAGCAGGACGGGGCGCGGGAGGAGGTCTCCGCGCGGCTGGTCGTCGGGGCCGATGGGCGCACCTCGCAGGTGCGCGAGGCCGCCGGGATCGTGCTGCACCAGGACAGGCCCCACCACTGGTTCGCAGGGCTGCTGATAGAGGGCGCCGACGGATGGCGGCCGGAGCTGCAGGCCATCGGCACCGAGGGCGAGTTCGGCTTCCTGGCCTTCCCGCAGGGGGGCGGCAAGGTGCGGGTCTATGGCGGCTATCCGCTGGACCAGGCGCAGAGGTTCAAGGGGCCGGACGGGCCGCGGCGGTTCCTGGACGCCTTCGCCATGACCTGCAGCCCGGAGAACCGGCATCTGGTGGCCGGCCGGCCGGCGGGACCGCTCTATTCCTATGTCAACGCCGACGCCTGGACCGACGAACCCTATGGGCCGGGCGTGGTGCTGGTGGGCGACGCGGCGGGCTGGAACGATCCGATCATCGGGCTGGGGCTGTCGATCACCTATCGCGACGTGCGGATGGTGAGCGGCATCCTGACGGCCGGCGACGACTGGAGCCCCGCGGCCTTCGCCGGCTATGGCGAGGAGCGGGCCGAGCGGATGCGGCGGCTGCGGTTCACCGCCAAGCTGCAGGCGACGATCGACATGGAGTTCGGCGAGGCGGCGGCCGCGCGGCGACTGAGCCTGTTCGAGCGGGCGGCGATCGATCCCAGCCTGAAGCTGCATTCGGTGGCGGTGATGGCCGGGCCCGAGGCGATTCCGGCGCAGATGTTCACGCCCGAGCATCGGGCGCGGGTGCTAGGGGAGGCGTAAGCTTGGATATCGAACGGTTCAACGCCCGCTGGCTGGCGGCCTGGACGTCGAAGGACGTGCCGGGGCTGCTGGAATTCTATGCCGCCGACTGCGTCTACAAGGACCCGCAGACGGCGGACGGCCTGGTCGGGCGCGACGCCCTGGGGAGCTATCTGACCGGGCTGTTCGGAGCGACCCCGGCCATGACCTATACCCCCGACGAGGTGTGGCCGATCCCGGGCGGCTTCTGCGGGCGCTGGTACTGCGACATCGAAGGCGGAGCGCGGCTGCGCGGCTTCGACCTGGTGATCCTGCAGGACGGGCTGATCGCGCTGAACGAGGTCTACACCCACGCGGTGAGCGCATGACGGGTCCCGACATCCGCCGGCCGGGCGAGATCGACGCGGCCTGGATGACCGCCATGCTGCAGCAGGCAGGGATCGACGCGGTGGTGCGCGGCCTGACCTCCAAGGGGGTGGGCACCGGTCAGATCGGCGACAGCGTGCGCTTCGTGCTGGACTATGAGCGCGGGGGCGAGGACGCGCCGGCCTCGGTGGTGGGCAAGTTCCCGGCGGCGGACGACACCAGCCGGGCGACCGGGATCATGCTGGGCAACTACCTGCGCGAGGTGAACTTCTACAGGACCCTGGCGGCCAAGGCGCTGATCCACACGCCCAAGGCCTACATGGCGGAGACCAACGCCGACGGCGGCGAGTTCGTGCTGATCATGGAGGACCTGGCGCCGGCCGAGCAGGGAGACCAGCTGGAGGGCGTGACCCTGGACCAGGCGCGGCTGGTGATCGGCGAGGCGGCCAAGCTGCACGCCAGCCACTGGGGCGACGACGGGCTGGACGAGCTGCCCTGGGTCTCGGGCTCGAAGGCCGCCCCGCCCAGCGCCGCGACGCCGGAACTGGTCCAGGCGATGTGGATGGGGTTCAAGGCGCGTTACGCCGAACGCATCCTGCCCCACTGGGTGGAGGTGGGCGAGGTGCTGGCGGCCAGCTTCGGAGCGGTGGGGGCGCTGCACGACGGGCCGCGCTGCCTGACCCACAACGACTTCCGGCCTGACAACATGATGTTCGGCACGGCGGCGGGCGGTTATCCGGTGACGACGCTGGACTGGCAGTCCTTCGCCTATGGGGCCGGGGCGACGGACGTGGCCTATTTCCTGGCAGGCGCCGTGCCGGCCGATGTACGGCGCGACCACGAGGACGAACTTCTGCGGCTCTATCACGCCAGGCTCACGGTGCTGGGGGTCAAGGACTACGCCTTCGCCGACCTGAAGCGGCACTATGGAAGCGGCGCCTTCCTGCTGTTCTTCACCGCCTTCTTCGCCGCCATGGTGGTGGAGCAGACCCCGCGCGGGGATGCGATGTTCATGCGCATGCTGGGCGGGGCGGCGGACCACATCCTCGACCACCGGGCGCTGGAGCGGTTGGGGTGACTTCTCCCGCGGGGAGGAACCGGGGCGCGGGCCATTGGTTGATCGCCGGGGTTCGGGCCATCGGAGAAGACGGTCATGTTAGGCAACAACGATGCTGCCGCGAGCCTGGCGGTCAAGGATATGAGTCGCGCCCGGCGATTCTATGAGGACGTCCTAGGCTTGCAGCCGGTCGACGAAGAGGGCGGCGAGGTGGTCACCTACAAGAGCGGCGCCAGCACCATCAACGTCTACCGGTCGGAATTCGCCGGCACCAACAAGGCCACCGCGCTCACTTGGCAGGTGACCGACATCGACGCCGCCGTGGCCGACTTGAAACGGAAGGGCGTGGCCTTCGAACACTACCAGATGCCGGAGATGAAGCAGGAGGGCGACGTCTACGCGGCCCCCGACGGCCACATGAAGGTGGCCTGGTTCAAGGACCCCGACGGCAACATCCTCAATCTGATCGCCGAACCGGGCGCGCAGAAGCACTAAACGCGTTAGGCCGCGGCGGGAGAGGGTTCCGCCGCGGCCCGCCGTGTCAGCTTCGGAAATCAGAAGGTGAAGCTGAGTTTCGAGTAGTAGTAGCCGCCGTTGATGCCGAAGGGCGAGAAGGTCGGGTACTTGGTGACGTAGGCGTTGCTGTTGTTGCGGAGATACTCGTCCCGCAGCTGGGCGTTGACCATGTCCGGATAGGTGTTGAACAGGTTGTTGGCCCCGACCGCCAGCTTCACCGAGTCGGTGAATTTGTAGGAGACTTCCAGGTCGGTGATGAAGGTCGCGTCGACCTCGGTCTTGTAGTAGACGGCGCCCGTGCGGCTGTTGAGGTTGGACGAGGGGCCGTAGAGCGCCTCGCGCAGGTTGACGCTCAGCTTGTCCCAGGTCCACAGGCCGCCCAGCACGAAGCGGTACTTGGGCGAGGTGTCCTCCAGGTTGGAGATGGCGGTCAGGTTGAACAGCGAAGCGCCGGCGAGCTGGGCGGGCGGGGTCGCGATCTTGGTGACCTTGGTCTCGTTGTAGTTGGCGGTCAGCGACCAGTTGATGGCCCCGTAGTCGCCCAGGTCGGAGGTGTAGGTGACCACCAGCTCGGCGCCGCGGGTGCGGGTGTCCAGGCCGTTGGTGAACATGTTGATCCCGGTGATCGTCACGGTGGGGTCGAGCACGTTGCCATTGGCCAGGATGGCGGCCAGGACCGCCGGGATATTGACCGCACCGCCCGTGCCGAACAGCGAGCCGGAGCCGACGATGCGGTCCTCGACCTCGATCTGGTAGGCGTCGAAGGTGGCGGTGATCCCCGCGCCGGGATGGGCGACGAAGCCGACGCTGAAATTGGTCGACTTCTCGGCCTTCAGCCCGTCGATGCCCACCAGCTTGGCGGCCGCGGAATTGGGCGGCAGCTGGACGAAGGCGGCGGTCGGCGAGACGTTGGTGGCCGAATAGTAGGATTCCGCCAGGGTGGGCGCGCGGAAGCCGGTGCTGGCCGTGCCGCGGATGGCGAAGGCTTCGTTGAAGTCGTAGCGGGCGGTGCCCTTGACCACGGTGGTGTCGCCGAAGTCGCTGAACTTCTCGTAGCGGACGGCGCCGTCCAGCTTGAGCGCCTCGATCGGGGAGACCGCCAGGTTGGCGTAGATCGCCCAGTTCTCGCGGTCGTACTTGCCGGCGTCGGTGAGCGCGAAGCCCGGATAGGACTGCGAGCCTTCCTTGTAGCGGGAGGCCTCGTCACCCGGCTTGATCTCGTAGGTCTCGCGCCGGTACTCCGCGCCGAAGGCGGCGTTGAGCGGGGTGGCCATGCCGACGTCGTACTCGCGGGCCACGTCCAGGGTGGTGGTCCACTGGCTGGCGATGAAGTCGCCGGCGTGGAAATCGGTGGGCGAGAAGCCCTTGGTGGTGAGCGTCGAGGTGTCGATGTAGAGCGAGCGGTTCACCGAATCGAGCACGTTGATGGCGACGTCGTCGCGGCCATAGGTGCTGGAGAGGTCCCAGTTCCATTCCGCCAGCTTGCCCTTGATCCCGAGGGTGGCGGCGTAGTCGGTCTCGTCGATGGCCTCCTTGGGGCTGAAGCCGAACGGCCGGGCGAGCGTGCCGTCCTTGCCGACGATCAGGTTGGGGACGCGATAGTTCTCATAGGCCGCGCCGTACTTCGTGCCGAAGGTGCCGAAGCTGTAGAGCTCGGTGTCGGGGGCGAGCTCATAGCCGGCGTTGTAGGAGAAGATGTTCAGCCGGTATTCCGCGTCGCCGGGGATGCGGTTCATGTACGGATAGTCGGGGTGGTTCACGAGCCCCGGATAGCGTGACAGGCGCGAGCTGGAGGCGGTGTTGTAGGGGGTGTCGATGGTCCGCGGATCGACGTCGCCGCGGAAGGTGTGGTCGTGCCATCGGCTCTCCAGGGTGAGGTTCAGATAGGCGCCGTCGATGGGGGCCAGGCCGATATTGGCGGTGATGTCGCCGGTCAGGCCGCCGCCGTCGAAATACTTGCCCCCCGAGATCACCACCGAGCCGCCCTCGGTGTCGTCCTTCAGGATGATGTTGATGACCCCGGCGATGGCGTCGGTGCCGTACTGGGCCGCGGCCCCGTCCTGCAGCACCTCGATATGGCTGACCGAGCCCAGCGGGATGTAGTTGAGGTCGGCGGTGGCGCCCCCCTGGAACGGACCGCCCAGGACCGCCAGGTTGGCGGTGCCGTGCCGGCGCTTGCCGTTGACCAGCACCAGGGCGTGGTTGGGGCTCAAGCCGCGCAGTTTGGCCGATAGGGTGAGGTTGGCGGTGTCGCCGCCGAACGCCTGGGCGTTGAAGGACGGCACGTTCTGGGCGATGGCCTGGATGAGGTCGCTCTGGGCGACGCGGGCCAGGGCCGTCTCGTCCAGCACCTGGATCGGGGCCGGACTATCGACCGCCCGCAGGCCGCTCATGCGCGTGCCGGTGACGATGACGACGTCGAGTTCGCCCGCCGCCTCGTCGGTCGTCTGCGCCACGGCGGCGCCGGCCATTCCGCAGGCGAGCGCAAGCGCGCTGACCCCGGCAAATACAGATTTCATCTAGGACCCCTCTTGGTATGTTGTCGGGCCCTTCGAAACGCTTCCTCCACCGGTACTCGCGAGCCTTTGGCCCGTCTTCTTTTTGCGAGGCGTCGCCATACGTTCTCGCTCTCCAGTAATTCGAAGCGCGACGCCTCCGCGCGACGAAGCGCGCCAAGATATCGACTCTCGGCGTCTGGCCTCCGTCACGCGGTATGTGAGCAACAGGACCATGCACTGACCTATTTGTGTCAATTGGATTAGTGATCGTGACTCCGTATTGCGCGGAAATCAGACATTTGACGTCGGAGATGCGGAGTTTTGAAGCAAACTGACGGGACAAATGATTCTACCAATCGGAAGTTGCATGAAATCTCAGGTGTAGATGAACTGACGGCTTTGTCAGTTTGTCGGATAATTGAACAGGTTCGCCCGTTATTTGCGCTGAGCCGGCCGATCCGCCGTGGATTCCTGGGGTCCGGCTTGCCAAGGGCGGGGAGGCCGCAGGCATCTGAGGCCCGCGACGCGTCAGGCGGCGCAGATCGGTCAGCGGAGCGTGAGATGGGGATCAGTCGCCGGAGTTTCTTGCATCGGGTGGGCGCCACCGGAGGTTATGGCGCGGCCTATACGGCGATGATGGCGCTGGGGCTGCTGCCCACCGCCGCGGCCAGCCAGGTCCCGGTGATGCCGGCCGACCTGGGAGCGGGCAAGAGCGTGGTCATCCTGGGCGGCGGGATCGCGGGGCTGGTCAACGCCTACGAGCTGGAGCGGGCCGGGTTCGCGGTGACCCTGCTGGAGGCGCGCGATCGGCTGGGCGGCCGCAACTGGACCCTGCGCAACGGCTCGAAGATCGAGATGGTGGGCGAGCCCGACCAGACCGTGACCTTCTCCGAGGGGGTCTATATGAACGCCGGCCCGGCCCGCCTGCCCAGCCACCACGAGGGGGTGCTGGGCTATTGCCGCAAGCTCGGGGTGGAGCTGGAGGTCGAGGTCAATTCCAGCCGCAGCGCCTATTTCTGGCCGCAGGGCTCGGACGCCAAGCCGATCCGCATG
>NZ_JAUYOJ010000137.1 GCF_030697925.1 Phenylobacterium sp. | reverse complement strand
ATTCCAGATGGCCGCCCCGATCGGTGAAGCTGAAGGCTTGTCGCGTTCCATCCGGGCGCTCGGTTTCCAGGCGGACATCGTCCGCCGGCCAGCCGTGACCGCGCTCGGGATAGATCCGGAAGCGCGGCGGCGCGGCGGTTTTGAAGATCTCCAACCGCAACACGCCGTGGCCGGTGTCGATCCGCGGGGCCTCCCCGCCGCCGTGGCCATGATGGCCGTGATCGTGGTGGGCGACAGGCTGTGAATCATCTCCGAGGAGATATCCATGAACATCGAGACGAAGCCGATCGCCCAGACGCCGCGGGGGACCGCTCGTAGACCGCGTGAGGGTGAAGGGGCCAGCATCAGCGCCAGGCGTTCTGCTGTGGGCGGATCCGAAGACCGACGCGGAGGTCATCGACGCTGCTGGCGCTTATCGTGATCGCCGCCAGCAGCGGGTTGAGACAGCCCGCTTCAGCAATGGCCGTGAGCGTTTCGCCGTCCTGCTTCACGCGGGCGTCCTCAGTTGTTTCGCGTGGCGCGCCGAAGACGCGCTACGCGTAGGCGTCGGGCAGAGCCTCGCAGGCGCTCAGCCGCGTCTCGGCGTCCGCCCGCAGCGTGGCGCAAAGACCGCGCCGATGCCCTTGATCTTCCGCGACAACGCAAAAACTCTAAAGCAACCTATGAGGAGGCGATGACGGACGCCACGTGAAGGCGCCGAATTTCAGCTACAGCAGCCCCTCCCAGTTTCCTGCACGGGCGGGCAGACGACATCGCCGTAGGAGCAGAACACGCAGCAGTCGCCGGCTTTCGGTTTCAGGACCGCCCCGCACCCACGACAATCGTAGAAATACTGGCAGGCGTCGGTCGGCATGGACTCGATCGCTCGATGGCCGCACTGCGGGCAGGTGAGCGTCGACCTGCTCAAGATCGGCATGGCGCTCATCCTCGCGCCGCCCGCAACAGGGTGAGGAGCCAGGGTTCGATCGCGGGCCGCCAGACGAGCGCCGCCAGGATCAGCGCCGTGGCCACGTTCAACAGGCCCACGGTAAATCGCGATGGCGGCGGGCAGGTCCCGTCTTTCCAGCAGGCGCGTGCGCGCCGCCAGGTCAGCCACCAGCCGAGGCCGATGGCCGTCGCGGCCGCGAGGGTCAGCCAGGTCCGTTGGCCCGCGATCCAAGCTGTCGCGCCAAGGCCGAGGCCGGCCAGGGAAAGCGCAAGCGGCAGGACACAGCATGCGGCCCAGGCCAGGACCGCCGATGCGGCCGCGCCGATCGCCGCCCAGCCGACGAAGGAGTCCCCCGAACCGCCGGCCGCGGGCCGGCGTGCGGATCGAAGTGCATCGCCGGGTGCCATCGCCTCGCCTTCAGCCAGGATCGACGCTAGTCTGCAACCTGTAGGGACTACGGGTTCAAGAGGTAAAATCATGGCTGGCGCGCGTGGACTGACGATCGGCCGGCTGGCGCAGGACGCCGGCGTCAACCTCGAGACCGTGCGCTACTACGAGCGCATCGGCCTGATGCCCAAGCCTGATCGCACCTCCGGCGGGCATCGCAGCTACACTGCCGAGCAGGGCCGGCGCCTCGCCTTCATCCGCCGGGCGCGGGAGCTGGGGTTCGGGCTGGACGACGTCCGGGCGCTGATCGCGCTCGCCCAGCCCGGCCGGACCTCGTGCGCCGAGGTGCAGGTGATCGCGGCGGCACACCTGGAGACCGTGCGCGCCAAGATCGCCGATCTCGCCCGGCTTGAAGCGGCGCTGGCGGACACCGTCGATCGGTGTCGCGGCGACACGGCGCCGTCCTGCCCAGTCATCGAGGTGCTCTGCGCCTGATCCGGGCCGATCAACGGCCCGACGCCAGCCGAATCCGCCGGGAATTCAGCGTGACAATGCAGGCCAGCGGGCGGAAAATGGCGCCATGGCGCGCATTCTTATCGCCATTCTTGCCCTTCTGGCCCTCGCGGCCAGCCCGATCACCGCTTTGGCGGCGCCGATGGCCTGCGGCATGAATACCCCCCAGGCCGTCGCCTCCAGCATGGCGTCGATGGATGCGTCTGCCGATCGGCACGCCGCGCCCGTCAAATCCGATCCCTGTTGCGACAAGATGCTCAAGGGCTGCGCCAAGTCCTGTTCGACGGCCTGCGCCGGCGGCGTCGCTGTTCTGGCGGTGATCTCGACCATCGCAGCCTTCGAAGTCCCGATGGCGCTCGACGCACCGAAAAGCGCGGCTTGGCGTTCCCACCTGCCCATTGGGCCCGACCGACCTCCGAAATCGCTGGCCTGAAGCCGGCGGCGGTCGCCGTCGGTTCCGCCGCGCCGCGGGTGGTGCAGTCGAACGCCTGGACTGTCAGGCGCGAGATCTGGTTCCGCCCCGGCGCCGTCCCGC
>NZ_JAUYOJ010000122.1 GCF_030697925.1 Phenylobacterium sp. | reverse complement strand
GCATCGGTGCGCCCCTGTCCATCGCCAATACCAGCATCGGGCGATTGTTCGCCGCCTATCTGCCACGCGAGCTCGTCGCTCCGTTGCTCGATGCGGAGTTCGCGGCCGGGGTCGCGCCTCGGATGGACAATCGCAAACTCAACAAGGCCGAGTTCGACGCCTATCTCGAGACGGTCCGCGATCAACAGTTCGCTTTCCAACGAGGAGACCTTCTCGTCGGCCTCCAGGGCCTTGCCGTTCCGGTATTCGACGCCGAGCAGCGGATGGTGCTCAGCCTGTCCATGGTGTCCCTGGTCGGTCAGCGAGACCTCGAGCCGGATGGGGAGATCGCCGCACATCTTCGCGCCGCGGCTCACGAGATATCAGCGTCCCTAGGGGCACAGGCTTAGACCTACGAGGGGCCCCACAGCGCGCCGGCCCCCCGAAGCCGCTCGATCGCCTCGTGGCTGAAGCCCCAATCGACCAGCGCCTCCTCATTGTGTCGACCGATGGCTGGCGGCGGACCCTGAACAGCGCCCGGGCTGGCGGAAAAGCGCGGAGCGGGGGCCGGTTGCACCACCCCGGCTATTTCGACGAAGGTCTGCCGGGCACGATTGTGCGGATGCGCCACCGCTTCTTCGAGCGTGAGCACTGGGGCGTAGCAGGCATCAGTTCCGCCCAGAACTTCGCACCATTCCGCCTGGCTCTTCAGCATGATCACATCAGCAAGTTTCACCCGCAGAGACGCCCAAGCTTGTGGATCATCACTCTGTGGTTCGAAGGCGGGATCGTCGATCCCGATTCGTCGGAGGAGTTCTGCGCGGAACTGCGGTTCAATGGCCGCCAGGGAGATCCACTTGCCGTCGGCGCACTGGTAGGTGTCGTAGAAGTACGCTCCGCCGTCGAGCAGATTTGACGCGCGCTCCTCGCGCCAATTGCCCGCCGCCTTGAAACCAAAGAACAGGGACATCAGCGACGCCGCACCATCGCTCATCGCGGCGTCCACAATCTGGCCGACCCCGGTTTCCCGAGCGTAGAGGACGGCGGAAACGACGCCGAACGCCAAGTACAGCGCCCCTCCCCCATAATCGCCAATCAGATTGAGCGGAGCCACGGGCTTATCGCGCGTGCCGATCGCAGACAGGGCGCCGGACAAGGCGATGTAGTTCAGATCGTGCCCGGCTGCGTGGGCCCACGGCCCGTCCTGGCCCCAACCGGTCATCCGGCCGTAGACCAGGGCTCTGTTGCGCTTCAACGCGACCGACGGTCCCAACCCAAGACGCTCCATCACGCCCGGCCGGAAGCCCTCGATGAGCACGTCGGCGCTCTCAAGGAGATTCAGCGCCGCGTCTACCGCCTCCGGGGATTTAAGATTCATGACGACCGATCGGCGCCCGCGGGCCGTGACATCCGACGGCTCGCCGCCCACGGTGCCGGGCCGATCGATACGCAAGACGTCGGCGCCGAGATCAGAGAGCAGCATTCCGCAAAACGGCGCCGGGCCAATTCCGGCGAACTCGAGCACGCGCAGGCCGCGGAGAGGTCCCTGTCGCTGGCCAGGCAAGGTCTCGGCCATCAGAAGCGCGCCTGCAGTGCGATCCCGTATTGGCGCGGCGTGTCGTTGAGCGCGAAGGCGCCCTGGCTCGCGACGCTGATTTGGCGCGCCACCACCTCATCGAAGAGGTTGGTCCCCCGAAGGCTCAGGCGCAGCCGCTCCGTGGGCTCAGCATCCGCGACCTGCGCGAGTGCTCCGAACGGTGCGCTCAAGGCGGCTCCAAGACACGCCCACATGATCTTCGACATCTGTCCCTCCTTGTTTTTGTTGTTGGGTCGCCGTGACGACATCGTCAGAAGACGACCTTGCGGTTTCGCCGGCCACGCCAGCGACGCCGTGTGAATTCGCCTCCCTGGCCGAAGCGGGGCTACCGGCCGCGCCGATCCGCCATTAGGCGATTGGCCGGCCCGC
>NZ_JAUYOJ010000202.1 GCF_030697925.1 Phenylobacterium sp. | reverse complement strand
GCGACCTTAATTCACTCTAAGGGAGCTGTCCCTGGCCGGTCCCGTGGGACCGGGCAAAACGGCGCCCACCTGGTTATCCAGGTCGAGGGGATTCAACCGTCCTTCACGGCTCTCGCGGCGCCGCCACCCTTCGCCTATGCTCTGGGCGTGTCTTTAGATCCTACCAAGTTGGGCGATCCCACCAAGTCAGATCTGCGCGCGGAACTTCGCCGCCGCCGCCGCAAGCTGGCCCAGGCCGCGCCCCATGCCGCCCAGGCCGCGGCCGAGCACCTGGTCCTCGAGCACCTGCCCGCCTTCGCCTGTTTCAGCGGCTATCACGCCGTGGGGGCGGAGATCGATCCCAGCCCGCTGATCCGCCGGCTGGCGCGCACAGGCGCCTTCTTCGCCCTGCCGGTCTGCGAGGCGCACGAGGCGCCCCTGGTGTTCCGCGCCTGGGACGAACGCGACTTGCCCCAGCCGGACCTGTTCGGCGTGCCGGCTCCGCCGCGCCACGCGCCGGTGCTGCATCCCGACCTGATCGTCTGTCCGCTGCTGGCCTTCGACCGCCAGGGTGGGCGGCTGGGGCAGGGCGGCGGCCACTACGACCGCACCATCGCCGAACTGCGCGCCCACAAGCCGGTCTTCGTCCTGGGCCTGGCCTATGCCGGCCAGGAGGTGCGGTCCGTCCCCTGCGAGCCGCACGATCAGAGGTTGGACGCTATTCTCACCGAAAGCGGCTATATCCGCGTCCGAAAGGACTAATTTCCATGCGTTTCGCTTTTTTCGGGGATGTGGTGGGCCGCGCCGGCCGCGATGGCCTCGCCGACTACCTGCCCGCCCTGCGCCGCCGGCTCGACCTCGAGTTCGTCATCGTCAACGCCGAGAACGCCGCCGCTGGTTTCGGGATCACCGAGAACACCGCGCGCGAGCTGTTCGACGCCGGCGCCGACTGCCTGACCCTCGGCAACCACTCCTTCGACCAGAAGGAGGCCCTGACCTACATCGTGCGCGAGCCGCGCCTGATCCGCCCGGTCAACTATCCACTGTTCGCCGACACGCCGGGCCGTGGCTCGCAGATGTTCGAGACCCAGGCCGGCAAGCGCATCCTGGTGGTCAACGTGCTGGGGCGCATCCACATGGATTCGCTCGACGATCCGTTCGGTGCGGTCGACCGGGAGCTGGAAGCCTGCCCCCTGGGTGTGGCGGTCGACGCCATCGTGATCGACATGCATGCCGAGATCACCTCGGAGAAGATGGCCATGGGTCACTTCTGCGACGGCCGCGCCAGCCTGGTGGTGGGCACCCACACCCACGTCCCGACCGCCGACTGCCAGATCCTGCCGGGCGGCACCGCCTATCAGACCGACGCCGGCGCCTGCGCCGACTATGACAGCGTCATCGGCAACCAGAAGGAAGAGCCGCTGCGCCGGTTCACCACACGGGTCTCTGGCGGCCGTTTCAAGCCGGCCGAGGGTCCGGCCACGGTCTGCGGGGTCTATGTGGAGACCGACGACGCCACCGGCCTGGCCCGCCGCGTCGAGCCTATCCGCATCGGCGGCCGGCTACAGGAATCCGTGCCCTCGCTGGAGGCGGTGAGCGTCGGCTAGGGTCGCCGCGGCAGGGTGTCGAGGGTCAGCTTGCCGTCGCCGTCGGCGTCCAGCAGCCCGAACCGTCGCCCGGCGACCTTGGCCCATTCCTCGGCGCTGACTCGCTGGTTGAGGTCGCCGTCGCCGCCGCGCACCGGCTGGGGCTCGTTGAGCATGGAAAAGCGTGCGGCGCCTTCGCGCGGCGCCTGCTTCGGTCCGATGCGCTTGATGAACCGCCCTTCGCCGGGCCGTCCGCCGCCGCGCGGGCCGCCGAAGCTCATGCCGGTGATCTCCGGGGCGATCTCGCGCTCGTAGCGCTGGTTCTCGGCCCCGTCGACCTGGCCGTCGGCATTGACGTCCAGCAGTTTGAAGAACCGCGCGGCGTCGGCCCGGAACTCGGCCAGGGTCAGGACGCTGTCATGGTCGCCATCGGCCCCGGCGAACCAGGCGGCCTTGTCCTCGCCGCCGCGGAACGGCTCGCCGGACGGGCTGATGAACAGGCCTCCACCCGGCAGATCAGGCGGCGCCTGGGCGAAGGCGGGGACGCCGAGCGCCGCCAGGGCGCCGGCCAGGAGAAGATTGCGCAGCATCGGACTCATCCCTCGCGCCCTGGGGGAGCGGGCGCACGGCCAAGCTGGCGGCGCCCTGAGGCCAAAGCGGGGCGGAAAGGTCTCCGCGCTGAAACTATCCGCCGGCGGCCTTGCGGTTGCGCGCCGCCACGCTCTCGCCGGCCACGCCCCAGTTCTGCGTCTCCACCTCGTCGATGATCACAAAGGTGGTGGCGGGGTTCTTGTTCAGCACCTTGACCAGCAGGTCCGTCGCCCCCGCGATCAACTCGGCCTTCTGCGCCTCGGTGGCGCCGGGCGTGATGCGGATATTGACGTAGGGCATGGGACCTCCTTGACGGTTGCCGCCGACACTTAAGCGCGCAAAGCTCCGCCGCAAGCCTCAACAGGGCGGCATAGCCGCGAAGTGGGCGACGCGGTCGGCGAAAGTCGACATGCCCATCGCCTTGCGATTGACCTCCACCTTGGTGGCGTCCTCCAGGGCGTCCGGAACCCATTTCCCGCCCTCGCAGCGGAACTGCGACCCGTAGCGCTGCGCTCGCCCCTCGCGCACGGACACCCTGTCGTACATCTTGGCGTAGGCCTCGCCGCTTACCTCACCCCTTGCCACGAGGGGCTCGATGATCGGCAGGAAGCGTTTCTGCATCTCTAGGTCGGCATGCTGGACGATGTGGAATGCAGCCTCGGACGCCTCGCGCCCGTACAGGCTGGACAAGAACCACCCTTCGGCCGGGACCATGCTGAGAAGTTCGGCCTGGTTGGCCCGGTCGATCGTGGTGATGGCGCCCCAGATGGCGCTCATGGCCGCCTTTCGATCTTCGACGGAAAGTCCCGACAGGTCCAATTTTCCGAACGCCACGCGGGGAGCCTGGTCGAGCCGTCCCATCCGGGCCAGCTTCTCGGCGTCGGTGCGCGGCGGCGGCAGGCGCGCCTGGTCCGCACGGACGCGTGCGATCTCGGTCGTGACAGGCGCGGCCGCGGCGGTCGCCTGAGGTGAGGGCGCCAGGGGCGCAAGGGCTTCAGGAGGGATGGACGTTCCCTGGGCCGCAAGGGCCAAGGCCGCCGCCAATGCCGCAAACATGGATGGTCTCCGTCGCTTGCCGCCGACACTTAAGCGCGCAAAGCTCCGCCGCAAGCCTCATGGAGTCCGGCATGACCCGTTTCCTCGCCCGCGTCGTCTTCGGGGCGCTCGGCCTCGCGCTCGCCGCCTACCTGCTGGCGGGCGTGAGCTATAGTGGGATCGTCGACCTGTTGATCGCCGCCCTGCTGCTGGGGATCGTCAACGCCATCCTGCGGCCGATCCTGTTCGTGCTCACCCTGCCGCTCACGGTCATCACGCTCGGCCTGTGGCTGCTGGTGCTGAACGCCGCGATGATCGGGCTGGTGGCCTGGCTGCTGCCGGGCTTCACGGTCACGGGTCTGGCCCCAGGCCTGCTCGCGGCGATCGTCACCGGCGTGGTGAGCTGGATCGGCGCCATCGTCATCGGCGACGCCAAGAAGGGCTGACATAGAAAGACGCCAAGAAGGGCTGACATAGAAAAAGGGCGGAGCCTTTCGGCTCCGCCCTCGATCTTCGTAAGCGTTTGAGCCTGGACTAGAAGTCCATGTCGCCCATGCCGCCCATGCCGCCGCCCATGCCGCCGGCTTGGCCGCCGCCGCCCTTCTTGGGGGCTTCGACGATGGCGGCTTCGGTGGTGATCAGCAGGCCGGCGACCGAGGCCGCGTCCTGCAGAGCCGTCCGAACCACCTTGGCGGGGTCGATGACGCCGGCCGCGACCAGATCGACATATTCCTCGGTCTGGGCGTTGAAGCCGAAGGTCGGCGACGGGTTTTCCAGCACCTTGCCGACCACGATCGAGCCTTCGACCCCGGCGTTTTCCGAGATCTGGCGGATCGGGGCCTGCAGGGCGCGGCGCACGATGGCCACGCCGGCTTCCTGGTCGTCATTGTCGCCCTTGAAGCCGTCGAGAACCTTCGAGGCCTTCAGCAGAGCGACGCCGCCGCCGGGGACGATGCCTTCTTCCACGGCCGCGCGGGTCGCGTTCAGGGCGTCGTCGACGCGGTCCTTCTTTTCCTTGACTTCGACTTCCGTCGCGCCGCCGACACGGATCACCGCGACGCCGCCGGCCAGCTTGGCCAGTCTCTCTTGCAGCTTTTCCTTGTCGTAGTCCGAGGTTGTGTCCTCGATCTGACGCTTGATCTGGGCGATACGGCCCTCGATCGCGTCCTTGGCGCCGACGCCGTCGACGATGGTGGTGTCGTCCTTGGTGATCGAGACCTTCTTGGCGCGGCCGAGCATGTCGATGGTGACGTTCTCGAGCTTGATGCCCAGGTCTTCGCTGATCAGCTCACCGCCCGTGAGGATGGCGAGGTCTTCTAGCATGGCCTTGCGGCGGTCGCCGAAGCCCGGAGCCTTGACGGCCGCGACCTTCAGGCCACCGCGCAGCTTGTTGACCACCAGGGTGGCCAGGGCTTCGCCCTCGACGTCCTCGGCGATGATTAGCAGCGGACGGCCCGACTGCACCACGGCTTCCAGCACCGGCAGCAGGGGCTGCAGCGAGGAGACCTTCTTTTCGAAGAGCAGGATCAGAGGCTCTTCGAGTTCGACTTCCATCTTGTCGGCGTTGGTGATGAAGTACGGCGACAGGTAGCCGCGGTCGAACTGCATCCCTTCGACGACGTCCAGCTCGGTCTCAAGGCTCTTGGCCTCTTCCACCGTGATGACGCCTTCGTTGCCGACCTTGGCCATGGCCTTGGCGATCATCTCACCGACTTCGGTGTCGCCGTTGGCGGAGATGGTGCCGACCTGGGCGATCTCGGCGTTGGTGGTGACCTTGCGCGAGGACGCCTTGATCTCCTCGATCACCTTGGTCACGGCCTTGTCGACGCCGCGCTTCAGGTCCATCGGGTTCATGCCGGCCGCGACCGACTTGAGGCCTTCCACGACGATGGCTTGCGCCAGGACGGTGGCGGTGGTGGTGCCGTCGCCGGCCTTGTCGTTGGTCTTGGAGGCGACTTCGCGGATCAGCTGGGCGCCGAGGTTCTCGAAGCGGTCAGCCAGCTCGATTTCCTTGGCGACGGAAACGCCGTCCTTGGTCGAGCGCGGGGCGCCGAACGACTTCTCGATGACCACGTTGCGGCCCTTGGGGCCCAGGGTCACCTTGACGGCGTTGGCGAGGATGTTGACGCCGCGCAGCATGCGGTCGCGCGCGTCGGAAGCGAAATAGACGTCTTTAGCGGCCATTTTCCTGCTCTTTCAGAGGGATGTTGATGGGAGGAAGGGGGTCCGTGCGGGTTACTCGACCACGCCCAGGACGTCGCTTTCCTTCATGATCAGGAGATCCTGACCGTCGATCTTGATCTCGGTGCCGGACCACTTGCCGAACAGGATCTTGTCGCCGGCCTTGACGTCCAGCGGCTGGATCTTGCCATTGTCGTCACGGGCGCCGGGGCCGACGGCGATGATCTCGCCTTCCTGCGGCTTCTCCTTGGCGGTGTCGGGGATGATGATCCCGCCCTTGGTCTTTTCTTCTTCCTCGACGCGCTTCACGAGGACGCGGTCTCCCAGAGGACGAAACGCCATATCTTTAAGTCTCCGTTCGGGACGGTTGAAAAATGCTGTGGTGGAAGCGCTTGGGACAGGGCCGTTAGCAGCCGGCGCCCCTGAGTGCTAACGCCGGGCTGGAGGTAGGCTCGGGGGGGCTCCAAGTCAAGCTCAGCCAGGGATGTGGATTCGGCTTTGTGCCCGCTTGCCCGGCCAGATAGGGTCGCGGCGAGGGAATTTGAACCAGGAGTATTTCCATGCGCCGCGTCATTGCGATCGCCGTCCTATCCGTCATGGCCGCCGCCGGCGCCGCCCAGGCCGAGACCTGGAAGCCCTATGGCACGCCCAGCGACAAGGGCATCCAGTGGGCCTACGACGCCGACTATAGCTACCGCGACGTCCAGACCGGCCGGGTTGTGGTCATGCAGGCGATCAGCAAGCCGGGCGCCGAGCCGCGGCTGGGCCCCTCGGCGCCGGGCAAGCCGGACGGCGTGGGCAACGTCGTGGCCCTCGACTGCAAGGGCAAGACGCTGATCGTGATCGGGTCCTACACCCCCTCCAAGCCGCTGGAGCTGTCGGCCAACTGGCGGACCGGCAACGCCGCCCCGGCCAAGAGCGCCGACGACCGGGCCTTGGTCGCCGCCGCCTGCGCCGGCGCAGACCAACTCGCGTCCAAATAGGCGCCGCTGCTGACAGGATCCGGCGGGCGAGACACTAGGTAGCGGTGACCATTTAGCTATTTGAGCCACAGCATGATGGCGGCGAGGGTGACGAAGCCCATGAAGGTGGACGCGAGCTTGTCGTATCGGGTTGCGATGCGCCGGAAGTGCTTGATGCGGCTGAAGAAGCGTTC
>NZ_JAUYOJ010000201.1 GCF_030697925.1 Phenylobacterium sp. | reverse complement strand
AGTGCATCACGTCCTCATCATTGATGCGTTGCGCCACTTTCCTCAACAGAAGTTCATGTCGAACCGTGTCAAAATAGGCGCGCAGATCAAGATCAATCACGCGTGTCTTGGCCTGAACAATTGCTTGTGCCACCCGGTTCACTGCTTCCTTCGCCATCCGCTTTGGACGATAGCCAAATGACCCCGGTTGGAAATCCGCCTCGAAGACTGGTTCCAGTATCAGCTTGAGTGCACCCTGCACCACCCTGTCACGAATCGCCGGAATCGAAAGGATTCTGAATTTCCCATCGCCCTTCGGTATTTCCTGCTTTCGTGCCGGTAGCGGCACATACGTGCGCCCCATCAGTTCGTCCTGTATCTGCACGAGAAATGTCGCTATCCCCTGCGCCTCGATGTCCTCAAACGTGACGCCGTCAATTCCCGGCGCCCCGTCATTTTTCTTGGCCATGTCATACGCCAGAAACAGCGTTTCCATCTTGCAGACATGGACGTACAAACCCCAAAAACGCCAGGACGGTTCAGCCTTCGCCTTGACGTATATTCTCCTTCTCAGATATTGCAAACTGACGGACGCTTTTATCATGTCGTCCTTGCCTTTCATGTTGTTAGAGAAATTACAATGCAGCAGGGCTCCTTCGCTCCACGGCCATTACGCCGTTTCATCGCTACTACGAACCCGTCCGCCTCCCTCCCGCCTTCGACCCACTTCCCGGGTTCACCGGTTATAAGGTCTACCTTGCTCCGGCGATTTCGCGCCGGGGCGAGTAGGGGTTCTCCAGTTGCTTAGCGTGTCCTTGTCACCGTGCTGTCGCTACTACCCCGCCGAAGTGGAATAGTCGTATCGGCCAGATTTCGACTACCCATGCTGCCTTCGCCCCACGGTTACGGGCTCGGCCTTCGGATTTATTCACTTTCGAGGCCACTTCTGCGTTTACTTTCGTTACGGCCCGGTGACTCGCACTTCCCCAAGGGAAGTCTTGTCGATAGGCTTCAGAGTATTGGTTACCCGCCACCCTGCTATCCAAGCTACGGGGCTTCTGACTCTTTCCCCGACAGGTCTATCTCCTGCTGAACACGCCAGCCTTCGCTGGACGCACAACCG
>NZ_JAUYOJ010000101.1 GCF_030697925.1 Phenylobacterium sp. | reverse complement strand
CGAGACCTTCCTCGGCACGGCCGGCGTGCCTTCCAACGTCCCGGCGACCTACTACATCGACCTGGACGCCACCTGGGGCGTCACGGACAATGTCGAGATCAAGCTTGGCGTGAACAACGTGGCCGACCAGCAGCCGCGTCTGTACGCGCCGAACGTCCAGTCCGGCACCGACCCGTCCACCTATGACGTGATCGGCCGCCGCGCCTTCGGGCAGATCAAGCTCCGCTTCTAGAAGCCGGAAACAATGCGGGAGGGGCGGCGAAGCCAATCGCCGCCCCTTTTGCATGCTTGGAAGATTACAGAAAAGAAAGGAATGTCCCACCAGCGTAACAATCTACTGCAGGGGAAGCTCGCGTATCATATCGGTTACATGAGTAAGCGGAGAAATATGTCGAGAAATTAATTGGCGAATAGACGGCGAAGCGGGTCACATATCGGCGTTCAGGAGCGCGTAGACATGACCATGACATCCGCCTTGGTGACGATGCCGATGTTGGTCATGGGGCCTGGCGTTGAATGACGCCTAATCTTGATAGGCTGGACCTTCAGATCCTGTCCGCGCTCCAGGATTCCAACCAGATGACGGCCCACGACCTGGCCGACCGGGTGCCCCTGTCGCCATCTGCGATCCAGCGGCGCATCCGCAACTACCGCAACAGCGGGGTGATCACCGCCGACGTCTCGGTGGTCAATCCGAAGGTGGCCGGCGAACAGCTCTCCGTGGTGCTGCTCATCCAGCTGGTCCAACAGAAGCCGCAGTCGGTGGCCGAGTTCCGCGCCTTCCTGGGCAAGTCGCCGCAGGTCCAGGTGATCATGGAGATCGCCGGCGCCTACGAGCTCATGTGCATCGGCATGTTCGACGGCATCGAGAGCTTCAACCAATTCGCCGACGCCCATATCGGCGACCATCCCTCGGTGGGCCGCTACGAGACCATCTTCGTTCGCCGTCGGGTGAAGTTCGGCGCCAAGATCCCGCTCTAGAATCTCGCCAGCCTGGCGCCTAATTTCTAGGCGCCACGATGATGCTTTCGTGTTCAACGCAGAAACGGGTTGATCGCGCGAGCCCCCTGGCCGCCGGGTGGCGACGAATGAAGGTCATCATCATCGATCCGGACGAGGCGCGGGCGGCGCTGGTCGCCGAAGGGTTGGCGGATGTGCGCCCGCTGGAGGTGCGCCGCGCCTCTAGCTTCGAGGCCATCGAGGGCGAGCTGCCGTCCTTCGCTCCCGATGTGATCGTTATCGCCTGCGATAGCCCCGACCGCGACACCCTGGAAAGCCTGCGCGAGGCGAGCTCCGAGAACCCGCGCCCGGTGGTGATGTTCGTGGACCGCTCCTCGCCCGGCCTGGCGGAGGCGGCGGTGGAGGCCGGGGTCGCGGCCTATGTGGTGGACGGGCTCTCGGCGGGGCGGGTGCGTTCGGTGCTGGAGGTGGCCATGAGCCGCTTCGAGCTGATGCAGAAGCTGCGCACGGATCTCGACAAGGCCAAGGCCGACCTGGCTTCGCGCAAGTCCGTCGAGCGCGCCAAGGGCCTCCTGATGAAGGAGCGCGGCATCGACGAGGACCAAGCCTACAGCCTGTTGCGCAAGCTCGCCATGGACACCGGTCGGCCGATCGGGGCGGTGGCCAACGACCTGCTCACCTTCGCGGGCGTCTTGAAGGGAGACGGGTCATGAGCCTGGAGCGGACCCAGCTGCGGCTGGGCTTTATCGCGCTGAACGACTGCGCGCCGCTGGCGGTCGCCCGCGAGAAGGGGTTCTTCGAGAGCGAGGGACTTTCTGTGGACCTGTCGCGCGAGGCCTCCTGGGCCAATATCCGCGACAAGGTGGCCATGGGCGCGCTGGACGGCGCCCATATGCTGGCGCCCATGCCCTTGGCGGTGAGGCTGGGGATCTGCGGCGAACCCGCGCGGATGATCGCGCCAATGTCGCTGAACCTGAACGGCAGCGCGATCACCGTCTCGACCGCCCTGGCCGACGCCATGCGCGCGGCCGAGCCCCAGAGCATGCAACTGCGGCCCCGCACCGCCCGGCCGCTGGCCACGATCATCGCCGCGCGCAAGGCCCAGGGCCTGCCGCCGCTGACCTTCGCCGTGGTCTTCCCGTTCTCGGTGCACAATTACGAACTGCGCTATTGGCTGGCGGAGGCCGGCGTCGATCCCGATCGCGACCTGCGCATCGTGGTGACGCCGCCCGCGCGGATGACTGCACGCCTGGCGGCCGGCGATATCGATGGATTCTGCGTCGGGGCGCCCTGGAACGCCCAGGCGGTCGCCGACGGCCATGGCGAGATCATGGTCTACGCCGCCGAGCTCTGGGGCGTGGGGCCGGACAAGGTGTTCGGCGTCACCGAGGGCTTCGCCGAGCGCCATCCCCTGACCCTGAGCGCGACCCTGCGGGCGCTGATCAGGGCTGCGGCCTGGGCCGACGAACCAGGCAACCGGGGGGAACTGGCCGCCATACTGGCCCATCATCGCTATGTGGACGCGCCCGAGGAGGTGGTCGCACGCTCGCTCACCGGCGCGCCGCCCTACGCCCTGGGCGAACCAGGCCCTGACGACCAAGACTATATTATCTATCACCGCTACGCCGCGAGCTTCCCCTGGCGCAGCCATGCGGTCTGGTTCCTCGCCCAGATGCTGCGCTGGGGCCAGATCGGACCGGAGGCCGATATCGCCGGGACCGCCGAGGCGGTCTATCGGCCCGACCTGTTCCGCGCCGCCGCCGCCGAGTTGGGGGCGCCGGCGCCGCTGGTGGACGAGAAGGTCGAGGGCCTGCACGCCTCGGCCTGGACCCTGGACGAGGCCACCGCCCCGATTCCCATGGCCCCGGACCTGTTCTTCGACGGCGGGAGCTTCGACGCCGCGCAACCGGAACGCTACGCCGCCGGCTTCGCCATCGGCCGGCTCCGGTCCTGAGTCGACTGTCCGACGCTCAATCCTTGTGCGCTGCACCGCACAATGGCGCCCATCCTTGATGCAAAAGGCGTCCGGGCGCTGACGGAACGGCGATATCCGTCATTTCGCAGTTGCGAGCATGAAGCCGGCGTGGCGGCCTGAGGGCGACATCGCGGGGCAATGGCGTCCCGCGAACGATCCGAGAGGGTCGCCGGGACCGCAAGGTTTCGGACTTGGAAGGACAACGACGTCCGCGCGGGGCTCCCACCCCGGCGGACGTCTTTTTTTTGCTCGGGGGATAGGCCGATGAACATGAGGAGAGGCGTTCTGGCGCCAGCGGCGATCGCCGCGGCGCTGGTTACTGCGACAGGGGCGGCGGCTCAGGCCCCGCCCACGGCTGCGACGGAAGAGGCCCCCGCGGTCGCGGCGGAGGAACCGACCGAGGCGGTCGCCGAGCCTGAACCCGAACCGGCGCCGGAACCGCCGCCGCCGCCGGCCGCGCCGCCGACGATCAGCGAGGCCATCGCCGGCGGCAAGCTGATCCTGGAGGCCCGCCTTCGCTACGAGGGCGTGGATCAGACCCGGACCCCGGTGCTGCGCGATGAGGGCGAGGCGCTCACCCTGCGCACCCGGCTTGGCTGGGAAACCGGCGAGTGGAACGGCCTGCGGGGCCTGGTGGAGTTCGAGGATGTCCGCCAGGTCGGCTCGGAGCGCTTCTCGGTCAATGTGCCGGGCGCCGCGACCCCGCCGCTGAACGGCGCGGACAAGGCCCGCTTCCCGATCATCAACGACCCGGATGTCACCGAACTCAACCGCCTGCAGCTCACCTGGACGCCCAGCGCCGCGGCGGTGGTCACCCTGGGCCGGCAGAGGATTCTGATCGACGACCAGCGCTTCGTCGGCAATGTCGGCTGGCGCCAGGACGAACAAACCTTCGACGCGGTGCGTGGTGACGTCGCGTTGGGCCGGTTCAAGGCGACCTACGCCTACGTGACCCACGTCAACCGCATCCTGGGAGAGATGAAGGACTGGGACAGCGACAGCCATCTGCTCAACGTCACCTGGTCGCCGGCCGAGGCCCTGCGCCTGCAGGGCTTCGTCTACGCCCTCGACTTCCAGAACTCGGCGCCGAACTCCTCGGTGACCAAGGGAGTCAAGGCGTCGGGCAAGACCTGGGTCGGGCTGTTCCAGGTGGCCTACAACGCCACCTACGCCCAGCAGAGCGACTATCACGGCAACACCGCCGGCTATGATCTCGACTATTTCGGCGCCGACGTCGCCGGAACCTTCGACATCTACACGGCCAAGCTCTCCTGGGAGTCGCTGGAGGGCAACGGGACCCGGGGCTTCACCACGCCGCTGGCCACCGTCCACGCCTTCCAGGGCTGGTCGGACGCTTTCGTCCAGCCGCTGGGCGGCAACAAGGGCTTCGTCGACGGCATCGAGGACCTGAACCTCAGCTTCAACATCAAGCCGCGGTTCCGCAGGACCTACTTCTTCAACACCGACATCCTGGTCCGCTACCACGATTTCAACGCCGAACGGACCGGCGCCGACCTCGGCCACGAGTGGAACGTCCAGGTCCAGGCGGCGATCACGCCCAAGCTCTCGGTGGCGGCCAAGTACGCCGACTTCCAGCGCGAGGCCTTCGTCCCCGTGGGCGGGGCCGCGCCGCCGCCCTCCCGCACCAAGGTGTGGTTCACCCTCGAATACAAGCTGTGAGCGATCCCATGACCGACAAGAACCTGACCCGCCGTGGGGCTCTGACCGCCGCGGCCGCCACCCTGCTGGCCGCCAAGACCGCCCTGCCGTCCGGCGCCTTCGCCGCCGGCCCGGGCCCCGAAGTCGCCAAGGCCAAGCTGGGCTTCATCGCCCTGACCGACGCCTCGCCCCTGATCATCGCCAAGGAACGCGGCCTGTTCGCCAAGTACGGCATGCCCGACGTCGAGGTGCTGAAGCAGGCCTCATGGGGCGGCACGCGGGATAACCTGGTCCTGGGTTCCGGAGGCGGCGGCATCGACGGCGCGCACATCCTGACGCCCATGCCCTATCAGTTCACGACCGGCGTCGCGACCGGCGGCCGGCCCCTGCCGATGAACATCCTGGCGCGGCTGAACACCAACGGTCAGGCGATTTCGGTCGGCAGCGATCTCAAGGCGGTGAAGGTCGGTCTCAACAGCGGCGGCGCCAAGGCCAAGTTCGCCCAGATGAAGGCGGCCGGAAACATCGCCAAGGTGGCGATGACCTTCCGGGGCGGGACCCACGACCTGTGGCTCCGCTACTGGCTGGCGGCGGGTGGCATCAATCCCGAGACCGACGTCTCCACCATCGTGATCCCGCCGCCGCAGATGGTGGCCAACATGAAGGCCGGGACCCAGGACGCCTTCTGCGTGGGCGAGCCCTGGAACGGCCAGTTGGTGAACCAGAAGGTCGGCTACACCGCCTGCCTGACATCCGAGATCTGGATGAATCATCCGGAGAAGTGCCTGGGCGTCCGGGCCGACTGGGTGGCGAAATATCCGCGCGCGGCCCAGGCGCTGACCATGGCCGTCATGGAGGCTCAGATGTGGTGCGACAAGGCGGCCAACAAGGCGGCCATGTGCTCCATCGTCTCGGGCCGTCAGTACATCAACGTACCGATGGGCGACATCCTTCCAAGGCTGCAGGGGACCATCAACTACGGCGACGGCCGTTCGGTGAAGGGCTCGGGCCACGTCATGAAGTTCTGGGCCGACAACGCCTCGTTCCCGTTCAAGTCGCACGACCTGTGGTTCGTGACCGAGAACCAGCGGTGGGGGGTCATGCCCAGGAACACCAACGCCGCGGCCCTTGTGGCCAAGGTCAACCGCGCCGACGTCTGGCGGGCGGCGGCCAAGTCGCTCGGCGTGGCGGCGCCGGCTTCCGACAGCCGCGGCGTCGAGCGCTTCTTCGACGGCAAGGTCTTCGATCCGGCCAACCCCGCCGCCTACCTGGCGAGCCAGCCGATCAAGAAGCTGGTCTGACCCCTTCCCATGGCTAGGAGCTTCCCATGAGCCTGCCCGCGCAAAAGTTCGAGATCGCCGGCGAAGTCGAGCCGCCGACGAACCTCGCGCCCGCGACGATCTCCCGGCTCCCCACGCCGGGACCGTCGCGGGCGGTCCGCGCCCTGACGGCCGCCAAGGCGGTCGCCGCGGCCGTCCTGCCGCCCGCCCTCATGCTGCTGATCCTGCTCGGCGTCTGGCAGTTCCTGGCCGGGGACGGCGCCGGCCTGCCGGCGCCCAGCATGATCTGGCTGGAGTCGAAGGACCTGATCCTCGATCCCTTCTTCGACAATGGCGGGGTCGACAAGGGCCTGTTCTGGCACGTCTCCACCAGCCTCAGCCGGGTGGGGGTGGGTTTCGGCCTGGCCGCGGTGGTCGGCATAGGGCTCGGCGTTCTGGTCGGGGCCAATGTGTGGGCCCATCGCGGGCTCGACCCGCTGTTCCAGGTGCTGCGGACCGTGCCGCCCCTGGCTTGGCTGCCGATCTCGCTCGCCGCCTTCCGCGAGGCCCAGCCCTCGGCCCTGTTCGTGATCTTCATCACCTCGATCTGGCCGATCATCATCAACACGGCCGTCGGCGTACGGAACATCCCGACCGACTATGTGAACGTCAGTCGCACCCTCAGCCTCTCGCCGCTGGAGCACTTCTGGAAGATCCTGCTGCCGGCCACCACGCCCTACATCTTCACCGGCCTGCGCATCGGGGTCGGCATGAGCTGGCTGGCCATCGTCGCCTCGGAGATGCTGCTGGGCGGGGTCGGCGTCGGCTTCTTCATCTGGGACCAGTACAACTCGTCCCGCATTTCCGACATCGTGGTCGCCCTGGTCTGGGTCGGCCTGGTGGGCTTCGCGCTGGACCGCGGCGTGGCCCTGCTGGGACGTCTCGTCAGCCGCGGCTCGGCGCTCTCCTAGAAGGAACAGGACATGCCCAAGGCCTTCCTCTCCATCGAGGCGCTCGGCGTCTCGTTCCCCGGCCGCACCGGCGCCAATGAGGTGCTGGCCGACGTGAACCTGCAGATCGACGAGGGCGAGTTCGTCTCGATCATCGGCCATTCCGGCTGCGGGAAGTCGACCCTGCTGAACGTGGTGGCGGGCCTCGTGCCGATCACCACCGGGGCGGTTATCCTCGACCACTCGGCGGTCGAGGCGCCGGGTCCCGACCGGGCGGTGGTGTTCCAGAACCACTCCCTGCTGCCCTGGCTGTCGGTCTACGAGAACGTCCGCCTGGCGGTGGACAAGGTGTTCCGCGGCAAGAAGAACGGCCGCGAGCGCCACGACTGGGCGATGGAGAACCTGGCTCTGGTCCAGATGACGCATGCCGTCGACAAGCGCCCCTCCGAGATCTCCGGCGGCATGAAGCAGCGGGTCGGCATCGCCCGGGCCCTGGCCATCCAGCCCAAGGTGCTGCTGCTGGACGAGCCGTTCGGCGCCCTGGACGCGCTGACCCGCGCCCACCTGCAGGACAGCGTCATGGAGATCCATGCCAAGCTGAAGAACACGGTGCTGATGATCACCCACGACGTGGACGAGGCCGCGCTGCTCTCGGATCGCATCGTGATGATGACCAACGGCCCGGCGGCGACGATCGGCGAGGTGCTCAGCGTCGGCCTGGCCCGTCCCCGCCGGCGGCTGGAGCTGGCCACCGACCTCGACTACCTGCGGGCCCGCAAGTCGGTGCTGGAGTTCCTCTACGCCCGCCACGCGGTGGCGGCTTAGGGACTGGCGAGGGAGATCACCAGCAGCACCAGCAGGATGAGGGCCGCGACCTGCCAGAAGCGCAGCGGGTCGCGGTCATAGAGCGAGGGGCGCGTCCGGCGGGCGGGCGCGCCCCTTATCGCGCCGTTCTCCAGCTCGAAGGCCAGTTCGAAGCCGTCCTGGAACCGCTCGGCCGGATCGACCGCCACGGCGCGGGCCAGCACCGTCTCCACCCAGGCCGGCAGGTCGGGCCGCCAGGCCGAGAGCGGAGCCGGACGGCGATGGCGCGGTGTGGTGAAGGGTTCGATCTCGCCGTAGGGATAGCGGCCGCCCGAGAACATCGCATAGAGCGTGACGCCCAGGGCGAAGATGTCCGAGCGCTCGTCGCCGGCGACGCCTGCGAAGAGTTCCGGCGCCATGTAGCTGGGCGTGCCGGGAATGTCCGGGGGTAGGGCGGCCTCCAGGTTCGGCAGTCGCGCCACGCCCAGGTCGATCAGTTTCAGCCCGCCGCCCGGCTCCAGGATCACGTTCTCGGGCTTGATGTCGCGGTGGATGACGCCGGCCCGGTGCAGGGAGGCGATGGCCTTGGTCAGCTTGACGGCGATGTCCAGGCCCTGGTCCAGGCTCACGGGCGGGGATCGCGATAGCCGCCGCTCCAGCGTCTCCCCCGCATAGAAGGGCTGGACGAGGTAGAGGCTGGTGCGACGGCCGGCGGGCAGGTCCAGCACCGCACCGACGAAGGGGTTCTGCACCCGGCTCGCCACCCAGGACTCGCGCAGGAAGGCCGCCCGCGCCGAGGCTTCGGCGCCCAGGGCCTGGGGCTTGGGGAACTTGACCAGGACGCTGGCGTCGTTGTCGGCGTCACGCGCCCGGAACACCCGGCTGTAGCGGCCGTCGGCGATCAGGGCCTGAAGTTCGAAGCCGTCGATGCTCTCGCCGGCCTGGGGCGGCTCGCGCATGGGCAGGGCCTCGACCTCCTGGCTGAGACCGGCCACGTCGGCGGCGGGCAGCTCCAGGACATCGACCACCAGGGCGGTGACGTTGTCGTCGGACCCGGCCTCCAGGGCGGCCTGGACCAGGCGTCGCGCGGTCTCGTCGGGTCCCTCGCGCAGGGCCAGCATCTCCTCGAGGCGGCGGTCGTTCAGGGCGCCGTGGACGCCGTCGCTGACCAGCAACAGCCGGTCGTGGGGCGCGAGATCCTCGCTGGCGTAGTCGATACGCAGGCTCTCGGCGATGCCGACGGCGCGGGTCAGGATATTGGTCGTGCCCTCCAGCCGGTGATCCACCGTCAGCCGCGCCAGCCGTCCGTCGCGCAGCCGGTAGAGCCGCGTGTCGCCCACATGCAGCACATGCAGCCGCCGGCCGCGCAGGATCGCGACGGTCAAGGTGCAGCCCATGCCCGCCAGTTCCGCGTCCGTCCGTCCTTGGGCGTGGATCCAGCGGTTGACGCTGTCGACGGCGTGGGCGGCGGTGCGCCGCACACTGCGGGTCTCGCTGGCCCCGAGATAGCCGTCCAGCACCGCGCGGACGCAGAGCTCGGCCGCCACCCGGCCGCCCTTGGCGCCGCCCATCCCGTCAGCGATGGCGCAGGCGACGCCGGTCATCCGGCCGGGCGGCTCCAGCACCGCGGCGGCGAAATCCTCGTTGCGCGCCCGCCGGCCGGTCTCGCTGGCCAGGCCCGTGAGGACGCGCAGACTGGTTCCTGTGGTTTCCATCCCTGCCCGTCAGCCGTCATCGCAGCGCGGCTGTCCAGTCCCGGCGCCCATTTTTGTGCAGGTGCGAAGGCTCGGCGCCGCATCTTTGCGCAAACCACCATCGAATCTCCGGCCAAGCTCTCGCAAGGCGCCGCAGGACCGGGCGCCAGGCTCTAGATGGCGCCCATTCGGCGAGCCGTTTCGCCCGCGCCAATGGCGACGCGGGTTTCCAGGACGCTCTGGACGATCCGCCTTCTCATCCATCCGCGTCGCCGCCGGCGACGCCTGTTCCAGAGCGCGGTCATGATCGGCAAAGACTTTCTCAAGGCAGGCCATACCCCCACCCTGGCCTCGGCCTTCTTCTATTTCGACATGAGTTTCATGGTCTGGGTCCTGCTGGGCTCGCTGGGCGTGCAGATCGCCAAGGACCTGGACCTCAACGCCGCCGAGAAGGGCCTGATGGTCGCCTTGCCGGTGCTGGCCGGGGCGGTGCTGCGCATCGTCAACGGGGTCCTGGTCGACCGCATCGGCCCAAAGCTGGCCGGCACCCTGTGCCAGATCATCGTCATCGCCGGTCTGCTGATCGCCTGGATGCTGAAGGTCGACACCTATGCCGGCGTGCTGGCGGTGGGCCTCGTGCTGGGGGTGGCGGGATCGTCCTTCGCTATCGCCCTGCCGCTGGCCTCGCGCTGGTATCCGCCGCAGTACCAGGGTGTGGCGCTCGGGATCGCCGGCGCCGGCAATTCCGGAACGGTCTTCGCTTCGCTGTTCGCGCCGGGCCTGGCCAACCTGTTCGGCTGGCAGAACGTGCTCGGCCTGGCGACCATCCCGTTGATCGTCGCCTTCCTGGTCTATCTGGTGTTCGCCAAGGACAGCCCGGACCAGCCCGCGCCCAAGCCCCTGACGGAGTACCTGTCGGTGCTGAAGATCGGCGACGCCTGGTGGTTCATGCTGTTCTACGGGGTGACCTTCGGCGGCTTCGTGGGCCTGTCTTCGTCCCTGACCATCTACTTCAACACCCAGTACGGCCTGGCGCCGGTGATGGCCGGGTTCTTCACAGCCGCCTGCGTGTTCGCCGGCTCCATGGTGCGGCCCATCGGCGGGGCGCTGGCCGACCGGATCGGCGGCATCCGCACGCTCTCGATCATGTATGTGGTCGCCGCCGCGGCCCTGAGCGTCATGAGCTTCGGCCTGGCCGACGTGCGCGTGACCCTGGGCGTGGTGATCTGCGGCATGGCGGCGCTCGGCATGGGCAATGGCGCTGTCTTCCAGCTAGTGCCGCAGCGGTTCCGCAACGAGATCGGGGTGATGACCGGCCTGGTCGGCATGACCGGCGGGATCGGCGGCTTCTACTTGGCCTCCAGCCTGGGCCTGGCTAAGCAGCTCACCGGCTCCTACCAGGCGGGCTTCCTCGGCTTCGCGGCCCTGGCCCTGGTGGCCCTGGTGGGCCTCACCAGCATCAAGAAGCAGTGGCGCACCACCTGGGGCGCGGCCTCGGCCACCGTGGCGCGGGTCTAAGGGCGCCCAAGGGATAGGCGCCCCGCAACCCCGGACGCCTCATTTTCGAGCGGTCCGGCTGTCGAGGCCGGACCCGACGCCTCCCGACGCTGCACCGCAGCAAGGCTTGCCGTAGAAGCGGAAGGTGCGGAGCAACGAAGCTTCGCCAAGCGGTTCTCGCGAGCCGCGGCCCCTGAGGGGTCAACCGGGGCAAAGGCGTCCATCCGAACAGTTTGTCGCTCCGTGCATCGCGGGGCCCAAGGCGGAGAGGGCGATGTCCCAGCCTAAGGAACGTCTGGTCGTCATCGGCAACGGCATGGCCGGGTGCCGGGCCATCGAAGAGGTGCTGAAGCGCGATCCGACGCGCTACGACATCACCGTCTTCGGCGCCGAGCCCAGGGTGAACTACAACCGCATCATGCTCTCGCCGGTCCTGGCCGGGGAGAAGACCTTCGACGAGATCGTTATCAACGATGTCGCCTGGTACGCCGACAACGGCATCACCCTGCATTCCGGCCGCAAGGTCATCGCCATCGACCCGGCCGCCAAGCTGGTCGAGGCCGAGGGTGGGCTCAGCGTCGCCTATGACCGGCTGATCCTGGCCTGCGGCTCCGACCCTGTGCGCCTGCCCCTGCCGGGCGCGGACCTGGAAGGCGTCGTCACCTTCCGCGACCTCGACGACGTCGAGGCCATGGTCGCCGCCGCCGAGCGCGGCGGTCGCGCCATCGTCATCGGCGGGGGCCTGCTGGGCCTTGAAGCCGCCTACGGCCTGGTCCGCCGCGGCATGGCCGCCACCGTGATCCACCTGATGGACGTGCTGATGGAACGCCAGCTCGACGAGTCGGCGGGCTTCCTGCTGCGCGAGGCCCTGGCCGAGCGCGGGGTGGAGACGGTGCTGGGCGCCCATTCCGAGGCGATCCTGGGCGAGAACGGCCGCGTCGCCGGTCTGAAGCTGAAGGACGGCACGGTCATTCCCGGCGACATCCTGGTCATGGCGGTCGGCATTCGGCCAGCCACCGGCCTGGCCAACGCCGCCGGCATCGTTTGCGGCCGGGGCGTGGTGGTCGACGACCAGATGCGCACCTCCGACCCCGCCATCTTCGCCATCGGCGAGTGCGCCGAGCACCGTGGTGTCGCCTATGGCCTGGTCGCGCCCATCTGGGACATGTGCCGGACGCTCGGCGAGGTGCTGACCGGCGCCGACGCCGCCTACGAAGGGTCGCTGCTGCAGACCCGCCTGAAAGTCTCCGGCGTCGACGTGTTCTCGGCCGGCAAGTTCGGCGGCGGGGAGGGCTGCGAGGACGTGGTGTTCCGCGATGCGGGACGCGGGGTCTACAAGCGCGTGGTCATCGAGGACGGCAAGGTGGCCGGCGCAGTGCTGTTCGGCGACGCCGCCGATGGCGGCTGGTACTTCGACCTGATGCGCACCGGGGCCGACGTAGCCGAGCTGCGCGACACGCTCATATTCGGCCAGGCGATCACGGAGGCCCTTCGGGGGGTGGACCCTAGGTCGGCCGTTGCGGCCATGCCGGACTCGCAAGAGGTCTGCGGCTGCAACGGCGTCTGCAAGGGCGCGATCACCGGCGCCATCACCGAACTCAACCTGACCACCCTGGACGGCGTGCGGGCCCACACCAAGGCCTCCGCCTCCTGCGGCTCCTGCACCCCGCTGGTCGAACAGCTCCTGCAGCTCACCCTGGGCGACGGTTTCGAGGTCCAGACCGGGCCGAAGCCGGTCTGCGCCTGCACCCAGCATGGCCACGACGAGGTCCGCAAGCGCATCCTGGCCGAGAGCCTGAAGTCCCTGCCGGCGGTCATGCAGGCCCTGGAATGGCACAGCCCCGACGGGTGCTCGTCCTGCCGCCCGGCGCTCAACTACTATCTGCTCTGCGCCTGGCCCGGCGACTATCGCGACGACAAGCAGAGCCGCTTCATCAATGAGCGGGTCCACGCCAACATCCAGAAGGACGGCACCTACTCCGTCGTGCCGCGCATGTGGGGCGGGGTGACGACGCCCAACGAGCTGCGCGCCATCGCCGACGTGGCCGACAAGTTCCAGATTCCGACCGTCAAGGTCACCGGCGGCCAGCGCATCGACCTGCTGGGAGTCAAGAAGGACGACCTGCCCGCCGTCTGGGCCGATCTCAACGCCGCGGGCATGGTCTCGGGCCACGCCTACGCCAAGGGCCTGCGCACGGTGAAGACCTGCGTCGGGTCGGATTGGTGCCGGTTCGGCACCCAGGACTCCACCGGCCTGGGCATCAGGCTCGAGAAGTTCATGTGGGGGTCCTGGACCCCGGCCAAGGTCAAGCTCGGCGTGTCCGGCTGTCCGCGCAACTGCGCCGAGGCCACCTGCAAGGACATCGGCGTGATCTGCGTCGACAGCGGCTACGAGATCCATATCGGCGGCGCCGCCGGCCTGCACATCCGCGGCACCGAGATCCTCACCCGGGTCGCCACCGAGGAGGAGGCGGTCTGGACCATCTGCGCCGTCACCCAGCTCTATCGCGAGCGCGGCTGGTACCTGGAGCGGATCTACAAGTGGATGGACCGGGTCGGCCTGGCCTCGATCCAGGCCGAGATCGAGGACCCGGAGAACCGCCGGGCCCTGCACGACCGCTTCGCCTATTCGCAACGCTTCTCGCGCATCGACCCCTGGGCCGAGCGGGTGGCCGGCCGTCACGCCGAAGAGTTCAACCCGCTCAGCCGCCGCCTGGAGTTCGCCCCCGCATGAACGCCCTCGTGAAGGACCCCATGACCTGGACCGACGTCGGCGCCGTGACAGACATCCCCCTGCGCGGCGCGCGGCGCGTGCCCAGCGCCCAGGGCGACATCGCCATCTTCCGCACCGGCGACGGCAAGGTGTTCGCCCTGATGGACAAGTGCCCGCACAAGGGCGGGCCGCTCAGCCAGGGGATCGTCCACGGCCACGCCGTGGCCTGTCCGCTGCACAACTGGTCGATCGAGCTGGCCACGGGCGAGCCCCTGGGCGCCGATCGCGGCAAGGGCTGCGCGCCGGTGGTGCCGCTGGAAGTGCGCGACGGGCGGCTGCTGCTGGGGCGGACCTGACCCATGGCCGACGGCGCCGCCTCGCCGATCAAGACCACCTGCCCCTATTGCGGGGTCGGCTGCGGCGTGGCGGGCCGACCTGAAGAGGCGCGGGGCCTGGCGATCTCCGGTGACAAGGACCACCCCGCCAATTTCGGCCGCCTGTGCTCCAAGGGCTCGGCCCTGGGCTCGACGGTCCACCTGCAGGGCCGGTTGCTGCATCCGATGATCGGCGACCGCGCCGTGGGCTGGAACGAGGCGACGGCCGCGGTGGCCGACGCCTTCTCGCGGACTTTAGCCGAGCATGGACCGGACTCGGTGGCCTTCTATGTCTCTGGCCAGCTGCTGACCGAGGACTATTACGCCGCCAACAAGCTGATGAAGGGCTTCATCGGCTCGGGCAATATCGACACCAATTCGCGGCTCTGCATGGCCTCGGCGGTCGCCGCCCATGGCCAGGCCTTCGGGGCCGACCTGGTGCCCGGCTGTTATGAGGACCTCGACCTCGCCGACCTGGTGGTGTTCTCGGGGCACAACGCCGCCTGGACCCATCCGGTGCTGTTCCGCCGCATGGAGCAGGCCCGGGCGCGGGGCCAGCGCTGGATCGTCATCGACCCGCGCCGCACCGACACCGCCGAGGGCGCCGACCTCTTCCTGCCGCTGGCGCCTCAGACCGATGTTCGCCTGTGGAACGGCCTGCTGGCCTGGATGGATACGAATGGCGGGATCGACCGGGCCTATGTGGCGGCCCATCTCAACGGCTTCGGCGACGTCCGCCGGGCGCTGGCCGCCGACGACCAGAGCCTGCAGGCTATCGCCCGCGATTGCGGCTTGACCCCCGACGCTGTGCTGGCCTTCTACGCCGCCTTCGCCGAGACCCAGAAGACGGTGACCCTGTTCAGCATGGGCGCCAACCAGTCGGCTCAGGGGGTTTCCAAGGGCCTGGCCATCCTCAACGCCCACCTGGCCAGCGGCAAGATCGGCAAGCCGGGCGCCGCGCCCTTCTCGATCACCGGCCAGCCCAACGCCATGGGCGGGCGCGAGACCGGGGGCATGGCGACGACGCTCGCCGCCCACATGGGCTTCGGCCGGGCGGACCGCGAGCGGCTCGCCGCCTTCTGGAACACACCCCGGGTCGCGCCCGCGCCGGGCCTCAAGGCCGTCGAGATGTTCGAAGCGGTGCGCGACGGACGGATCAAGGCGATCTGGGTCATGGCCACCAATCCGGTGGTCAGCCTGCCGGCCGCCTCGCGGGTCGCCGAGGCCCTGGCGGCCTGTCCCTTCGTGGCGGTCTCCGATGTCATGACCGAAACCGACACCCTCGAATTCGCGCATGTGAAGCTGCCCGCCTTGGCCTGGGGTGAGAAGGACGGCACGGTCACCAATTCCGAGCGCCGCATCTCGCGCCAGCGGCCGCTGTTTTCCGCCCCCGGCGAGGCCCGCGCTGACTGGCGGATCGTCGCCGATGTGGCCGCCGCCATGGGTCACGGCGAGGCCTTTGGCTGGGGCGGTCCCGGCGACGTGTTCCGCGAATACGCCGCGCTCACCCGCTTCGAGAACGACGGCGCGCGTCTGCTCAATCTGGGACCGCTGAGCGAGCTGTCGGACGCGGACTACGAGGCGCTTGAGCCGGTGCAATGGCCGGTGGGGCCCCTGGGCGGGACCGCTCGGCTGTTCACGGAGGGTGGCTTCCAGACGCCCGACGGCCGGGCGAATCTGAAACCGGTCAAGCCACTGGGCCCCGCGCGGCCAACGGACGCCGACTATCCCTTGGCGCTCAACACCGGCCGGGTGCGCGACCACTGGCACACCATGACCCGCACCGGCCTGGCCCCCGAGCTCTGCCGTCACGCACCGGAGCCCATGGTGGAGATCCATCCCGCCGACGCCGCCCGCTTCGGGATCGCCGATGGCGAACTGGCGCGGATCGAGACCCGCGTCGGCCAGGCCGTGGTCACCGCCAAGCTCAGTGATCGCCAGCGCCCCGGCGGTATCTTCCTGCCCATGCACTGGACCAACGCCTTCGCGCCTTCGGGCCGCTGCAACCCGCTGGTCGAGCCCTTCGTCGATCCCACCTCCGGCCAGCCGGAGTTCAAGCACACCCCGGCCCGGGTCAGCGCCTATGGCGAGGCGTGGCGCGGCTTCCTGGTGACCCGCGAACCGCAGTCGCCGCCCGATGGCCTCGACCTGGTGTGGCGGCGCACCCCCTATGACGGCTGCCACGTCCACGAGTTCGCAGGGCTCGGCGGTCTGGAGGAGCGCGAGGCCGCCGCCGCCGCCCTGATGCCGGAAGGGGAGGGTGAGGCGCTCGCCATGGACGATCCGGCTCGCGGCACGGTGCGCCGGGCCATTCTGCGCGACGGCCGGCCCGAGCGGGTGCTGGTGGTCACCGAGATGGGCGGCCTGCCGGTGCGCGGCTGGATCGCCGACCGGTTCCTGGACGAGGCGCTGTCGATGGCCGACCGCGCCGCCCTGCTGGCCGGCCGCGCGCCCGGTTCCCGCGACGAGGGCGCCATCGTCTGCGCCTGTTTCAAGGTCGGGACCCACAAGCTCACGGCCGCCGTCGCCCAGGGCGCCGAGACGATCGAAGCGCTGGGCGCGGCCACCGGGGCGGGGACCAACTGCGGGTCCTGCCGGCCCGAGCTCGCCCGCCTGCTGCGCAACACGTCCAAGGAGGAGGCCCGTCATGCCGCTTGAAATGGGCAAGGTCCGCCTGGTGGGCGCCGGCCCCGGCGCCGTCGACCTGATGACCGTCCGCGCCCTGCGCGCCGTGGAGAGCGCCCAGGCCCTGCTCTACGACGCCCTCATCCCCGACGAGATCCTGGCCCTGGCCCCGGCCGGCTGCGTGCGCATCCAGACCGGCAAGCGAGCGGGCAAGGCCAGCATGAGGCAGGAGACCATCAATCGGCTGATGCTGCGTCTGGCGCGTCGTGGGGTCGAGGTGGTGCGGTTGAAGGGCGGCGACCCCTCGGTGTTCGGCCGCTCGGGGGAGGAGCGCGCCTTCCTGGAAGCCCATGGCGTGGAGGTCGAGATCGTTCCCGGCGTCACCGCCGCCAGCGCCGCAGCGGCGCAGTTCGCCTTCCCGCTCAGCCATCGCGGCGAGGCCCGCCGCATCGCCTTCGCCACCGCTCGCGTGCAGGATGGCAGCATCGTGGAGAGCGGCTGGAGCGGCCTGGCCGACGCTGAGACCACCCTCATCCTCTACATGGCCCGCGACGCCGCCCACGCCGCGGCCGATCGTCTGATGGCCGAGGGGCGTGCGCCCGACACGCCCGCCCTGGCCGTCGAGAACGCCGGACGGCCCGAGGCGCGGATCATCTCGACGACCCTGAGGATACTGGGGAAAGAGGTTGAAAACGCGGCATTTTCAGGCCCTGTCCTGCTGGTGGTTGGCGAGGTCGCCGGCCAGGCCCGCGCCGCCTATGCGCCCAGCCTCCGCGCGGCCTCGGCGAGATCCTGAGGCGTGTTGATGTTGAGGAAGGCCGCGGCGTCGGCATAGTCGACCAGGCCGCAGTCGTGATCTTCCAGGAAACCATGGACCGGCGGATGATGGCCATTCGCCAAGGCGGCTTCCAGGTCGGCGATCAGGTCGACGCGCCAGGCGGCGCAGAGCGACTGCATGCCGTCCGGCGTCCGCGCCGCGGCGCAGGACCGGCCGTCGGCCGCCGCGATGAGGCGCGAAACGAGGTCGTCCGGCAGCAGGGGTGTGTCGCAGGGCAGGGTGATCATCAGGCCGGCGCCTCGTTCCCGCGCCCATCGTAGCCCAGCCAGGACGCCGCTCAGCGGGCCCTGCGCCAGGCCGGGCGGATCGCCGAGCACCGCCAGGCCGAGTCGGCCAGCCTCGGCCGCCCCTTCGCCGCCCGGCATGGCGTTCACCGCCACGACCCCGCACTCAACGGCCAGCCGCGCGCAGGCCCGCGCGAGGAGGGACCTGCCCGCCAGCGTCGCCACGGCCTTCTCGCCACCGAATCTCTGGGACCGCCCACCGGCGATCACGAGGCCAACCACCTGCTCGCTCTGCATGGCGCCAAGGTCTCAGAGATCGCCCTTGGCGGATATCGTTGATTTAGTCCGCTAATGAGCGGCTGAGAGCCTCCTTCGAAGCCTGGAATGCGGTGGGGTAGCGCCTTTGGCCGCCGCTTTGTGGGCGTGGACCGGTGTCCGGGGCGGTTGCCCGTCAGGCTGTGGCGGGCGGCGCCCCTGG
>NZ_JAUYOJ010000098.1 GCF_030697925.1 Phenylobacterium sp. | reverse complement strand
CGCCTGGGCGATCGCGCGGATCCTGGCCCAAGCATCCCGGTAGTTGACCCGCCGCCAGGCGTCGTCAGGGCCGCGCTGGCCGAGGAAGGTGCGCTCGGGGGCCTCGGCGACCCACGGCAGGAAGAATTCGCAGCAGTGCCTGTGATACTCCCCGAGCGGGATCGGCGACCGCAGCACCATCGAGCCGTCTGCGCGATAGCTTATGTCCACGGCCTGCGGGGCGAAAGCGGCTTCGACCGGCGATTCGGTATCGAGCGTCTCGCCCATGCGGTCCTCCTTAGTGCCCACGGTTTCGGCCGGACGCCGTCTGTCGGCCTTGGACTTTTCGTCCGGCCGCTTCTCGTCGGAAGGCGCGGGCGCCCTGACGGAACCGGCGGTCTAGGTGCGTTCTTTTTTCACACTAGTCAAGAGCGGGACTCTTGAACGAACGCCTGCACCGAGCTCAGCCCAGTGTGAAGCACGACGCCGTCCGCTTGGTAAGCAGCGCTCGGCGGAACTCCGAGTTGAGAGCTGCGGCTCATGTGCGGGCGTGGGGGAGTGGAGGGCAGCGCCGTTTTACCGCTCGCTACGCTGAGGCCTGATGAAGGGTCGGCTCAAGTGCGCGCCCGACCGCTTGAAACCCGGATGGGTCGATATCAACGGGGACCGCCAGGATGGGGCGCCCCACCGGTCGGTTAGAAGATGACCCGTCCGGCCGTCGATGGCGCGTCATCAAGGCTGTCGACCGCGCCAGGCGGCCCGACCCGGCTCATTGAGCTGGACCGCTGCGTTCACCCACCGATCCGGAGCGAGGCGTCGGCGACGCCTTATCCTGCGAACGCGTTAGACGGTCGCCTTGGCCTTACGGCTGGCCAGTCCGCCCGCCGCCTTCGGCTTCAACCTGGTCTGCGACGTGTAGGGCTCAATCGGCAAGTGGTTGGAGCCGCGCGCGCCGGGACCAGGCTCCACGTGTACGTGCCGCGGGTCCAGAGCCTCTCCGCATTCGGAGCAAACCGTGACCGGGTCGAAGGCATGGCCACACCCGGTGTGACGATGGATCAGGGGGCGTCCCTTCTTGTCGACCATATGCACGTCGCCCCAGTGCACGATCGCCATGACCACCGGATGGAGATCCAGGCCCTTTTGGGTAAGGCGATACTCGTAGCGCATCGGGTTTGTCTGGT
>NZ_JAUYOJ010000094.1 GCF_030697925.1 Phenylobacterium sp. | reverse complement strand
GAACGCTTCTTCAGCCGCATCAAGCACTTCCGGCGCATCGCAACCCGATACGACAAGCTCGCGTCCACCTTCATGGGCTTCGTCACCCTCGCCGCCATCATGCTGTGGCTCAAATAGCTAAATGGTCACCGCTACCTAGTGCTCGAGCACTGGCGGGCCGGGCGGCGGCGGGGGCGCCGGACGGGCGGGGGCGCGGCGGACCAGGCGGGCGACCCGGGCGAGGAGCTGGTCGTCGTTGAACGGCTTGGCCAGGAAGTCGCGGGCGCCGAGCTGGATGGAGGTCTGGACATCGTCGGCCTGGTTGCGGGCGGACAGCACCATGACCGGCACGCTGAGGACCTGGCCGGTCTCCTTCATCCTGCGCAGCACGTCGAAGCCGTCGAGGCGCGGCATGTTGATATCGAGGATCATGGCGTTGGGCCGCACCTCGGTGAGCCGCGCCAAGCCCTCATGGCCGTTGCGACCATAGAAGGTCTGGTAGCCGGCGAGTTGCAGGCGGGTGGTGATCAGCTCCAGCACCATGGGCTCGTCCTCGACCACCAGGATGCGGTGGCGCGAGGCGTCAGGCGACCCTGGCATCGGCGTCCTCCAGGCCTTCGACGTCCCACTGAAGGGCGCGGGCGATGGCGAAGACGAGGGCTGCGGCGTCCAGAGGCTTGGACACCACGCCATCGAAGCCATGGGCCTCGAAACTTTCCAGGCCGGCGTCGGCGGAAAAGGCGAGGATCGGTACGTCCTGGTTGGGGCCCGGCTCGCCGCGGATGCGGGCCAGGGTCGCCGGGCCGTCGAGGCCGGGCATGCGGATGTCCAGCAGAATGATGTCGTAGGGCAGGGCCTGGGCCGCCTCGACTGCGGCGAGGCCGTCGGCCGCCTCCGACACTTCGGCGCCCAGGTGTCCAAGGATCGCGCGGGCCAGTTCACGGTTCATGGGATTGTCGTCGACCACCAGGGTCCGCACCCCGTCGAGCGAAGGTGCGGCGGCGGCGTCGGGCTCAGGCCGCACGACGGCCTCGGCGCGTGGGGCGTCGAGGCTGAAGAAGAAGCACGACCCCTCTCCTGGCGTGGAGCTGACGCCGATCGCGCCGCCCATGGCCTCGACCAGGCCCTTGCAGATCGCCAGGCCCAGCCCCGTGCCGCCGTGGCGGCGGGTCGAGGAGGCGTCGACCTGGGAAAAGCGCAGGAAGAGCTTGCGCTGCTCGGCTTCGCTGAGGCCGGCCCCGGTGTCCTCGATGCGGATCTTGAGCTGCTGGGCGTCATCGTCATAGGCCGCGACCAGTCGCACGCCGCCGGTTTCGGTGAACTTCACGGCGTTGCCGAGCAGATTCAGCAGGACCTGGCGCACGCGGTCGGGGTCGATCCGAACGCAGTCGGGCAGGCCTTCCTCCACAAACCGCAGCGTCAGGCCCTTGGCGTCGGCCTGGGGCGAGAACAGCTGAAGGGCGTCGCGAAGCACCTGCGCCGGATCCACGGGACGCGCGGCGATCTCGACCTGCCCCGCCTCCAGCTTCGAGAAGTCGAGGATGTCGTTGACGATGGAGAGCAGGGCCTGGCTCGCGCCGGTGACCCGTTGGACGTGGGCGGTGGCGGAGGCGTCGAGGTCGGAACGATCCGAGAGCAGCTTGGCGAAGCCCAGTATGGCCGTGAGCGGGGTGCGGATCTCGTGGCTCATATTGGCCATGAAGTCGGACTTCGCGGCGGCCGCGGCCTCGGCGGCGTCGCGGGCGGCGCGCAGCTCATCGTCGAGGGCGACGCGGGCGGTGACATCGCGGACCACGTCCTGGAACTCAACCAGGACGCCGTCGTCGTCATAGATCGCTTTGGCCTGGGCTTCGAGCCAGACCATCCGGCCGTCCTTGCGAAAGGCGCGGTACTCGAATCGGATCGGGTCGGCGTCCGGCCCGGCCGCGACATAGGCCGCGAACCTCCGCACGGTCGGGACGACGTCGTCGGGATGCATGAACGCCGTCGTTGCCTTGCCGACCAGTTCGTGCGGCTCGTAGCCCATGACGGAAACCAGCGACGGCGAAAGGAACCTGAAAACCCTATCGGGCCCGTAGCAACTGATGATGTCCGTGGCGTTGGCGGTCAGCAGCCGGTAGCGGGCTTCGCTCTCGGCCAGGGCCGTCTCGCCCGCCCGGCGCGCGCTGATGTCGTGCATCAGGGCGGTGATCTCCCACCCCGTCTGGCCGGCGACGGCGCTGGCCGCCAGTTCAATGGGGAATTCCTCGCCGGTCTTGCGCAGGGCGGTCAGCTCGAGACGCCGATCGATGATCGTGCCGTCATTGCGGCCGAGAAAGCGCGCAAGCCGCTCGCGGAGCGCGGGATGGTCGCGGGCCGGAATGATCAGGGCGGCGACGGATTTGCCAAGCGCCTCGGCGGCGGTCCATCCGAACGTGATCTCGGCGTGACGGTTCCAGCCGATGACTAGGCCGGCCTGGTCGAACGACACGATCGCCTCACTGGCGTTGTCGATGACATTTCGCATCCGGGTCTCGCTGGCCCGTAGCGAGGCCTCGAGGGCGCGGGTGGCGGTGATGTCCCAGTTGACGCCGACCACGGAAAGGGGCGTGCCGTCGAGGCCGCGGATCAGCGCGGCGCGCGCGCGCAGGTGACGCGTGGCGCCGCCGCGGGCGATGATGCGGAAATCGGTGTCGAAGTCGGCCTCGCCGGCCATGGCCGCGCGGCGCTCGCTCACGACGCGCTCCCTGTCGTCTGGGTGCAGCGCGCTTTCGAACAGGGCGTAGGAGGGCGGCGGCTCGTCCATGGGCCAGCCATAGAGCTCGTACATCCAGGCGTCCCACACCAAGGCGTCGGCGGCGATGTCCCATTCCCAGATGCCGACCTCGGCGGCGTCGATCGCCAGGGCCACGCGCTCGGCCTGGCGCCGCTCGCGGGCATGGGCCTGTTCGAGGGCCAGCTCGGCGCGCTTGCGCTCGGTCACATTGCGGAAGGCGTTGAGGATTTCGATGGGCCGGCCGGCCTCGTCGCGGATGAGCTGCGGATTGCCCTCCAGCCAGATCCACTGGCCGTCCTTGGCGCGGTAGCGGATCACCCGATCGACGGCTCGGTCGATCGGCTTCCCGCTGAGCAGCGCCGCGTGGTTCGCGGCGAAGCGAGCCCAGTCGTCCGGGTGCACCAAGGGGGCGAACGGTTGGCCGATCAGCTCCTCGGGGCGGTAGCCCATGGCTTGGGAGGACGGCGAGACATAGAGCAGGAGGCCGTCCATGCTCGCGCGGACCACGATGTCGGTGGTGTGCTCGGCCAGGAGCCAGTACAGCGCCTCGGCGCTGCTCGCCGGATCGGCCGAAGGGGCGCTGTCGATGGCGTTCGACAAGACTTGGTCTCCCGCGTGAGCCCACGGATGGCGGACGCCCAGGCTCGAGACTCGCCCATAGGCCTTCAGAAACCATGAACCGGAGCAGGACAGGATGCCGCAGCGTGGCGTCTCAGGCGACCTTCTCGCCGCCCTCTCCGGCCTGGGGATTCCACTGGACGGCTTCGGCGATGGCGGTGATCAGGGTCATGGGATCGATCGGCTTGGCGACGACGCCGTCGAAGCCGAGCCGGGTGAAGCGTTGCAGGTCGGCGTCGGCGGAGAAGGCCAGGATGGGGACGTCCTGGTTCGGCCCCGGCTCCTGGCGGATGCGCGCCAGGGTCGCCGGGCCGTCGAGGCCGGGCATGCGGATGTCCAGCAGGATGACGTCGTAGGGCAGGGCCTGGGCCGCGGCGAGGCCGGCCAGACCGTCGGCGGCGTCGGCGACCTCGGCGTTCAGCTGCTGCAGGATGGCGCGGGCCAGCTCGCGATTGAGCGCGTTGTCGTCGACCACCAGAACCCGGACGCCGTCGAGCGAGAAGGCCTCGGCCTCCCCATCGCCGCGCTCGACCGCGGCCTCGACCTCGGGGGCGCCGATGCTGAAGAAGAAGGATGAGCCGCGGCCGGGCCGCGACCGGACGCCGATCTCGCCGCCCATGGCCTCGACGAGGCCCTTGCAGATGGCCAGGCCCAGGCCGGTGCCGCCGTGGCGGCGGGTGGACGAGGCGTCGACCTGGGAGAAGCGCTGGAAGAGCTGGCGGCGCTGGTCGCCGGTCAAGCCCGCGCCGGTGTCCTCCACGCTGACATGCAGGCGGGCGGCCTCGTGGCGCAGGCGCAGGCGGACCGAGCCGCGCTCAGTGAACTTGATGGCGTTGCCGATCAGATTGAGCAGGATCTGCCGGAAACGGTCGGGATCCAGGGCGACGGCGGCCGGGAGCTCGCCCTCGGCGACGAAGTCCAGGACCAGGCCCTTGGCGTCGGCCTGGGGCTCGAACATCAGCAGGGCGGCGCGGGCGCATTCCACCGGGGAGGTCGGCCTGGGCGCGATTTCGTACTGGCCCGCCTCCAGCTTGGAGAAATCCAGGATATCGTTGACGATGGAGAGCAGGGCCCGGCTGGCCGAGACCACCCGCTGGACTTGGGTGCGTGCGTCGTCGTCCAGATCCTGGCGCTCGGCCAGCAGGCCCGTGAAGCCGATCACCGCGGTGAGCGGCGTGCGGATTTCGTGGCTCATATTGGCGAGGAATTCCGACTTCACCGCGGTGGCGGCCTCGGCGGCGACGGTGGCCTGGGCCAGGGCCTCTTCCTGGGCGACCTGGGCGGTGACGTCGCGGATCACGTCGACGAAATAGCCGTCGTCGGACCCGGCCCCGGAGCCGAGCCGGGCTGGGTTGGATTCCAGCCAGATCCAGCGGTCGTCCGACTTGTGCCGGCCGCGCCAGCGCACCCGTTCACCCGTCTCGCCCCTGGCCAGGCGCGCGAAGGACGCGCGGACGCCGTCGAGATCGTCGGGATGAATGAAGTCCGTCACCCGCAGGCCCAACAGCTCCTCGGGCGTATAGCCGGTGACCGTGAGGCAGGACGGGGTAGCGAAGGTCATCCTGCCGGTGACGTCGGTGGTGACGATCATGTCGGTGCTGTTTTCCGCGATCAGGCGGTAGCGGGCGTCGCTGTCGCGGACGGCGGCCTCGGCGCGCTTCTGGTCGGTGATGTCCATCATGACGCCGAAGGCGCTCTTGGGCCGACCGTCTTCCATGGCGACGATGACCCGCGAGAGGAGATTTCGCGTCTCGCCGCTGGGCAGGATGATGCGGAAATCGTGGTCGATCGCTTCGCCGGTGGTGAGGGCCGCCTGGAACTTCTGCGTGGCGGCCTCCCGATCATCCGGATGCCGGAGCGCCTGAATCTTTTCGAAGCTCGGGCCGTCCCCGTGGTCCAGCCCGAGGATGCGCGAGATCTCCTCCGACCAGGTTCCCACGCCGGTGGGGACGTCCCAGGTCCAGTAGCCCATGTTGGCGACCTGTTCGGCCGTTCGCATGAGCTTGTTGGCGGTCAGGGCGACGGTTTGCGCCGCCTCCAGGTCCAGGGTCTTCTGCTCCAGGGCCTCCTGGACGGCGATCCGGGCCGAGACGTCGCGGGTGGCGGACACGATGATCGGCGCGCCGTCGTCACCCTTCGCCACCCGGGCGTTGACCTCCGCCCAGATGAGCTCTCCGTCCTTGCGCCGCATCCGCATGAGATGCTGGACGGGAACGCCGGGCTCGGCCTCCAGCATCCGGACGCGGGCCTCCATCAGCGCCGGCAGATCCTCCGTCGGAGCGAAGTCCCGGGGCGCGGTCCCGACCATCTCTTCGGGCGTGAAGCCCAATAGGCGCTGGGAGGACGGCGAGCAGTAGACGAAACCACCTGAAAGGTCATGCAGGCTGACCATGTCGCCCGCGTTCTCGGCGAGCAGCCGGTAGCGATCTTCCGCCGCGCGGTGGGCGGTCAGGTCCTCGACCTGGGCGACGAAGTATTTCGGGCGGCCGTCGGTCTCCAGCACCAGCGACACCGACAGCCGCACCCAGACCAGCGAGCCATCGGCGTGGATGTAGCGCTTGTCCATCCGGTAGTCGGGGATCTCGCCGGCCAGCAGGCGGCCCAGCAGGCCGAGGTCGGCCTCGAGGTCGTCCGGATGGGTGATGGTCTGGAAGTCGAGGCCCAGCATCACCGGTTCGGAATAGCCGACGATGCCGCAGAAGGCGCTGTTGATCTTCAGGAAGGAACCGTCGAGGCCGACCAGGGCCATGCCGATCGCCGCGTGGTGGAAGGCGTTCTCGAACAGCGCCTCCTGGGCCTTCCGCTCGGTGATATCGCGGAACATGTTGAGGATCTCGATGGCCTTGCCGGCCGCGTCGCGGATGAGCCGCGGCCGGCCCTCCAGCCAGACCCAGTCGCCGGCCTTGGTCCGGAAGCGGTGCGCGCGATCGGCGTTCTGGTCGACGGCGGCGCCGGCGAGCAGGGGCGCGCTGTTGGCCGTGATGCGCGCCAGGTCGTCGGGGTGGACGTGCTCGAAGGCCGAGTGGCCGATCAGTTCGTCGGGCTCATAGCCGTAGGCCCGGCAGGACGGCGAGACGTAGAGCAGGGTCCCGGTCATGTCGCCGCGGACGATGATGTCGGTGGTGTTCTCCGCCATCAGCCGGAAGCGGCCTTCGCTGGCGGCGGCGGCCTCGAAGGCCTGCTGGAACTCGGTGATGTCGCGGCAGACGGCGGCGAGACGGCAGGGCGCGCCGGAGGCGTCGGGAACCGCGGAGAGGGCGACGTCCCACCAGCGGAGCGCGCCGTCGCCGGTCGGGCGGCTGGCCCGCAAGCGCGCCGTCGGGCCGGTGCGGGCCCGCGCGACCGCGTCGCGGATCCGCGACCGCATGTCGGCCGGCCACAGGGCGGCCCACTCGCAGCCGGTCACGCGCGACAGGTCGGAGATCTCCAGCAGGCGCAGGCCGCTGTCGTTCATGGACTCCAGGGCGCCGCAGAGGGTGAGGGTGGTGACGGCGTCGGGGCTGGACTGGATCAAGGCCTGGCAAAGCTCGGGCGAGGCGAGCTGGCCATCCGCGGGTTCCGAGGTGATCGTCAAGGTCCTGTCCTGCACTCAAATCTGGGACGTTACGCGCCAGATATCGAGGGTGACTCCGCAGGCTTCGGAAATGATGAACACGCGTGCGGCCCGCTGCCGCACCCCTGGCGTGTGAACGCCGCTAGGTTGCGGCGGGCGCCCGGGGCGGCGGGCTGATCAGGGCGGTGCGCTCGGCCGGGGTGATGTGGCGCCAGCGGCCCTCGGGGAGGTCGGCCAGGCGCAGGGTCCCGATGCGGACGCGGAACAGGTCGACGACATTGAGCTCGACCATCTCGCACATCCGACGGATCTGGCGGTTGCGGCCCTCCTTGAGCACGAAGCGCAGGAGTTGGCCCTCGACCACCTTGACCTTGGCGTAGCGGAGCTGGCGGCCGTCGAGCTGCAGGCCGTGGCGCAGCATGGTCAGCTTCTTCTCGGTGATCTGGCCGGTGACCCGGACCATGTATTCCTTCTCGAGGTTGGAGTCGGGGCCGATGACCGCCTTGGCCACCACCCCGTCCTCCGAGAGGATCAGCAGGCCGCGGCTATCCATGTCCAGGCGGCCCACGGGGGCCAGGCGCGAGTCCCAGTCGGGAATGGTCGCCGCCGGACCATAGAGCGCCTCGCGGGTCAGCAGGCGCACCGCCGGGACCTGGCCGGGGTCGGGCTGGGAGGAGACCACGCCCACCGGCTTGTGGATGATCACCGTCATCGACGATTCCAGCGCCGCCTGGGCGACGTCGGCCAGGGTAAGGGTCTGGCCGGGCTCGATCTTGCGGCCGACATCGTCGACCCGCTGGCCGTCGATGGAGACCAGGCCCTGAGCGATCAGCCCCTCGGCCTCGCGGCGCGAGCAGACGCCGTTCTGCGCCAGCCAGCGGTTGACGCGCTGGGGCTCGGGTTCGTCATAGAGGCGGGTCCAGGCCATGGGTCTATCTAGGGGCCAAGTCGCGCCGTTCATAGGTGCGGATGATCACGTCGACCTCGGTGTCGAGGCGCTCGAGCCCGGCCAGGCGCTCGCGGGCGTCGGCGGCCCAGGCGTAGGGGGTCATGCCGATCAGGGCCGCGACGGCCTGGGCGTCGCGGAGTTCGAGGCCGTAGCGGACGCGGGTCTCGGCGATGAGCGCGAAGCCCTCGGTGAGCGGGGCGAACTCCGGGTGCTCGGTGGGGGTCTCATAGACCAGGGTCCGCAGGCCGAAGAGGTGGCGCGGGCCCGGGGCGCCGACGATGAGCCGGCCGGCGGGACGCAGGGCGCGGTGCGCTTCGGCGGCCTCCAGCGGGGCGAAGTGGGAGATCAGCGCGTCGGCGGCGGCGGTGATCAGCGGCAGGCGGTGGGCGCCGGCCACGGCGTAGAGGCCGGCCGGGTCGCGCTTGGCGGCGGCCTCGACGGCGTGGCGGGAGATGTCGAGGCCGTGGAGGTCGAGCGGCCGATCGCTGAGTTCGCGCAGACGGCGCAGATAGTGGCCCTCGCCGCAGCCCACATCGACGACGCGGACGGCGGCGAGGTCGGCGAGCACGGCGTCGGCCAGGGCCTCGGCGACGGGGGCGTACCACCCGGCGTCCAGGAAGGCGGCGCGGGCGGCCATCATGGCCTTGTCGTCGCCGGGATCTTTCGAGCGGCGCTGGTTGGCCAGCAGTAGGTTCACATAGCCCGAGCGCGCGACGTCATAGGCATGGCCGGCCTCGCAGCGGAAGGCCGCGCCGTGCCGCGCGAGCGGCTGGGCGCAGACGGGGCAGGCGAGGAGGGGGGATGGCATAGGCGGTGGTCTAGCCTTTGATGTGTATCGGCCGCCAGGGCGCCGCGTTGCAGCTTGTTGCCCGCAAGGGGAAAACCGCACAGCTTGAGGCCGCGACGACAGGGGGGCACCAGCTTGCGCGTACGAAGTCTCATCGCGGCGATCGCCGCCTCCCTAGCAGTGCATAACGGAGCCTGGGCCGGGGCCGCACCGTCCAGGCAGGCGATCGATGACCATGTGCAGGCCTATCTGGCGGCGGTGAACACCGACGGCGAGACTGCGGCCGAGGCGTTTCGCAACGATCATATCGCTAGGGCCTTCGCCGAGTCCGTCCCGCGCGTGCCCTTCGTTGGCTACTTCACGAACCAGCGCAGGGTCATGGGGGGCCTCGACCTGGTCGAGCTGCGGGTGAGGAACGGGCGCACCGCCGAGTTGCTGTTGAGAGATCGCCTCTATGGCGCGCTGCACGGCCTTGAATTGGGTTTCGAAGAGACGCCCGAAGCCCGCGTCACCACCTTCGAGCCGGGTCCGGCGCCGCTGTGGGCGCCGAAGCCGAAGGCCCATCTGACCGCTGGCGACGTTGGCGCCCAGGCGCGCGGACTGATGGATCGAGGTTGCCGCGCGGGAGTCTTCTCCGGCGCTGTCCTGGTGGCGAAGGGCGACGAGGTTCTGTTCGAGGCGGCCTGCGGCCAGGCGAACCGCCGCTATGGCGTCGCCAATACGTCGCGCACACGGCTGAACCTAGGGTCCATGAACAAGATGTTCACTGCGATCGCGGTCATGCAGTTGGTCGAGACTGGACAGGTCTCTCTGGACGATCCGCTGAGCAAGTACGCCGATGAGAGCTGGCTGCCAGCGGAGATCGGAAAGACGATTACGATCCGCCATCTGTTGAGGCACACGAGCGGTCTCGGGAGCTTTCTTGGACGTGATTTTGAGAAGACATCGCGGCGTCTCTATCGCGAGGTCGCCGACTATAAGCCCCTAGTGCGTGGAGAGACCCCGGCGTTTCCGCCAGGTACGCAGTTCAAGTACAGCGACACGGGCATGTTGCTGCTGGGCGTGGTGATCGAACAGGCCTCAGGCGAGACCTATTTCGACTATGCGCGCGCTCACATCTTCGGGCCGGCCGCGATGAAGGACACCGACTCCTGGCCGATGGACGAACCGACGCCGGATCTCGCCATGGGCTATGGCTGGGCGCCGCGAGCGCCGCTGGGTTGGCGGGAAAACACAATGGCCCATGTCTTCCGCGGCACGTCTGCGGGAGGGGGCTATTCGACCGTCGGCGATCTGCACCGTTTCGCGCGCGCTGCAGAGCGGCCGGCTTCTCTCACCGCCTTCCGTCGAGGTCCTCTGGGCCGACAACCCGCCGAACAACTATGGCGGCGGCTTCATGGTCAACGCATCGGCCGCGGGCAAGATCGTCGGACACAGCGGCATCTTCTCAGGGATCAGCAGCCAGCTCGAGATCTACGTCGAGAAGGGCTACACCGTCGCCATCCTCGGCAACCTGGACTACGCCGCGCCAGGATTGGGCGATGCCATTCGGGGTGTGATCGCCGAGGCGAAGTAGCGCCCTATTTGCCACCGGCGCGGATGAAGGCGCGGATGTCGGTGGAGAGCTTGGTGAGATCGGCGTCGCGCACGTACATCATGTGGCCGGCGTCGTAATAGTGGAACGAGACCCGGTCAGCCGGCACGCCGGTTCGCGACAGGGCGTACTCCGCGCCGAAGAAGGGGGTGGCGAAGTCGTACCAGCCCTGGCCGACGAAGACCCGCAGACTGCTGTTCTCGCGCATGGCCTTGGCGATATAGGGCGTGACGTTGAGATAGGCGTCCAGGTCGCGGTCGCCGCCCAGCCGCCAGTCCCAGGGCCCCACCGGGCCGATGGTGACGTATTCCCGGTCCATCTTCAGCTTCAGGTCACCGCGGACATAGGCGTTGATCGCCGCGGTATAGGCGCCGTCGATGCCGTAGAAGCTGGGGTCGTTGTCGGGCTGCTCGCCGGCGCTGTCGTAGTCGACCCCGGTGTAACGGCTGTCCAGCCGGCCCACGGTCAGGCCGCGGTCGCGCAGCAGCTCCTTGTAGAACCGCCCGGTGGTCACCCGCAGATCGGCGTGGTCCAGGAAGGTCTCGGAGAGGCCGGTGAAGCGGGCCAGCTTGGCGCGGACGGCGGCGCGTTCAGGGTCCTTCAGACGGTTGCCCTTGATGAGGGCCGAGGCGTATTCGCCTGCGGCGAACTCGCGGGCCTGCTGGACGAAGGGCTCCACCGAGGCGGGGCGGTCGGCGATCTTGTTATGATACCAGGCGGCCGCCGCCATGCTGGGCAGGGTGACCACGTAGCTCATCTCATTGCCCTGGACATCGGCCTGGGCGCCGAAGTCGAGGATGGTGGAGATCAGGATGACGCCGTTCAGCGAGACGTCGTTGTAGGCGCCCTCCAGCTGGTTGACCACGGTGGCCGAGCGGGTGGTGCCGTAGCTCTCGCCGCCCAGGTACTTGGGGGAGTTCCAGCGGCCGTTCTCGCGCAGCCAGATGCGGATGAACTGGGCCACCGAGCGGGCGTCGGCGGTCAGGCCCCAGAACTCCTTGGGCTCGGTCTTGCCGAGCGCCTTGGAGAAGCCGGTGCCGACGGGATCGATGAAGACGATGTCGGTGACGTCGAGCAGGCTCATCGGGTTGTCGACGATGGGATAGGGCGGGGCCGCGTCATCCTTGGCGTCGGAGGGCACCACCACGCGCTTGGGCCCGAAGGCGCCCATGTGCAGCCATACCGAGCCGGAGCCGGGGCCGCCGTTGAACAGGAAGGTCACCGGGCGGTTGGGGTCGGGCTTGCCGGCCTTGACGTAGGCGGTCGAGAAGATCGCCGCGGTGGGCTTGCCGTCCTTGTCGGTGAGATAGGTCTCGCCGGTGGTGGCCACATAGTCGACGGCGACGCCGCCGAACTTGCCGCTGTGGTGGGTGACCGAGACATTGGCCGGCGGGATTGGGGCCTCGGCCTTGGCCTCAGGCTTGGGGGCGTCCTGGGCCAGGGCGGCGGGCGCGAGCAACAGGGCCGCGAACACGGCGGCGATGGAAAGCGATTTCAAGGCGGGCGTCCCTCGGGTCAAGCTTGAGCGGTTTCTGGCACGATCCGAGGTTGCGCGGAAGCGAGTCAGGAGGGTCGCGAAGGTTGCTTTTCGGTAATCATGAGCACCCGTCTTGCCGGCGTCGGCTCCACGGCGAAAGATTTCACCCAGTCCGGCGGGCGGTGATGATCTTGACGGGCTTGGCGAGGATCTCGCCCTTCATGACGCCCTCGCCCTTGGTGGGGGAGGTGGGGGCGGCGAGGATCTTGCGGACGGTGTCCATGCCGTCGACCACCTTGCCGAACACCGCGAAGCCGAGGTTGTCGCCGGGTAGGGCGGGGTTGGCGTCCATATAGGTCATGTCGCCCACGACGATGAAGAAGTCCGAGGTGGCGCTGCCCGGGTTGAAGCGGCCCATGGAGATGGCGCCGCCGGTGTGGGAGAGGCCGGTCTTGGTGGTGGGTTCGTGGGCGATGGGCTTCAGCACCCGGGCCGGATCGTTCTGGGCGCCGCCCTGGATGAGGCCGAACTCCGGGGCGTTGGGGGTCTTGGACGCCCGGTAGAAGGTCACGCCGTCATAGCGCTTCTGGTCGACGTAGCGCAGGAAGTTGGCGGTGGTGATCGGGGCCTTCTCGCGCTGCAGCTCCAGGACGATGGGGCCCTCGGACGTGGTGAGTGTCACCTTGACGGTGGCGGCTGGCGTGGGCGCGGCGGGGGTCTGGGCCAGGGCCGGGGCGGCGGCGAGCAGGGCGGCGACGGCGAAGGCGCGCAGGGCCAGGCGGCGGAGGGATTGGTGCGACATGGCGCGAGATTACAGCGGGGGGGCGGGGTGGCAATGGTGGTGGGCGCTTCCCAACCGATGCTCGCCGTCCCAGCTTCGCCATCCTAGGCACAAGGCCTGGGATGGCGAGTGGATGGCTTTCAAAATCGCCGGGGGCCGCCGGTGAGCGGCCATTTTCACTACCACCAATTGTGAAGCTTCAAGAGTAACGGTCGACTCGACTTGGCTTCGAATGCAGCAACTCGTATTCGCAAAAGCGGTATGGTTAACGGGCGATCTTGGTCTCGCGGCGGCGACCGGTCACGTTGAATAAGCGCCCTTCTCGGGCATGTTTTCGCGCGAGGAAGTGCGCCATACGGTCAAGCTTCAAAGCCTTCCTGGTTAATGGTTTCCGCGCGTCGATCCGAGCCTCCGCCGTCGTCCAAGTCGACATCTTTTCAGAAAGCTTCACTGGAGAGTAAGAGCGGCTGATCGGAATCTCGGGCTCGTGCAAAAGGACTCAGGCCATCTGTCGCCCCTGAGATGACCCGTCAATCATTGTCGCTGTAGCGACAGCTCCTTGTTGCGATGACACGTTTGTGACGCCAGACAACTGATCAACCTGTCCCGAAAACAGGGAATCAGAGAACGCGAATCGCTGAAAGTGTTGACAAGAGATTAAGGCCAGTGACCAATTGCCGCATTCCGGCCGCAATAACCGGCCCCTCCGGGGGTGGGTTGGGGGGCCTTGTGAATCACCTAGTTTGGGAGCTTTACATGCGTAATCTGGCAATAGCCTGCGTTGCAGCTTGCAGCGCGCTGGCGTTCTCTGGCGCCGCTAACGCGACCATCGTGACGGTCTTCGATAGTATTCCAGGGGGGACTTCCGACTTCAACAGCACCGTAACTACCGCCGGCGGCACGCCGCTGTCGGAACAATTGCTGTACGGCGACTCCACCTATGCGGACTTCTCGCTCAGCAAGACCCCGTACTATACCTATACGCAAACCACCGGCTATCTGACCGACATCGGTCCGGCGGGCACGGTCAAGGGCCCGACCGGCGACTCCCGTCCGAGCGGCGTGACGCTGACCTTCACCACGGCGATCAATTCGTTCGGCTTCGAGGTGGGCGATTGGGGCACCTGCTGCTACCCCTCGGCGCTCTACATCGCCTTTGATGGCGGTGCGCCGATCCAGGTCGGACTCTCCACGGGCCTCAACAACGTCTACCTGACCAATGGCCAACCGGCCGTGTTTGTCGCCGCCTTTGATGACAGCGGCTCATTCAATACGGTCGAGTTCTGGGGCGACGGTTTTGGCGAGGTTCTCTATGCCGGCGGCACGGTCCGTTACGCCTTGCTCGATCAAGGCAGCCTGCCGGGCATTCCGGAACCCTCGACCTGGGCCATGATGATCGCCGGCTTCGGCCTGGCGGGATCGGCTCTCCGTCGTCGTCGTCCGGCCGCTCTCCTGGCCGCCTGACACGCACCATGAACACGCAATAGGACGCCGCCGGCCCCCACCGGCGGCGTTTTCATGCGCGCTTCCCGCGCCCGTGCGATCCTGCGCCCGACCGCAGCCTGCGCTGGAGCTCCCGATGAATCCCAACCAACCGACCCCGCCCCGCCGCATGGGGGCGGCCGTTGAGCTGGCGCTGCGCGCGCTCGGCCTGGCGGCGATCCTGGGCGCCTTGCTGGTGGGAGAGGGCCCGGGCCGCTGGCTGGCGGTGGGCGGCGGCCTGTGGCTGGCCGGGATCTACCTCTATCGCGCGGCGACGGAGCGGCCGGGCCCGATCGGCCGGCACCTGTTCTGGGCGGTCGTGTTCATCGCCCTGGCCGCCTGGCTTGGGACGCGGACCTAGAGCCCTTTAGGCTCAGATGTTCCACCTGAACCGTAGAAAAAGGCTCAAGACCAAGGGCGCGGAGCGTGACGGCCGCCGAAACCGGCATCCACTTTCGGCTGTCACGCTCCGGCCGGCGGACCCGAAGGCCCGCCGTTCCAAGGGGCCTAGGACTCCATCTCCTCGCGGATCGTCTTGCGGGCGATCCAGAAGAGCGCGAAGGCCAGGAAGCCGAAGCAGGTCGAGAGCATCAAGGCCCAGCGCACGCCCTGGGCCGAGCCCAGGCCAAAGCCGTTGGACATGATGTCCGACAGGATGCCCACCGCCAGCGGGCCGAGGCCCAGGCCGATCAGGTTGATGGTGAACAGCAGGATGGCCGCGGTGGTGGCCCGCATGTGCGGCGGCACAATGGACTGGCCGATGGCGTAGACCGGACCGTACCAGAGCGAGCCCAACAGGCCGTTGATCACCAGGATGCAGAGCGCCACGCTGGCCGAGGGCACGCTGACGGCGATGATATAGATGGGTACGGCGATCAGCGAGGCGAAGGCGGGGACCACCACATAGCCGCGCAAGTCGCTCTTGGCGTACTTGTCGGCGATCTGGCCGCCCATCCAGGACGAGATGGCGCCGGCGGTGCCGCCCATCAGGCCCAGCGCAAGGCCGAGGAAGCCCAGCGACTTCAGGTCGAAGATGGCCGCCAGGCCGGCGACCTCCTCGGCGTGAACCCGCATGAAGAACGAGGCGGTGAACGGGGCGTGGCCGTAGCCGATGAAGGCCTTGATGGCCGCGCCGAAGGCGATCAGCCAGAAGGTCTTCTTCTTGGTGAGGTATTTGAGGGTCTCGCCGAAGGTGGCCTGGGCCGCGACGATCTTGGTGCTGTGGGCCGCCAGGATCTTGCGCGGCTCCTTGAGGGTGAACCAGCAGAGCAGGGCGAAGAGGATGCCGGGGACGCCGGCCACCAGGAAGGCGGCGCGCCAGCCATAGGCGTCGGCCACCAGCCCGCCCATGACCAGGCCGAGCAGGCCGCCCAGCGGGGTGCCCATGGAGTAGAAGGCGAGCGCCGAGGCGCGCTTTTCCTTGGGCACGTAGTCGGCGATCAGCGAGTGGGCAGGCGGCGTGCAGCCGGCCTCGCCCACGCCCACGCCGATGCGGCAGAGGACCAGGGTGACGAAGCTGTTGGCCGCGCCCGAAAGCGCGGTGAAGCCGGACCAGACCGCCACGGCGGTGCCGATGATCATGGGACGGTTCTTGCGCTCGGCCATGCGGGCGATGGGGATGCCCAGCACCGTGTAGAAGACCGCGAAGGCCAGGCCGCTCATCATTCCGAGCTGCCAGTCGGCGAGGTGGAGTTCGTTCTTGATCGGCTCGGCCAGAATATTGATCACGGCGCGATCGAGGAAATTGACGATGTAGATGCCCAGCAGCAGGAACATCGCGTAGCGCGTATAGGCAGGCGAAAATGGAGCGGCGCTGACCGTGGACGTGGCGGGGGGGACAATCGGTTCGGCCGACGGTGCGGCGGTCTCGGTCATGAAAGCGTTTCCTCGGAAATGACGAACTGAAATTCTTATTGTTGAAGCCACTGTAGCCGATGGCCCCCCTCATTGGGCAATAGGCTGACCCTTAGGAAATGGAGCGGCCATGGAACTCGTGATCGGAACCAAGCGATGGTCAACCTGGTCGCTGCGGCCCTGGCTGGCGCTGAAGAGGACCGGGGCGCCGTTCACCGAGACCCTGATTGCGCTCCGCCAGGCCGACCACCAGACCGAGGCGGCGATCCTTCCGCACTCGCCCTCGGGCATGGTGCCGGCCCTGAAGGACGGCGACCTGCTGATCTGGGACTCGCTGGCGATCTGCGAATACCTGGCCGAGAAATTTCCCGACGCGCGGCTGTGGCCGGCCGATCCGGCGCTGCGGGCCCTGGCGCGGGCGGCGGCGAGCGAGATGCATTCGGGCTTCCAGTCCCTGCGCGGCGAATGCCCGATGGCGTTGGAGACGGCGCCGAAGGTGGCGACCCTATCGGAAGCCACCCAGAAGAACATACGGCGGATCGTCGCCCTGTGGTCGCAGCTGCTGACCCGCTCGGGTGGGCCGTTCCTGGCCGGCGAGTGGAGCATAGCCGACGCCTTCTACGCCCCGGTGGCCACACGGTTCCGGACCTATGGCGTGCACCTGAGCGACTACGGCGACGACGGGCGCTGCGGGACCTACATGACCCGGCTGCTGGCGACGCCGGAGTTCCTGGAATGGGAAGCCGCGGCCAAGGCGGGGGCGTGATGACACAGCAGCCGTCGCACCCGTTGGACGCCCGTATCTCCTCCTCTCCACCCGTCTTTCGGGGGGAGAGGGTGGGGTGAGGGGGGCGTTTCGGCCGCACTGAGCTGGTTGATGGACCGCAGAGCGCCGCTTCGCGCCGCGTCCCCTCACCCTACCCTCTCCCCTTGAAAGGGGAGAGGAGGTGACCCCGACGTCTAAGGACTACTCCGCCCGACCTGGCGTCAGCCTTCCTTTGCCGGGGGCGCGGGGACTAGGGTCCTCTCCAACAAGGGAGAGGAACATCATGGCTCAGGACACCCAACTGGCGGGCAAGACCGCCTTCGTCGCCGGCGGCTCCAGCGGAATCAATCTGGGGATCGCCAAACGGTTCGCCGCGGCCGGGGCCAATGTGGTGCTGATCAGCCGCAGCCCCGAGAAGATCGAGGCCGCCGCCAAGGAGGTCTCCGCCTTCGGCAAGCCGGCCATCGGCATCGCCGCCGACGTGCGCGACTACGCCGCCGTGGAGGCCGCGCTCAAGCGCGCCTTCGACGAGCACGGGCCCATCGACATCGTGCTGTCGGGCGCGGCGGGCAATTTCGTGGCCCCGGCGCTGGGCATGAGCGCCAACGGCTTCAAAACCGTGGTCGACATCGACCTGATCGGCACCTTCAACGTGCTGCGCGCCTCGTTCGAGTTCCTGCGCCGGCCCGGCGCCTCGCTGATCTCGATCACCGCGGGGCAGGCGGAGCGCGCCAGCCTGTTCCAGGCTCATGTCTGCGCCGCCAAGGCCGGGATCAACATGCTGACCAAGTGCCTGGCCCTGGAGTGGGGACCGGCCGGGGTGCGGGTCAACGCCATCTCGCCCGGGCCGATCGCCGACACCGAGGGCATGGCGCGGCTGGCCACCACGCCGGAGGCCGAGGCGCGTGTGAAGGAACGCAATCCGATGCGCCGCTACGGCACCAAGGACGAGATCGCCGACATGGCGCTGTTCCTGTCTTCCGACCAGGCCCGCTACGTCAACGGCGCCATCGTGCCGGTGGACGGGGGCAGCGGGGTGGGCGATGCTTCGGGCAACGCGCTGGCGAATTACGCCTGAGGCGCGGAAGCCTTTTCAGGGAAGCATTTGAAATGAAGCTCTATTCCGGGGACTTGAGCCCGTATTCCGCCAAGGTGCGGATGCAGATCTACGCCAAGGGGATCTCCGATATCGAGATCGAGCTGCCGCCGGGCTTCCTGACCGGGGAGTTCCACAAGGTCTCGCCGCTCGCTCGCATCCCGGTGCTGGACCTGGGCGGGGACGTGATCCCGGAATCGGAGGTCATCTCGGAATATATCGAGGAGATCCACCCGACCCCGCGGCTGCTGGGCGCCACGCCGCGGGAGACGGCGGCCATCCGCACGGTCTCGCGGATCGCCGACATCTACCTGATGAACAACATGTTCATGCTGGCCGGCCAGGGGCGCAAGTCCACCCGCGACCAGGCGGTGGTCGATCTGCTGAGCGGCCAGGTGATCCGCGGGATCAAGGCGCTGGAGCACTATATCGGGACCGACGGCTTCGCGGTCGCTGGGCGGCTGACCCTGGCCGACTGCACCCTGGTCCCGGCCCTGTTCCTGGTGGAGAATGTGATTCCGACGGTGGGGGTGGAGAACCCGATTCCGGGTTCGCCCAAGGTCGCCGCCTACTGGGCCGCGATCTCAAGGAACGAGCACGGTGCGCGGACCCTGGTGGAGCTGCATCGCGGGCTGGAGGAACGCCGCGCCCTGATCGCCAAGATGGCGGCCAAGGCCAAGGCGTCGGAGAGCGCCTAGGCCGAGCCGGCGGTTCCCCGCCGCTGGCGGGGGGGCACCGCGAAGACATGGATGGCGGCGGATTCGGCCTCGGGACGGGTGGGGGCGAAGCCGCCGGCCACCAGCTCGCCGTCGGCGTCGAACACCCGCCAGCGCCAGTCGGTGTCGGCCTGGTCGATGGCGTAGGCCAGCATCGGGTCGCCCATATTCCCCTCCGGTCACCCCGTCGGCCCGTGTCAGAACGGGACCGCGAAGGCTGAAGCGAGCAAATGGCGGGCCGGGTCGCCTTGGCGGCGCCGGGCGGCTATAGAGCCAGGGCGGTCAGCGGGCGTGGCGGAACTGGTAGACGCACCGGACTTAAAATCACCCTAGGGGTGAATTTTCGCTCAAAAAACCTAGCAAAATCAGTTTATTGAGTCAAGCTCTCGCTCGTGATACAACTTACACATGTCTTACACATTTTCCGTGGAAGCCATGGACGAGCACAATCACACGTTGATGGATGGCCGGCTCCATCTGTACCGGCGCGAGCACAGCCGGTTCTGGCAATGCTCCACCTATCTGGGCGGCCGGAACCACCGGCAGAGCACCCACGAGGAGAGCCTGGTCCTCGCCAAGGAATTCGCCCGCGACTGGTACATGGAGCGCTACACCGACGAGCGACGACGGCGACGTGGCCTCCCGCCGTATGGCGTCGCCGCGGTCCCTTCGCAGAGCGTTGTTGAACCGGTCGCTGCGGCGCCTGAGGTTCAAACCGATCGCCGCCGCCGGCCCGTCGCGCACGGACCAACCTTCAAGCAGGCGGCCGACGCCTTTCTGCGGGAGGCCGCGGTGGTCACCGCCGGCGAGCGCAGTGAGTACTATATGAAGCAGAAGGAACAGCAGGTGCGGGTCCACCTGATGCCCTTCTTCGGCGACAAGGCGTTGTCGGAAGTCACCGCGGGGCTGGTCCAGGAATACCGGGTTCATCGCGCGACGACGAACCGCGACCGGCGAACCAACGAACCGAAACGCCCCGCGCGCAACACGCTGCATGGCGAGATCGTCACCCTGCGCCAAATCCTCAAGACCGCGAACCGGAAGGGCTGGCTTGTCGCGCTTCCCGACATGTCGGCGCCTTACAAGAAGTCGGGGAAGGTCAGCCACCGCGCCTGGTTCTCGCCCGAGGAGTACAAGCGCCTATACCAGGCCTCCAGGGATCGGGCGAAGAACCCGAAGAAGGAGCGGTGGCGCGCGGCGGCCGAGAATCTCCACGACTACATCCTCTTGATGGTCAATACGGGCCTGCGCCCGGACGAGGTGCTGGGCCTGGAGTATCGAGACGTCGCCATCGTCACCGATGATGCGACGGGCGAACGCATCCTCGAGATCAAGGTCCGCGGGAAGCGAGGGGTGGGCTACTGCAAGAGCATGCCCGGCGCCGTGATGCCGTTTCGGCGGCTGAAGGATCGAAACAAGGGCCAGCCGACCGACCGGCTGTTCCCGAGCTTCCAGCGGGAGCTCTTCAACACCCTGCTGCAGGAGCTGGGCCTTCGGGAGGACCGGGAAGGGCAGCGGCGAACGGCCTACAGCCTGCGCCATACCTACATCTGCCTGCGGCTGATGGAGGGCGCCGACATCTACCAGATCGCCAAGAACTGCCGGACCAGCGTGGAGATGATCCAAACCTTCTACGCCTCGCACATCGCCTCGACCCTGGACGCGTCGGCGATCAATGTGCGCAAGCCCAAGCCGGCCAAACGGCCGGCCAGACAGGAGGCGGCGGACGCCGCCTGACCAGGCCGCCTTGGCGGCCTCCGCCGGGCTGGCTATACAGCCAGCACGGCAAAGCGGGCGTGGCGGAACTGGTAGACGCAACGGACTTAAGCCGACGATTGAGTGCGCCGGGGGAAATCCCGGACGTAGAACCGCTCAAATTCGGGGAACCCTGTCAGATGGCGATCCCGAGCCAAGCCCCATCCCGGGGAAGGTGTAGAGACTAGACGGGCGGCGCCTAAGGCTTCTCAGGCTATGGCGAAGGGATAGTCCAGACCACGAACGGCTCCGTCACAACTGGAGCCGGCGGCCAAAGCCGAAGTGGTAAGAAAATCCGTAGGGCCGAGAGGCTCGTGCCGGTTCGATTCCGGCCGCCCGCACCAGAAGTTCAATGACTGAATTGGGCTCTTCTGAGACCTTGCGGGAGTCCGCTCTCAGGCAGTGAACCTTTGGCTGAGCCGCAAGGACTGGATGGGGCTCATTGCTGACGTTGGGAAGGTCGGCTCAGCGGCGGTGAGGCCTACACGCGCTGCGATGACCGGGTTGCGCTCTTCCAGTCATTCCGGAGGTCCGCTTGTGGTGCGACCGCCCGTGCCACCCTCACACGTGATCGGTGGCCGACCCGCATAGCCAAATAGTGCGAGTTGCCGATCAGCGGCGACGGCAACAAACCTTGTCAGAACGAAGTCCAGGCTGCGGAGCGGAATTTCCCGTCACCCAGCAGCGTGGAACGGCGAGACATAAACGAGGAAACGTCATGGCGAGACTGAGCCTGCTGAGGGTGTCGATCGCGGAGCTTCGCCTCGAACGGGTCGGCCCGATGCAAGGCGCATCGCCGCTGCCGGCGCCCCACCGCAACCGCTTCCGGCTAACGCCGCCGCCCCGGTCCGGCGCTACGCCGAGATGATGCCGGTCCTCATGGCCGAAAGGTGGGCGCCTTAGTTCAGCGCCCGACGAAACGGCGGCGCGCCGGCCGCATCCGAAAAACAACGCTCCGGACGAGAAAAACCGCCGGACCTCAGACGGGGGAATACTATGGGCATGCTATTCAACGACTGCGTCGATCGAAAAAGGACGCGTCGAAACGTCTACGCGCCTTCAATCGTGAGCGCTTTGGGCGGCTTTGTTCTGCTCAATCCAGGAACGACCGCCTTGGCGGCCGAAACGGCTCAGCCGGCGACGATCGAGGAAATCGTCGTCACGGCGCGTAAGCAGGCGGAGAGCCTTCAGGACGTGCCGGTGACGGTCACCGCCGTCTCAGGCGCCGAACTCGCACGGTTCGGGTACGACAAGCCGGAGGACGTCGCGAGCCGCATCCCCGCGCTGAACGTGTCGTGCTGTGGCTCCGGCTCGGGCGCGCAAGTCAGCCTTCGGGGGGTCGGTTCATCCTACCTCTCGGCAGCTTTCGACTCAGCGGTCGCGCTCGATTTCGACGGCGTTGTGGTCAGCAGCATGCGCGTCCTGCAATCGGGCTTTTTCGACGTGCGCCAGGTGGAGGTTCTGAAAGGTCCTCAGTCGCTCTACTTTGGCAAGAGCGCCTCGGCCGGCGTGCTGTCGTTCAAGTCCGCCGATCCGACCGATCACTGGGAGTACGGCGGGAAGGCCTCGTACGAGTTCGAGCGAAAGGGATACACGGCCGAAGCCTACGCGTCTGGCCCGCTCTCGGACAGCCTAGGCTTCCGGTTGGCCGCCCAATACAATGATGTCAGCGAGGTTCTGCACAATTCAGCGCCGAGCGTCGCGCATCCTGATCGTGGCGAAACGAACGCCAACGTGCGTGCGACCCTTCAGTGGAACCCCACCGACGCCTTTACCGCCAATCTCAAGCTCAACTATGTCCACCACACCGCCGACGGCTCGATCCGCTACTCAGTGATAGGCTGCGGCAACAATGGTCTCGCCGATCCGATCAGCCTCGCGGGCGGCGCGTTTCTGATCCCGGCGGGCTACAATTGCGACACCTCGGGCGACCGCTATGTCCTGCCTGACATAGCCCCGCCGCTGGCGATCAAGGCGCCGCTTGGCAAGGACTTCAACAACGGCGTTCCCTACTCGAAATCCGACATCTACTTCGGTCGGCTGAAATTCGACTGGAACCTGAGCGATCAGCTGACCCTCTCGTCCGTCACCGGCTACCTCGAGCAGAAGGCCGTCGACTTCGACGCCTTCAGCTACGGCGGCGTGCTGGGCGGCGCCAGCTTCGGGACCGGCGCCGGCTTGTCCTACAACAACCTGCGCCAGTTCAGCCAGGAGGCGAGGCTGTCCAGCAGCTTCAGCGGGCCCCTCAACTTCATGGTCGGCGCCTTCTACGAGAATCGGCACATCGAATACAATGCGGCGCAGAACGGGATCAACATCGCCGTGTTGGCGGGCCCCGACCCTGTCACCGGGAACACATCCGATTGGTTCAAGGAACATCGGACCCATACCGATGCGGTTTCGGCCTTTGGAAGCCTGAACTACGACATCACAAGCCAACTGAAGCTCTCAGGAGGGGTTCGCTGGACCCAGGAGAAGAAGAACCAGCTCATTTCCATTCCGTACCAAAGCATCATCCTGAGCAGCGCCTTCGGCTTTGCGCCGAGCGGCTTCGTCGCCGATCGCATCCACTACAAGGACACCAACGTCTCACCTGAGGTGTCCCTCAGCTACCAGGCCGCCAGCGACCTGAATTTCTATGCGGCTTACAAGAAGGGCTACAAGTCCGGCGGCATCGACAACAGCGCCTTGCCGTCGAACGCGCTCATTGGCCTGTCGAGCACGAATGCGGCGCTGAGGGCCCAAACGGCCTCCGCCCTGATCTACAAGGCGGAAACCGCCCAGGGCGGCGAAATCGGCGTCAAGTCGCAGTGGTTCGACCGCACGCTCACGCTCAATGCGTCGATCTATGACTACAAGTTCAACGACTTGCAGCTGCAGATCTTCGACGGTGTGGCTGTTCAGTTCCGCACGACGAACGCCGGCGAGCTGACCTCCAAGGGAGCCGACCTGGATTTCAGATGGCTGACCGGGGTTGAAGGCCTCAGCTTCTCTGGCGCGCTAGCCTATACGGACGCGAAATATACGAAGTCCTTTGTTCCGGATCCCGGCGCCGCGCCGCTCGTCGACCTGAAGGGGCGCGCGTCTTCAGGCGCGCCGAAGTGGTCGGGCAACGTCGCGGCCAGCTACCACGCCCAGGTGGGAAGCAATTACGAGCTCAACCTCAGCGGCAACATCCAGTTCAAGAGCAGCTACTACACCCGCGACGGGAGCCTGACGGACAACAAGCAGGGCCCCTCCTCCACGTTCGACCTGGCCGGTTCCATCGGCCCCGAGGATGGGCGTTGGGCGCTGGCGCTGATCGGCACGAACCTGGCGGACAAGCGCACCGTGACCTCCAGCGTTTCGCGACCGTTCCTCCCGGCCACCGGCGACGATCTCATCCTGAACCTCACCGAGGGCCGCAAGGTCAGCGTGCAGGCGTCGGTCAAGTTCTAGAAGTGGCGCCAGCCGCCCACGTCACCCCCGCTTCCAGCGCGGCTATCGCCGCGCTTGCTGGCTCCGGAAACACGACCGCCCGGGTGAGTAACCATGGCCGCGGAGGCGCAGCCGATCTCTACAAAACAGACGCCATCGCCGTCGCGGACTGACGGCTCTCGGCGGACCTGGCAAAGCATCGGGAAGCAGGATCATGAGGCGTGCGTACGTTAGGCTGATGGCCGCTCTGAGGGCCAGGCGGTCTTGGCCCGCGACGGCCCTGCGCGTGGGGGGGCTGATCGCCGCGGTCGGCCTGGTGGCCGCCCTGACACAGCTGATCCCGGCCCAGGACCTGGGACAGAGCGACGTAGTCGGCGACGCGCAGGTCAAGGCGGCTACCCAGCGCATGTTGCAGGATGCCGACGCCCGGCAAAGCCTGCCAGGGGCTAAGCTGTTTGCCGACCATTGCGCCACGTGCCACCTCGGCGGCGTCGAAAAGGCGCCGAGTCCGACCATGATCGGCATGATGACGCCCGAGGCGGTCGTTTCGACCCTCTCCACCGGGGTCATGCAGGCTCAGGGCGCCGGCCTGTCGGAGCCGCAGCGGCGGCAGATCGCGGAATACCTGACCGGTCGTCAGGTCGGCGAGGGCGACCGGTTTCCATCTCGGCGTTGTCGGGGATCAGCGGCGGCCTTTGACTATTCCGCGCCTCCAGGAGTTGTCGGCTGGGGCTTCGACACGCGCGGCACGCATTTCACCCCGGCCGCGGTCGCTGGCGTAACCAAAGCCTCGGCGCCTAGGCTTCGACTGAAGTGGGCCTTCACCTATCCAGGGGCGAACCGGGCCCGCTCTCAGCCCGTCGTGGCGGGCGGCGCGGTCATGGTCGGCAGCCACAACGGCGAGGTGCTGGCGCTTGACCGCCAGACCGGCTGCGTGCGCTGGACCTATACCGCGCTTGGCGAAGTCCGAACGGGGATTCTGGTGTCGCCTTGGAAGGCAGGCGACAAAGCGGCCCGCCCGATGGCCGCCTTCGGCGATATCCTGGGCAATGTCTATGTCGTCGACGCCGCGACCGGCGCACTGGTCTGGCGTGACCGACCAGACGCCTTCCCCACTGCGACCATCACCGCGGCTCCGACCCTGTTCGAGGGGCGGCTCTATGTGGCGGTGTCGTCGTTGGAAGAGGCCGCCGCGGCGGATCCGAAATACCCCTGCTGCAAGTTCCGTGGCTCGATCGTCGCCTATGATTTCGCGACAGGGCGGCAAATCTGGCGATGGTTCGCCATCGACCGGCCTGCCAGCCTGCAGGGGAAGAATCGGGTCGGGACCGACGCCTTCGGCCCTGCCGGGGTCGCCATCTGGAACAGTCCCGTCATCGACGAGGCGCGACGCCAGTTGCTGTTCGCCACAGGCGGTAACTATGCGGACCCGGCGACCGAACTCAGCGATGCGGTAATCGCCCTGGACCTCGACGACGGGCATCTCAAGTGGGCCTATCAGGCGACCAAAGGCGATGTCTGGAACGCGGGTTGTGTCCTGGGTACGCCAAGCTGCACGCATCCTGACTCGCCTGATTTCGACTTTGGAGCCGGGGTGGTGCTCGCCGAGGCCAGCGGGGGCCGTGACTTGGTTCTGGCTGGCCAGAAGTCTGGCGCCGTGTTCGCCATCGACCCCGCCAACGGCCGGCTTGTCTGGAGCCGGCGGCTGGGCCGAGGCGGGGCGCAGGGGGGCGTTCACTTTGGTCTGGCGGTCGCCGGCCGGCGAGTGTTCGTGCCGATCAGTGACATGCCCCACGGCCAGGCGAGCGGCGAGGCCCATCCCGGCCTCTATGCGCTCGATGTCGACACCGGCCGGCTGCTCTGGAGCGCGCCGGGGCCCTTCGACACCTGCAAGGGTCGCGACCTCTGCTTCCCCGGCATTTCAGCCGCCATCTCCGCCAGTCCGGGCCTGGTTTATGCGGGGGGTATGGACGGCGTGCTCAGGGTCCATGACGCGGCGACTGGCAAGGTGGTCTGGCGCTATGACACCACCCGCGAGACCGCCACGGTGTCAGGCGCTCGCGCCTCCGGTGGCTCAATCGGCGGCGGAACCGCCCCCGTCGTCGACGGAGGCATGCTGTTCGCCAATTCCGGATACGGAACCAACCTACACATGCCCGGCAACCTGCTGCTTGCCTTCGGGCCGCCGTAGAGCCCGGGTGCGGCTCGGCCGAGCGCCAGCTTAAAGGCGATCATCGGCGTCAAGACCGTGGTCGGCCAGCCGGTCGTGCACTTCATCTTCCGCCGCGCGCTCGACTGGCGCCGCGGCGCCGGGGCGCCAGGATCGGAGGCGCCGGCGAACGTCCCAACTCGAGGTTTCCATGTCCGCCATCGCCTACCGCACCGTCCGCTGCCTGATCGTGGGCTCGGGCCCCGCTGGGTACACCGCCGCCGTATATGCGGCGCGCGCGCTGCTGAACCCGGTGTTGATCCAGGGCATCCAGCCTGGCGGCCAGCTGACCATCACCGCCGACGTGGAGAACTACCCGGGCTTCGCCGAGGTGATCCAGGGCCCCTGGCTGATGGAGCAGATGCAGGCCCAGGCCGAGCATGTGGGGACCGAGATCGTCACCGACACCGTGCTGAAGGCCGACCTGTCGCAGCGCCCGTTCCGGCTGGAGACCGACTCCGGCCAGGTGTGGCTAGCCGAGACCCTGATCATCGCCACAGGCGCCCAGGCCAAGTGGCTGGGCCTCCCGACCGAGCAGAAGTTCCAGGGCTTCGGCGTCTCAGCGTGCGCGACGTGTGACGGTTTCTTCTACCGCGGCAAGCAGGTGATCGTCGTGGGCGGCGGTAACACCGCGGTCGAGGAGGCGCTGTTCCTCACCAACTTCGCCGCCAAGGTCACGGTCGTGCACCGCAAGGACGAGTTCCGGGCCGAGAAGATCCTGCAGGAGCGCCTGTTCAACCATCCGAAGATCGAGGTGGTCTGGGACGGCGTCCTCGACGAGGTGCTGGGCGACACCGATCCGCTGGGTGTCACCGGGGCGCGGCTGAAGGACGTCAAGACCGGCGCGACCCAGACGATCGCCGCCGACGGCGTCTTCATCGCCATCGGCCACGCGCCGGCCTCGCAGTTGTTCCAGGGGCAGCTGGAGACGGATGCCTCAGGCTATCTCAAGGTGAAGGCCGGAACGGCGTCGACGGCCATCCCCGGCGTCTATGCCGCCGGCGACGTCACCGACGACGTCTACCGCCAGGCCGTCACGGCGGCCGGCATGGGCTGCATGGCGGCGCTGGAGGCGGTGCGCTTCCTGGCGGAGGAGAACCACGCCAAGGCTAAGCGCTCGATTTCAGACGCAGAAGCCCGGGAGATCGAGGCCTGGTAGGTCGCGACGGGCGAGCGCCGCCGTCATGAGGATTCAAGGCACGCCGGCCGCAGGCATAGATCGAAATCCATTGCGCCGAGCTCTGGCTGCACCTCACATCGTTTCCCAACGACGAGGTGGAGCGGCGGTGCAACAGGAGCTTCAGCTTCTCGTAAGCAGGATGCGGGCCGCCGCGAGCTCGGCGGAGGCGGTCGAGTGCTTGCGGGAGTCTGGGGAAGTGATCGGCATGCGTCTTCCCTGCGCGCTAAATGACGTCTCCGGCAATCATCCGGTCTATGACCACGAAGGCCGGCGCATCGCCGATCTTCTGGGCTGGCCCCGCTGGATTACGGACAACTGGTTCGACCACGCCTACGTGCGTCAACATCCGATCTATCTCCGTTGCCGCTTCGAAAACATGCCGTTCGGCGATGTCTACGCCGATCTCTGGAATGGCCCGGGCGCGCTCAGTCCGGCCCAGCAGCAGATGAAGAAGGATGTGGAGCGGCTTGGTGTCATTGCGCAGATCACCGTACCCGTCCACCTGGCGCTGGGGCGAACGGCTTGCGTTCTGTGGTCGACATGCGAACCCGCCGATATCGATGGCATCCTGGCAAGTTGCGGCCATCACCTCCTGACGCTTGGTCATTTCTTCATGGCCGTCATGCAGCCGCGTCACGACCAGAACGCCCGAGCCCGCGAGCGGGAGCTTTCCTATCTGTCGGACCGCCAGATCGAGTGCCTGTATTGGCTCGCCAACGGCAAGACCATTCAGGAGACGGCAGTCATCCTCGAGATTTCGGCTCATACCGTCCGGCAGCACCTGCGCGTCATCGTGGAGCGCCTGCGGGCGGTCAATACGGTCCATGCCGTCGCCTTGGCGGCGCAGTTCGGGATCATCGGCAGACTGCCGTGAAGCCCATCCTGCGGACGGCCAGTCCGCGCCCTCACGCCTGACCGCCGGCAGACCCCATAGCCAGATAGTGCGAGTTGCCGGTCAGCGGCGACGCCAACAAAGCTTGTCTGAGCGAAGTCCAGGCCGCGGAGCGGAATTCCCCGTCATCCCGCAGCGTGGAACGGCGAGATCAAGAGAAGAGGAAACGTCATGGCGAGACTGAGCCTGCTGCCGATCGAGACTTGGCCGCCGGAGTTGAAAGCCGCGGTCGGCGGCAGCGCGCCCAGCGAGATTGAACTCGGTGTCACGCGCATCACCGCGCACCGGCCGGTGCTGTCCGTGGCCATGATGCAGTACAATCAGGTTCTGCGCTCCAACCGGACCCTTCCGGAGCGCCTCATGGAACTCGTCCGGCTGCGGATCGCGTTCCACAACCAGTGCCGGAGTTGCATGGCGATCCGCTACGCCAGCGCCGTGGAAGACGGTCTCGACGAAGGCGCCGTCTGCTCCCTGCAGAAGCCGTTCGAAGCCCCCGACCTTTCGGAGGCGGAGAGGTCGGCCATCGACTATGGCGAGCGGCTGGCGACAAACCACCTGTCCATTGACGAGGCCGTGTACGATCGGCTGCGGACCTTCTTCAACGAGGCCCAGATCGTCGAGCTCGGACTCTGGGCCGCCTGGTGCGTTGGCCTCGGCCGGCTCGCGGCGACCTGGGACATGGTCGAGGACCTGCCGGAAGCGTTCCAGGATCGCTCGCAGCAGCGCATCGGACCCTGGCAGGGTGAGCCGGTCGTGGTGAACCGCGGGGCTTCGTCCGAGCGACTGGATACCGTCGGCAAAGGATGAGGGGCTCGCAAAGGTCCTGTTTCCGGAACGCGGAGAGTCAACGTCCGGCTGGGTCGTAACCGATCGACGGCGACCTTCCCGCATGCCGACCTCTGGCCGAGTCCGCTTTCCGATCATGAGCCAATGTCTGGACGTGGCGCGCGGCTGACCTCTGGCTTCAGGCAGTGCCGGGCGGATCTCGGGTTGGTGTTGGCGGGTGCTTAAGTCGACGCGGCGGTCGCGATCCGGTCCCGCAGCTCGTCGGCCGTAAGGATGCTGATGGGTCCGCCCTCGGCGGCAATGGCCTCAGCCTTCAGGAAACTGGCGGTGGCCCGGACACCGGACGAGAAGGGCCGAGTCCCGGCGACCACGAGCATCGTGGTCGTCTGGCCGACACTCGCCATGATCCGCGCGCCGGCGGCGGCGATCTCGGTCGGTAGCTCGGTGTTGTGGGGGGACGTAATGATCGCAACCCGTTCTCCGGCGAGCGGGCCCTGGGCCGCCGGCTTAGGGCGCCGAGGGCGTGGGGTTCCGCGCCACGGCGCGGCCAGATAGCCGGCTATGTCGAGGCCGGTCTTCTCCATGGCGCGGACGACCACCCAGCCGGCCACCCGGGCGTCGCTGAGGGCGTCATGGTGCTTGTGCTCAAGCTCGAGATGGCTGGCCAGCGCATTGAGCCTGTGGGTCGGCAGGTCGGGCCAGGCGTGCCGCGCGACCTTCACGCTGTCGAGCCAGCGGCTGCGGATCATCGGCAGGCCGGCGAGCCGGCAGGCCGCGGTGAGCGCGCCATGGTCGAAGTTAGAGTGGGCGACAGTGACACGGCCCGCGAGATGTTCGCGCAGCGTGTCGTAGAGGCGGGGGAAGCTGGGCTGGCCCGCCACCCGGTCCGGGCCGATGCCGTGCAGGCGGATGTTGAACGGGCTGAAGGCGTCTTCCGGGTCCACCAGGGTCTCGTAGGCGAACACTTCGCGGCCGCCGGCGAAGCCGACGATGCCGATCTGGCAGATGCTGGAGGCGCGGTTGCAGGCAGTCTCCACGTCGATGACGACGAAGTCGGGGGCGGGGATCGGCGCCGAGAAGGGCAGGGGCGAGGCGCGCGGCTCGACGAGCGGGTCGAGTGCGGATGCGGGTTTCAGCCCACACCGTCTCGCCAGGTCCTGGAGTGTCGTCACGGCCATTGCCTCCAAACATAGTGTGGCGCGGCGGGATGTGGAGGCCAAGTGGATCGCTCCATGAGGCGCCAGAAGGCGAGGCCTGCTTCGGAGCTTGGCCTCAAGCGTGCGACGGAGCGGATGGCCGTTGGAGCGTCCGCTTGTCGGCCGGAAGCCAGAGTCCGCTGCTGGCGCCAAGCAGGCATTCGCTCGCCGTCACGTGCAAGCGGCGAGGTTGGTCAGCCGTTGGCAGATCTCGGTGCCGACGGTCTTCTCCATCAAGGAGCGCGCGCCCGACGCGTCGCCCTGGCTCAGGCTCGCCAGGATCTGCAGCGAGGGCGCGATGGCGCTAGTGGGCCGACGGTCTCAGGTCGGGTCGGCCACCGGCAGTCTCAGGCGCGGCCGTTTGCTTGTACCTGTCGACGTCCTCGGTGACGTTGAAGGCGTAGGTCTCGAGCACGGTCGGCGGCTCGTACTCCAAGTTGAGCTTGGTGAAGGTGGGCCGCAGCCGGTCTTTTAGAAAGGCGTCGAAATCCTGGCGGGACTCCCAGACGTCGCAGACACAGATCCCGTTCGCGTCGAAGCCGCAGGCGTGGCTCAGGGCACCATGCGGCGGCTGGGCCTCCAGATTGAGCTCTTGGATGATCGCGTCGTAGGCGCTCTGGTCGATGCGGTTCGAACGAAACAGAGCCATTATGGTCATGGCGGCCTCCATTCAGATGGCTGGCCCGAGGCCGGGCCGGCGCCGCGAGTATACGCCGCCGGTCGCCAGCCTGCACCCCGTCCGTGCTTATGGCGCCTGCGTCCTGAGCAGGCTTCGGCAGCGTTGGATAGCCCCGTTCGGTCGGTGCGAACGTCGGGTCTCCGGAACTGTCTTGAGGTCTGGTTGTGGCGGATACTGTTGATTTAGTCGGCTGTTGATCGGCTGCTGGTGTCGTGATTCCCTTGTCGTTGTTGGCTTTGGAGGCCATGGCGATGATGGGGACGCAAGACGCTCCGCCGCAGCTGTTCTACGATTTCCGCCTCGACGATCA
>NZ_JAUYOJ010000086.1 GCF_030697925.1 Phenylobacterium sp. | reverse complement strand
TCGGGTAAGCCTGGGCGTAGGCCCATTCCCGTAGCGCGGTTTGGATGAAGCGTTCGGCCTTGCCGTTGGTCTTGGGTGTGTAGGGCTTGGTGCGGATGTGCTTGAGGCCCAGCGCCTTGCAGAGGTCGCGGAAGGCGTGGGCCCGGTAGCAGGATCCGTTGTCGGTCATCACCCTTGAGACGGTGACGCCGAGGCTGGCGTAGTAGGCGATCGCGGCGATCAGGAAGGCGGTGGCGCTTTCTTTCTTCTCGTCGGGCATGACCTGGCTGAAGGCGATGCGCGAGGCGTCATCGATGCAGACGTGGACAAACTCCCAGCCGGCCCCGCGCGAGGAGCCCTTGCGGCGATCACCGGTGACGCGGTGGCCCTCCACCTCGAAGCGGCCGAGCTTCTTGATGTCGAGGTGGATCAGCTCTCCGGGGTTCGCGCGCGCGTAGCGGACCACCGGCTCCGGCGGGTCCAGGTCCCTGGCCCGGCTGATACCCTCAGCCCGCAGGATGCGGCTCACCGTGGCCGGCGAGACCCCGGTCTGCTTGGCGATCTGCTGGCCGCAGAAGCGCTGCCGGCGAAGGGCAATGACCCGATCCACGGTCTCGGCCGGCGTCGGCCGGTGGAGCTTGTGGGGCCGCGAGGACCGATCGGCCAGTCCGGCCGCTCCTTCTTCCTCGAAGCGCACGACCCACTTCGCAACCGTCTTGGCGTCGACGCCGAAGGCCATGGCCACGGCCTTCGGCGTCTGACCCTCGCTCAGCACCCGGCGCACCAACTCGGCTCGACTGTGCACCGTCAGCCGGGCATTCTTGTGGACGTTCATCCGATCCCTTCCTGAGACCCTGTAGCTTCGCAACCACAGCTTCCCCGGTCCGGGTCGGATGGACAACCTATTGAGAGCTCACATCTAGGCCGCCGGAATTCGCACGCCCAGTTCCCTGAGCAGCGCCAGCCAGGCCTCGCGGCCCTTGGCGCGGTCGAACTTCGCCACGGCCGCCCGGCGCGCCGCGATCCTCAAGGGCGTCGAGGCGGCCGGGTCGCGGCAGGCGTCGATCATCGCCTGGCTGAGCGCCGCGACGTCGAAGAAGGGCAAGAGCCGGCCGTTGACCCCGTCGGTGATGGCGTCGTGCAGCGGCGGGGTGTCGGAGCCGATGACGTAGCAGCCGCTGGCCATCGCCTCGGCCAGCGACCAGGAGAGGACGAAGGGGTAGGTGTAGTAGACGTGCGCCGTCCCCAGGCGCAGGGCCGCCAGCATGCGGGCGTGCTCCACCTTGCCGAGGAACGAGACGCGGGCCGGGTCGTAGTCCACGCCCGCGAAGCAGGCCTCCAGCCAGGTCCCACCGCCGGGTGGCTCGCCGCCGT
>NZ_JAUYOJ010000029.1 GCF_030697925.1 Phenylobacterium sp. | reverse complement strand
ATGGCCGGGGCGGCGATCCTGTCGGTGACCCTGGTGCCGGTGTTGATGGGCTACCTGAGCCGAGGGCGCATCCCACGCGAAGTCAGCACCATCCTGAACCGCTGGCTGACCGCGGCCTACAAGCCGGGGCTGGACTGGGTGATGCGCAAGCCCAGGGCGACCCTGCTCATCGCCGTCCTGGCCTTCGCCACCACCGCCTGGCCGCTCAGCCAGCTCGGCGGCGAGTTCATCCCGAGCATGGACGAGGGCGACCTACTCTACATGCCCTCGGCCCTGCCGGGCCTCTCGGCGCGGAAGGCCGGCGAACTGCTGCAGCAGACCGACCGGCTGATCAAGACCGTGCCGGAGGTGAAGAGTGTGTTCGGCAAGGCCGGCCGGGCCGAAAGCGCCACCGACCCGGCGCCGCTGGAGATGTTCGAGACCACCATCCAGTTCAAACCGCGAGCTGAGTGGCGTCCCGGCATGACGCCCGACAAGCTGGTCGAGGAGCTGGACCGGACGGTGAAGGTTCCGGGCCTCGCCAATGTCTGGGTGCCGCCGATCCGCAACCGCATCGACATGCTGGCGACCGGCGTCAAGAGCCCGATCGGGGTAAAGGTGTCGGGCGCCGATCTCGCCCAGCTCGACCGCATCGCCCGCGATGTGGAAACCGTCGCGAAGACCGTGCCAGGCGTCAGCTCGGCGCTCGCGGAACGCCTGACGGGCGGGCGCTATGTCGACGTCGACATCGACCGCGCCGCCGCGGCTCGCTTCGGCCTCAACATCGCCGACGTTCAGCAGGTCGTCTCCGGTGCGATCGGCGGGGAGACGGTCAGCCAGACCGTCGAGGGCTTGGCCCGCTACCCGATCAATGTGCGCTATCCGCGCGAGATCCGCGACAGCCTGAAAGGCCTGCGAAGCCTGCCGGTTCTGACGCCCGCGGGCCAGCAGATCACGCTGGGCACGGTGGCGAAGATCGAGATCGCCGACGGCCCGCCGATGCTGAAGACCGAGAACGCCCGGCCCTCGGCCTGGGTCTATATCGACGTGCGCGGCCGCGATCTGAACGCCGTCGTCCAGGACCTGCAGCGCGCCGTCGCCAAGGACGTGAAGCTCTCGCCGGGCGTTTCGATCGCCTATTCCGGCCAGTTCGAATATCTGCAGCGCGCCATCGAACGCCTGAAGATCGTCGTGCCGGCGACGCTGCTGATCATCTTCGTCCTGCTCTACGTGATCTTCCGCCGCCTGGACGAGGCGGTCCTGGTCATGGCGACGCTGCCCTTCGCGCTGACCGGTGGGATTTGGGCGCTCTACCTCCTGGGCTACCACCAGTCGGTCGCCACCGGCGTCGGCTTCATCGCCCTGGCCGGGGTCTCGGCCGAATTCGGCGTGGTGATGCTGATCTACCTCAAGCATGCGCTCGCCGAGCGTGGACCCAGCCCGACCGCCGGCGATGTCGAGGCTGCGGTGCGCGAAGGCGCGCTGCTGCGCGTCAGGCCGAAGGCCATGACGGTCGCGGTGATCCTGGCCGGCTTGGCGCCAATCCTTGTCGGCCACGGCGCCGGCTCCGAGGTGATGAGCCGCATCGCCGCCCCAATGATCGGCGGCATGCTGACGGCGCCCTTGCTGTCGATGCTGGTCATCCCGGCCGCCTTCTTCCTCATGCGCCGCCCCAAGTCACGGCGGCCCTGATCTCACACCAGCCTCTCAGACCCAAAGGAGACCATCATGAGAGCTCTACCCTACGCCACGGCCGGCGCGCTCGCCCTGACCCTGGCCCTCGCCGCCTGTGGACCAAAGAAGGAGGCCGCGGCGGCCCCCGCCGAGGCCATGCCGGCGGCCGCGACCCCGGCGTCGGGCGCGGCGGTGTCCGCCGACATGGCGAAATCCGGCGACATGTCGAAGATGGACATGAGCGGCGCTGCGACTATGGCCAAGGGCAAGGGGACCGTCACGGCGATCGACAAGAAAGCCGGGACTGTCACCCTGGATCATGAGCCGATCCCGGAAGCCAACTGGCCGGCCATGACCATGGCGTTCAAGGCGACGCCGCCCGCCCTGCTCGACACCGTCAAGGTCGGCGACAAGGTCGCGTTCGATCTCAAGCTCGCCGGTGGAGCCGGCGAAATGACGGCGGTGCGGCCTCAATAGGCCTGCGGTCCCTGGGGCGATTGTTGTTCGTCTCAGGGACGCGTCTCTACGTGGCGAGATGTCCGTCTC
>NZ_JAUYOJ010000082.1 GCF_030697925.1 Phenylobacterium sp. | reverse complement strand
CGGCGGCGACCCTGCTCCCCCACAGCCCAAAAGGCTCAGGTGGCGACGGTCCCTCCACCGACAGTCCGCCTGGCGTTGGCGCGTCAGGCGGACGTCCCGGAAGACACCGTCAGACTAACACCGCTCCAACAGACAAGGTGGATCGTCGCCCTCTTCGGCGACGTGACGGAGGGGGGTCAAGCCCACAAGAGTCAAAGTCCCCCTCAGTCGGCCAGTCGGCCGACAGCTCCCCCACCGGGGGAGCAATTAGAGGACGTTATTCCGGCCAGAGTTCCTGGACGTCGCCCTTGCGGTTGAGCACCCGCACCGCGCGCTTGACCACGGTCAGCAGACGCTCCTTGCGCGCCGCCTCGTCATAGGTCATGGCGCCCTTGGCCAGGCCCTCCAGCAGGAAGCGGCCGAGGTCGCGACTGGTCTGGAAGCGGGGATCTTCGCCGGCCGAGGCGAGCGCCAGGAACCGATCGCCGACTTGATTGTGGTCGAAGGCGCTCTGGGCGCCGGCCAGACGCACGCGCAGCATCGGATCGGTCCGCGCCGCGGACTCCAGCTCGCCGAAGGCCAGGAACGGCGTCTCGTGCAACAGGGCCCAATAGGCGTCGATGGCGTGCTCGGCGGCGTCCACGCCGGTGGCCGGAGGGGCCGAGGCCGCCTGCTCGAACAGGCGGGCGCGCTCCACCTCGATATAGGTCACGGCCGCCTCCACCAGCTCCTCGCGGCTGGCGAAATGATAGAGCATCGCGCCGCGCGTCAGGTTCGCGGCGTCGGCGATCATCGCATTGGTCGCGGCGTGGTAGCCGACCTCGGCGAACAGCCGCATGGCGGCGTCAAGGATGCGCGCTCGGGTCCGCCGAGATTTCGGCGTCTCCTTCGTGGGATAGGTTCGGGCGTCCATAGGACCTTGTGTGCGGAAGACCTGGGGAGGGTCGGCCTTGCGGAATCCTTACGCTGAAAGGCGGGGCGACAAAAGGGCCGACGTCGGTTTCATGAGACTGACACGCAATCAGCCTAGCGGATGGGCAATCGGCCGCATGCTTGAGGGCGATAGCCGAAAGTGGACGCCGGTTTCGGCGGCCATCGCCCTCAAACTCTTCAAATTGGAGCCCACTTGGGCTCCGGGGGGCATCTATGGGTGATCCGGGAGTCCGCAGTTATCGGACCGTGTTCATTTCAGACATCCATCTCGGCACCAAGGGGTGCCAGGCGGAGCTGTTGTTGGACTTCATCCGCCATATCGAGTGCGAGACGCTCTACCTGGTCGGCGACATCGTCGACGGCTGGAAGCTGCGCTCCGGCTGGCACTGGCCCCAGGCGCACAACGACGTGGTCCAGAAAATCCTGCGCATGGCCCGCAAGGGCGTGAAGGTCATCTATGTCCCCGGCAACCACGACGAGGGCGTGCGCGACTTCGTCGGCGTCCATTTCGGCGGGGTGATCGTGGCCCGCGACGCCATCCACGAGACCGCCGACGGAAAGCGCTTCCTGGTGGTGCACGGCGACGAGTTCGACGGGGTGGTGCAGCACGCTCGGTGGCTGGCCTTCGTGGGCGACTACGCCTACCGGGTGCTGATCGCGGCCAACACCCTGTTCAATCGCGTCCGTCGCCGGCTGGGCTTCGGCTATTGGAGCTTCTCGGCCTTCCTCAAGACCCGGGTCAAGAACGCCCTGCAGTTCGTTGAGAACTTCGAGGCCGCGGTGGCCGACGAGGCCCGCCGCCGCGGGGTGGACGGGGTGATCTGCGGCCACATCCACAAGGCCGAGATGCGCGACATCGACGGCATCGCCTATATCAATGACGGCGATTGGGTGGAAAGCTGCTCGGCCCTGGTCGAACATTCCGATGGCCGGCTGGAGATCCTGGAGTGGGCCAAGCTGCGCTCCTGGTCGGCGATCGACCACAAGGGCCGCCGGCCCGAGCCCTTCCTGGAGCCCCTGGCGGAGCCCGCCGCGGCCTGAACCGGCTTCATTGACAGTCCAGCTGTTTTGATGACAGTGCGGCTGTCATGATCCCGCCGACACGCTACACATCGAACCTGCGCGATCGCCAGACGCAGGCGACCCAGGACCAGATCATGCATGCGGTGGCCCGCAAGCTGGAATCCGGACCGCTGGAGGATCTCAGCTTCGCCGAGATCGCCGCCGAGGCCGAGGTGGGCGAGCGCACGGTCTACCGCCATTTCCCCACCAAGGAGGCCCTGCTGGGCGCCTTCTGGGCGTGGCTGCAGAGCCAGGCCCTGACCACCACCCGCCCGGCGACGCGCATCCGCGAGGCGATCACCGCCCCGCGGGTCGACGGCCAGAAGCCCATGCGCATCCTGCTGGTCACCGACGCCTGGGCGCCGCAGGTCAACGGTGTGGTGCAGACCCTGTCGCGGGTGATCGCCGAGCTGAAGGCCCTGGGCCATTCGGTCGAGGTGATCAGCCCCGACCAGTTCAAGACCTTCCCGCTGCCGACCTATCCGGAGATCAAGGTGGCCATCGCCGCCCACGAGCCGGTGCAGGAACGCTTCAAGGCCTTTGAGCCCGAGGCCATCCACATCGCCACGGAGGGTCCGCTGGGCCTGGCCGCCCGGCGCATCTGCGTGGAATGGAAGCTGCCCTTCACCACCAGCTACCACACCCGGTTCCCGGAATATGTCTCGGCCCGGCTGCCTTTGCCACTGGCGGCCGGCTACGCCTACATGAAGTGGTTCCACAAGCCGTCGGGCCGGATGATGGTCACCACGCCCACCATGAAGGACGAGCTGGAGCGCCACGGCTTCGGCAATATCTCGGTCTGGTCGCGCGGGGTGGACACCGAGATGTTCCATCCCAGGCGCCCGGACGAACCCGACATCTTCGAAGGCCTGCCCCGGCCGATCTTCCTGTCGGTGGGCCGTGTGGCGGTGGAGAAGAATATCGAGGCATTCCTGGGCCTCGACCTGCCCGGAACCAAGGTGGTGGTCGGCGACGGCCCGCAGCGCGAGGAGCTGATCGAGCGCTATCCCGAGGCGGTGTTCACCGGCGCCAAGTTCGGCGCGGCGCTGGCCGCCCACTTCGCCTGCGCCGACGTGTTCGTCTTCCCCTCGCTCACCGACACCTTCGGCCTGGTGATCCTGGAGGCCATGGCCGCCGGCGTGCCCGTAGCCGCCTATCCCGCGCCGGGCCCCATCGACATCCTGCCGGGCTCGGGCGCGGGCGTCCTGGCCCACAGCGCCACCGAGGGGCTGCGCGAGGCCTGTCTCGAGGCGCTCAAGCTCGACAAGGCCACGGTGCGCGGCTTTGCGGAAGGCTTCTCCTGGAAGGCCTGCGCCGAGGATTTCGTGAAGAACCTCCAGCCCTATCCGGAGCCGGAGAAGACCCGCTTCTGGCGACGCCTGCGCCGCCTGACCCGCGTCCGCCGGCGCCGCGTCGAGGCGACGGCATAGGCCCAAAACAGAAAACGCCGCGACCCGAGGGCCGCGGCGCTTCCAGCTCTCCTCGAGCGGTCGGTCTTAGCTGGCCGGACGCGCCATGACCGTCAGCTTCTGGGCGACGCCCTGCTGACCGGCGTGCTGGCCGGCGGGCAGCGGGATCAGGCCGCGTTGCGAGAGGTAGCCGCCACGGCCGGTGGCCGCATCGGACACGTACTCGGTGACGAACTCCTGCAGACCCTTGGTCACGCCGATGTTCGCCTTCTTCACGTAGATGTAGAGCGAGCGGGACAACGGGTAGGAGCCGTCGGAGATCGTGCCGGGGGTCGGACGGATGCCGTTGATCGGCATGCCCTTCACCTTGTCGCCGTTCTCTTCCAGGAACGAGTAGCCGAACACGCCCAGAGCGCCCGGCGTCTTAGTCAGGGTCTGGACGATGGCGTTGTCATTCTCGCCGGCGTCGACCCAGTGATCCTTGCGCATCGGATCGACCAGCTGCTTGAACTTCTTCTCGTTGTTCGAGCGCAGTTCGTCGGCGGTCGGATATTTGCGGGCGCCTTCCTCGATGGCCAGTTCGATCCAGGCGTCGCGGGTGCCCGAGGTCGGCGGCGGGCCGTAGACGAGGATGCGGTTGCCGGGCAGGCCGGCGCCGATCTCGTCCCAGGTGGTGTAGGGGTTGGGGATGAACTTGCCGCCGCGAAGCACGGTGGCGGCGAGACCCAGATAGAGGTGCTCGCGCTTGAAGTTGTAGTCGGCGCCGTCCTTGTCCACCGCCACGACGATGCCGTCGAAGCCGATCTTGATCGCGACGATGTCCTTCACGCCCTTGGCGGCGCAGGCGTCGAATTCCGACTTCTTCATCGGGCGCGAGGCGTTGGCGATGTCGGGATAGGCGTCGCCCATCCCCGAGCAGAACAGCTTGATGCCGCCGCCGGTGCCCAGGCTCTCGACCTTGGGGGCCTTGTTGCCGGTCTTGCGGGCGAAGTTCTCGGCCACGCGGGTGGTGAACGGGAAGACGGTCGAGGAACCGGCGGCCCAGACGTAGTCGCGCGCGGCGAAAGCCGGGGCGCTGGCGCCCAGCATCGCGGTGGCCGCGGCGCAGGCGAGAAGCGCTTTCTTAGCCAGAAGCTTTTTCACGGGATGTCTCTCTTCGAAGAGGGAGCGGGGCGATCCCAGGGACCGCCCCGCGGAGGGGTCTTAAAAATCGAACTGAGCGCGGAACTGCAGGGTCTTGGCGTCGACATCCGCGCCCACAGCCGCGTTGTCGTTCTCCGAGACCGAGTAGTTGGCCATGAAGCGGACGTAGGGGTGCGGGTACCAGTTGGCGCCGAGGGTCCAGGCCGAGTACTCGCCCGCGGTGGCCACACCGGTGATGTCGGTGAGGTCGACGCTGTCGTAGCGGACGCCGAGTTCGACAGCCCCCATCCCGCCGCTGGTCATGGGATCGAGGATCTTGATGCGGTTGAACTCGCCCTTGTTGGCCTCGTAGCGGCGGGTCTCGCCGGTGACGAACCAACTGCCGTAGAGGTACCAGGCGCGCGCGTCGGCATCGAGATTGGCGGGACGCTGGATGTCGATGTTGGCCCATTCGCCTTGCACCGAGAACGGTCCGTGCACCCAGGCGCCTTCGAGGCCGATCATGGTGTCCTTGACGCCGATGGCGCCCGAGGTCACGTACTGCGCGCCGTAGTTGGTGTTGTTGCGCGCGCCGTAACTGAAGTTGCCCTGGTCCTCGCGGTTGCGCCGACGGGCCCAGACGCCGAGGTGCACCTGGTCGCTGTCGGTCATGATCGGCGCGAAGGTGGCGCGGCCGTTGAAGCCGAACGTCTCCTTGGAGCCGGTGGCGCCGCCGGCCGCCACGTCGGCGGAATTGAGGCTGTCGCCCGAGACGGCGCCGGCGACGGTCCAGTTGGGGCCGTTGGCCTTGACCTGGACGTTCATCACGCGGCCGATGCCGAGCACGTCATTGTACGGACCGCGCTCCATGAAGGTGATGTAGCGCGAGGAGGTGATGTTCTCGAGCGACACGGTCTTGAAGTTGCCGGCCATGATCGAGATCGAGTCGGTCGGCTTGTATTCGAGGATCAGGTCCTCCCACTCCGAGCCGCCGCGCGTGAAGTTGATCTCGGCCTTGTAGGCCCAGTTGGCGTTCCACGTGCCTTCGACGCCGAGGCGGGCGGTGCGCAGGCGCGTGTTGCTGGCCTCGAAGTCGGCCCCCGTCTGGCGGTCGACGTCTTGATAGACGTAGTCGTTGTAGACCCGACCGCGGACCTTGAAGGTGAGGGTGTCGTTCTGGAATTGCGGCGCACCCTTCCAGGCGGTCTTGGTGTCTTGGGCCTGCGCGGCGGTGGCGCCCAGCAGCAGCACGCCAAGCGCCGCCCCGGCGCAGAGCGCGGTTTCGATTTTCATTATTAGGATCCTTGTAGAGCTATCCCCGTGGCCTCTTCAGGCTAGGGGCGGCTTAACGAGGTCCCGTGACAGTTCCGCCAAGTTTGGATGACGGTTACACGTCGCAACCGTGACGCTCCGGATACGGATTTATGACAGTCGAGCCGCGGCGGCGGCAGGACAAATGCCGGAACGGTCGGCGCCGCGCCTAGAGCAGGCGTGAGCGGATGGTCTGGGACAGCAGGTCGATGATGCTGACCGCCACCACGATGACGATCGAGATCGCCGCCACCCGGCTGTAGGAAAAGCTGTTCAGGCTGTCGAACAGGATCTGGCCGATACCGCCCGCGCCGATCAGGCCCAGCACCGTGGCCGACCGGCTGTTGGATTCGAAGCGATACAGGGCGTAGGAGGTCCAGAGCGGAGCCACCTGCGGAATGACCCCCCAGACGATCTCCTGCAGGGGCGCGGCGCCTGTGGCGCGAACGCCTTCGACCGGCCCCTTGTCGATGGACTCGACCGCTTCCGAGAACAGCTTGCCCAGCACCCCGCCGGTGTTGAGCGCCAGCGCCATGACCCCGGCGAAGGGGCCTAGGCCCACGGCGACGATGAACATGGTTCCGATCACCAGGTCAGGGATCGAGCGCAGCGCGTCCATGACCCGCCGGATCGGCATCTGGATATAGGCTGGCGTGACATTCCGCGCGCCGAGGAGGCCGAGGGGCACGGCCAGGACCACCGCGATCGTCGTGCCCCAGAGCGCGATCTGGATCGTTACCCACATCTGCACGACCAGCAGCCGCCAGTCGCTCCAGTCGGGTCGCATGAACTCATGGCCGAACTGGCGCATGTTGTCCGAATTCTTGAACAACAGCGGCAGCTTCTCCATCTCGACCGGGCCGAAGCCGACCACCAGCATGGCCGCGATGCCGCCCCACAACACCAGGTCGAACACCCGCTGGCCCAGCGGGCGCACCGGCGGCTTCAGGAGGTCGGGCGCGGTCGCGGTGACGGTCACGGGGCGATCCTACTGCGCGGCCGCGGGTTGGCCGGTCCTGGCCTCGAGCGCGGCGCGTTCGGCCCGGATGGCGTCCAGCGCCTTCTGGGCCTGCTCGGTCTTCACCTTGTCGCCCTTGTTGCGGGCCTCGAGCAGGGCCTCGGTCGCCTCCATCTCCTGGACCGGCAACAGGTGGGTGGCGTCGGCCGGCTTGAAGCCGCCGATGGAGAGCGCGTTCAGCAGCTTGCGCTGGCGTTCAGGCTCAGGACCCTCCCCTTGCGCATAGGTCAGGAAGAACTGCCGCAGCTTCTCCTTTACCGCCGGGTCCAGGTCACTGCGCCAGATGATCGGGTCCTCCGGCAGCTTGGGGCTTTCCCAGATCACCCTGACCTGTTCGGCGACGCCGGTGCCCCGCTCCTCCTGCAGGCGGATGGCGGTGGAGTTGTTGGTCGCCACGTCCAGCACGCCCTTGGCCACAGAGAACAGGTTGGCCTGGTGGTTGGCGGTCTTGACCTGCTTGAAGCACTTGGCCGGGTCGATGTTGTTCGGTGCGAACAGATAGGTCATCGGCGCCAGCGTGCCGGAGGTCGACTTGGCGTCGCCGATCCCGAAGGTCAGGCTCTTGTCGCACCGAAGCACGTCTTCCAGCGTGGTCTTGCTCTTGGCGGGCACGATGATCACGGACTTGTAGCCGTCGATGTTCGAGGGATCGAAGGTCCGCGCGAAGACCTCGCCATTGGCGCGGCGCACCGCTTCCAGGCCCGAGAGATTGGAAAACCACCCGGCGTCCACCTGCTTGAAACGCAGGGCCTCGATCAGGGCGGTGTAGTTGGAGGCGAAGAACGGCTTCACCGGGATGCCGATCGACTTCTCCATGTCGGCCAGGATGGGCTTCCAGAAGGTCTCCATGCTGGTGGAGTTCTCGGTCGCCAGGATGGAGAAGTTGATCACATTGGGCTCGGCGCCGGGCGCCGGCGCGTCCGGCTTGCCGCAGGCCGAGAGCCCCAGGCCGGCGAGCCCGCTTGCGATGAGGAGGCGACGGTCGATCATTTTGGGGCTCCTTCCCAGAAGACGTCCTCGAATTCCGGGCCGTAGATGTCGATCAACCGGGTCTTGTCGAGGCCGTCGGCGTCGCCGTCATAGACGATCTTGCCGGCCTTCAGCGCAACCACGCGGTCGCAATAGCGCAGGGCGTAGTCGACCTGGTGCAGGGTGACCACGACGGTCAGGCCGTCGACCCGGTTCAGGTCGCGCAGGATGTCCATGACCTTGCGGGCCGAGACCGGATCGAGGGAGGCCACCGGCTCGTCGGCCAGGATGATCTTGGCCTTCTGGACCAGGGCGCGAGCGATGGCGCCGCGCTGCTGCTGGCCGCCGGACAGGGTGTTGGCGCGCTGAGCGGCGTACTCGGCCACGCCCACCCGGGCCATGGCCGCCATGGCCGCGGTCTGGATCTCCTTCGGCCAGGCGCCGAACAGGCCTCGCGAGAACGGGATCCGCCCCAGCGAGCCCAGCGCCACGTTCGAGAAGAGAGTCAGGCGGCCGACCAGGTTGAACTGCTGGAAGATGAAGCCGATCCGGATGCGCGCCTCGCGCACCTTCGACGAGATCTTGCCGTCGGCCTGGACCGACTGGCCGAAGGCGTCGATGCGGCCCTCGCCGGGATCGATGGTCTGCAGGCCGCTGATCGAGCGCAGCAGGGTCGACTTTCCAGAGCCCGATGGCCCGATCAGGGCGATCATCTCGCCCTTGCGCACCTTGAGGGAAACCGAATCCAGGGCGCGCCGAGAGCCGAAGCTCTTGGAGGCGTTCCGCACGGACAGAACCGCGGCGTCAGTCATGGATGGCGAGGCTTCCCCGGATCGGCGCACGCAGGTGTCGGAACGGATGTGATCGCCGACCTCTACGACGGCTTCATGACATGGCCGCTGGCGTGTGGTCCAGCGCGCGTTAACGCGCGAGCGCGCGGCACGTCGCCCAGCGCCCGCCGTGGCGTTTCGGACACGGTGGAAGCTGTTTTCGCCGGCGCGGCCGACCGACCAATTCAGCCCCCTCGCAATGACGCGAAAACGGTTGTGGAAAAGGTGGAATCGATCCCCCGCGCAATCCCTGACGGGCCCAGGGTTTGGCGACGATTTGGCCGCACGAAAACAAACCTCTTTACATCGAGGTTCATCGCCCCTATTTCGCACCGCTCCGGCGGACCCGATGTCCTGAAAAGCGCTGCTAACGCCGGCTAGGTTCAACTGCCAATGGGGGTTACGTGAATTGCACACGTACCATACGCCCCTGGACCTGG
>NZ_JAUYOJ010000043.1 GCF_030697925.1 Phenylobacterium sp. | reverse complement strand
CCGGCGCCCACCTGCTCTTCCTGCCGCCCTACAGCCCCGACCTGAACCCCATCGAGCAGGTCTTCGCCAAGCTGAAGACCCTGCTGCGCAAGGCCGCCGAACGCACCGTCGAGGCCACCTGGCGCCGCATCGGCCAACTCCCCGACCACTTCACCCCAACCGAGTGCGCCAACTACCTCGTCAACTCAGGCTACGCTCCATGCTAAAACGGTCATGCTCTAGCCCGCCGTCGCGTCGGCGACCTTGAGGCCGCCCGCCGCCGTCGCGGCCCGATGCAGGGGCGGCAGCTCCCGCGGCAGGTGGACGCTCGATCGGTGGAACAGGATCGCCGCGGCCAGGGCCGGGATGACCACGGTCGGCAGGGCGTAGCGCAGGGAGGCGTCGCCGAACTCGGCGATCAGCAGGTCGCTGATCACGCCCACCACGGTCGGGCCGAGGCCCAGGCCGACGATATTGACCACCAGCACGAAGACCGCCGCGGTGAAGGCCCGCATCTCCGCCGGGACCAGGGACTGCGAGACCGCGTTTCCGGGAGCCATGTAGACATTGACCATCACCGCCGGGACGATCGCCAGGGCCAGGGACAGGTTGACGTCGGCCACGAAGTATTGGGCCAGCGCGAAGGGGATGGTGAGGAAGGCGGCGATGGCCGGGATGCGCATGTACCAGCGTACGTCGCCCTTCGCCATGCGCTCGGCGAGCGCGCCGCCCAGGAAGGTGCCCGCCGCTCCTCCGAAGCCGGTGATCAGGGCCAGCCAGGTGGCGATCTCGGCCAGCGGCATCTGGTGCACGCGGCTGTAGAACGGCGCGTTCCAGACCATCATGCCGCTCTGGGCCCAGGCCTGGAGCGCCTCGCCGATAACCAGGTAGCGGAACGAACGGATCTTCCACAGATAGGCGACGGACTGCCCGACCGAGCGTTGCTTGATCGTCACGCCCGGCTCCGGGGCTCCGTCGAATCGGCCGCGCCGCGGCTCGCGCATGAACAGCAGCACCACCGGGGTCATGACCAGGCCGCTGAGGCCCACGATCAGGAAGGTGTGCCGCCAGCCGACCGCGGCGGTGAGCTGGCCGCCGACCGCGAAGCCCAGCATGCCGCCTAGCGGCAGGGCCAGGCCCCAGACCGCCATGGCCAGGGCCCGCTTGTGCCGCGGGAAATAGTCGGAGATCAGCGACATGGTGGTCGGCACGCAGCCGGCCTCGCCCACCGCCACCCCGATCCGGCAGGCCAGCAGGCTGAAATAGCCTCCGGCCATGCTGCTCGCCGCGGTCATCAAGGTCCAGACCGTCAGCGCCGTGGCCAGCACCTTCTTGCGCGACACGCGGTCGGCCAGGCGAGCGATGGGCAGGGCCAGCGTGCTGTAGAAGACCGCGAAGGCGAGGCCCGTCAGGGTGCCGAGCTGGGTGTCGGTGAGTCCCAGCTCCTCTTTCAACGCCACCTGCATGATCGAGAGGATCGTGCGGTCCAGATAGTTGAACAGGGCCACGACGAAGAGGATGGCCAGGGCGAACCAGCTGTAGCGGATCGAGAAATCTGTGGCCGAGGGCTTGTTCATGATCGGGCCTGACTGACCTTGCCGCCGCGACGGCGAGGTTGGGCGGGGAGCGAGCGGACCGCGGAAGTCGCGGCCCGCCCCTCCGCGACTACTGGAACTTGTAGGTGAGCGTCGCGCCAACCTGGCGCGGCGGATTGATCACGCCGCGATCCACCTCCCGCTGCAGGGCCGCGAACTCGGCGGCCGTGACGAAGTAGAAATAGTAGTTCGAAGGCGCGGCCATGTACCACTCGTTGGTCAGGTTCTTGCCCCAGACCTGGACCTTCCACGGCGCATCCTGCGGCTGGTAGGTCAGCGAGGCGTTGATGATCCCGGTCTTGTCGGTGAACTGCTTGGCCAGCGGCTGGGCGCCCCTGGCGTAGTTCAACGGGCTGACCTCGGTGGTGCTCGCCCACTGTGCGTCCACGTGGGCCTTCAGGCTTCCGGAGTCCCCGAGGTCCCACCGGTAGTCGGCGAAGACCTTGAGGTCCTGCTTGGGCACGAAGGGCACGGTATTGCCGCTGCAGTCCACGCCGCCGGCGGCGCAGCCTTTGAATTCCTTATACTTGGCGTCGGTGTAGGCGTAGTTCGCGCCGATCTGCAGGCCGGAGGCCGGCGTCGCCACCGCCTCGATCTCGATCCCCCTCACCCGCTGCTTGCCGGCGTTGGTGTCGGTCAGCACCGGCCCGACCAGCGAACGCACCTGCAGGTTCTTGGTGTCGGCCTGGTAGACGGCGGTGTTGATCGACAGCCGCCGGTCGAACAGCTGGACCTTGGCGCCGGCCTCGTAGCTGGTGCTCTTTTCCGGGTTCAGCGGCTTGACCGCCGCGGCGGGACTGGTGCTGGTCAGCGACCAGCCGCCGCCCTTGAAGCCCGTCGAGACGCCGCCGTAGAACAGCAGGCCCTCGGCCGGGGTGTATTCCAGGATCGCGCGCGGCGTGAACGACTTCCAGGTCTTGCTGAACTTCACGTCGAAGGGCGCGCCGTAGAACACCGAGCCGTTGGCGTGGCGGGTGTAGCCGTTCTTGTGCTCGATCGTGTAGCGAGCGCCGACGGTGAGCGCGAATTGGTCGTTGAAGTGGAACTTGCCCTCGGCGAACGGCGCCACGGACTCCACATGGGCGTCGCCGGTGACGGTCTCGTTCTGCAGGGTCCCGCCGGTCAGGACGCCCAGGAAGGACCCCGGCGTCGTGCCATTGAACCCAAAGCTGATCTGCTTTCGCAGGTTTTCGAAGCTGTAATAGAGCCCGGCCACGTATTCCAGGCGCTCGCCGCTGGGCGAGGTCAGCCGGATCTCCTCGCTGAACTGGAACTCCTTGCTGGCGTTGATGCTGTTGGTGTTCCGCAGCAGGGGGCCGGAGTCGCCGTCGTCGCGATAGAAGGCGTCCAGGGTCCGGTAGCTGGTCAGCGCCGTCCAGGTTCCATAGGGCTGGGCCCAGTCGACCCGCACCTGGGTGGCGTAGATGTCGCGGCGGTTCGTGCCGTCGATATTGTGGAAGGTGTCCCAGGGATCGTCAGAGATCGCCTTGTGGGTCGCCACCACCCCGCCCTGGCCGAAGAATTGGTAGCCGGACGCGTACATGTTCTCGTGATTGTACTGCAGGAAGGCGTTGACCGTGACGTCCTCGGTCGGCTCCCAACGGAACGACGGTCGGATGGAGTAGCTCTTCTGGTCGCTCAGATTGTTCCCGGTGAGCACATTGTACATGTACCCCTCGACGTTCTTGACGCTGTAGGCGAAGCGGCCGGCCATCTTGTCGTTGATGGGCAGGTTGATGAAGCCCTGGCTCTCGAAGCCCGTCGACTTGTGGCGGTTGTAGCTCTCCAGCGTGATGTTGGTCTCGCCATAGAGCTCGCCCAGGGTCGGCTTGTTGCTGGTGATCTGCAGGGCGCCGCCGACCACGTTGCGGCCGAAGGTGGTGCCCTGGGGCCCGCGCAGCACGGCGATCTGCGAGATATCGAAGAAGTCCGCGTCGAAGGACGCCAGGGTGCCGTAGTAGATGTCGTCCATGAAGATGGCGACCGGCAGCTCCAGAGCGGGCGCGTCATTGGTGGTGCTCTGGCCGCGGATCTGCACATTGGCCGTGCTCTGGCCCTTGGTGCTGATGAAGGTCGCGCCCGGAACCAGGGACGGCAGGTCTGAGAAGTTGCCGATGTGGGCGTCCTTGGCCTGCTCGCCGCTGATCGCCGTGACCGCCACCGGGACCTTGCTCAAGGCTTCTTCCCGGCGGGTGGCGGTGATGATGACCTCCTGGACCTCGGTCACCGCCGGCGGAGCGTCGGCCGCCGCCCCGGTGGGCGCGACCATCAGGCCTGCTCCGGCGATCAGGGCCGCGATCGCCACGCGATCCTTGAGCCTGGAAATGTTCGAATTCACCTGAGCCATGTTCGCCTCTCCCCTTTGCGCGATCTCTCCGTCTGTGCGGGACGATCACGGCGTTTCCGGGCTTGCTCGCCGGCGCTGGCGTCAGACCGCAACTCGCCGGCCCGAGGGCATGCGAGGTCCGATACCGAGACCAAATCCGGTGAAAGCGCTTTCCCTAAAGAACGTTGTTTTTTGTTTTATTCGAGGATGATCATGATGATGATCTACGGAATGTCAAGCGCGACGATCTTGCGGTTGCATCGCGCCCTCGAAGCCCGCGACGCGACCCTGATGAAGTTGTTCAGACGGCGTCGAGCGCCGGATCATCTCATTGATTATACGCCATATTTCTCGCCGTCGCCTTGATCCGCGCGCGGCAGGCTGTAGTTGAGTCCGAGGCGACCGCCATCGGCATAGACGGTCTGGCCGCTCACGAAGGAGGCGTCGTCGCTGGCGAGGAAGACCGCGACCGCCGCGATCTCGGCGGCCTCGCCCAGCCGGCCCATGGGCGTCCGCTCCAGGACCGGAGCCACGCCCTCGCCGGTGAGGCCAGCCTGGGCCGCCAGTTCGGTGGCGATGGTGCCGGGACCGACGGCGTTGACGCGAATTCCGTAGGGCGCCAGCGCGATGGCGCAGCTACGGGTGAGTTGGTTCAGACCACCCTTGGAGACGCAATAGCTGAGCGAGGTGGGGCCGTTCAGCACCGCGTTGATCGATGAGAGATTGACCACCGCGCCCGGCGTCCCCTGCTCGCGCATCCGTCGCGCGACGGCCTGGGTGAGCAGGAAAGGAGCCCGAAGGTTGATGGCCATGACCCGGTCGAACTGCGCCTGACCCAGCTCAAAGAAGTCGGCCGTCGGCGCGATGCCGGCGTTGTTGACCAGGATGTCGACCCCGCCCAGGCCACGCACCGCGGCCTCCACGATCCCGGGGATCGCCTCGGGGTGGGACAGATCGGCCGGATGGAAGACCGCCCGCAGGTTCTCCCAGTCCATCTCCGCCACAACGGCCTCGCCGGCCTCCGCGTCGAGGTCGACGATGAGGACCGCCGCGCCCTCGGCCGCGAAGCGCCGGGCGCAGGCCAGGCCGATGCCGCGGGCCGCTCCGGTGATGATGGCGCGCCGGCCGCGTAGGACGCCCCGCCGACTGTCGGGATCCGACATCACGGGTTCAGGCCCCGCCGACCTTGAGCAGCTGCTTGCCGAAATTGCCGCCGTCGAACAGGCGCATCAGGGCCTGGGGCGCGTTCTCGAACCCCGCCTGCATGTCTTCCTTGTAACGGATCGCGCCGGACTGGACCCAGTCCTGCAGCCGGGCCTCGGCGGTGGGGTACTGGGCCTCGTAGTGCGGCATCAGGAAGCCCTGGATGGTCGCTCCGGTGAACACTACGTTGAAATAGTTGCGCGGGCCGGGCGGCATCTGGCTGGGATCGCGGGCGTCGAAATTGTAGCGGGAGATGCCGCCGCAGATCACCACCCGCGCCCCGACCGCCAAGCGGCCCAGGGCGTCGTTGAGGATCTCGCCGCCGACATTGTCCCAGAACACGTCGATGCCGTGCGGGGCCAGTTCGCGCAGCCGCGAACGGACCTTCTCGGCCTTGTAGTCGATGGCCGCGTCGAACCCGAGCTCGTCGGTCAGCCAGGCGCACTTCTCCGGCCCGCCGGCGATGCCGATCACCCGGCAGCCGCTGAGCTTGCCGATCTGGCCCACCACCGAGCCGGTCGCCCCCGCCGCGCCGGAGATCACCAGGGTGTCGCCGGGCTTGGGCTTGCCGACATTGACCAGGCCCAGATAGGCGGTCTTGCCGGTGGTCCCCAGCACGCTGAGGGCGGCGGTGATCGAGACGCCGTCCGGAACCTTGCCGAGGTTCGAGGCCGCCACCGTCGCGCGCTCGCGCCAGCCCAGATGGCCGGTCACCAGGTCGCCCACCGCGAAGTCGGGACTGTTCGAGGCGATCACCCGCCCGCCGCCGGACCCGGGCATGACCCCGCCGATCTCCACGGGCTCCATGTAGCTGGCGGCGTTCTCCATCCAGCTCTTCTGGGCCGGGTCGAAGCTGAGATAGTGGGTCTCGACCAGCACCTCGCCGGGACCGGGCTGGGTCACGGGGGCCTCATCGAGCCGGAAGTCGGTCGCTTGCAGCGCCCGGCCCACGGGCCGGCCGGCGACGACCCATTGACGTTGTGTTGTCATGCGACGGCTCCAGCCTCTTGCGCGTAGCCCCAGGCGGCGTCGGCCAGGACGCGGACTCGGGCGGATTGTTCGGCGGCGTCGACCGAGGCCGCGGCGTTGCCGCCCAGCGCCCGAGCGACGATGCCCTGGATGATGGCCGCCACCCGGAACAGATTGTAGGCCTTGTGGAAGCCCAGGTTCTCGACCGGAGCGCGGCCCGTCCGCTCGCAGTAGCGCGCCACGTAGGCGGCCAGGTCGGGAACCCCCAGGGCCTTCAAGTCCGCACCCAGCAGCGTCCCGCGCGCGTCGCAGTGCGGCGGCCGATACCATTCCATGGTGTGATACATCAGGTCGCCCAGAGGGTGTCCGGTGGTCGAGAGCTCCCAGTCCAGCACGGCCACGACCTTGGGCTCGGTGGGGTGGATCAGCACATTGTGGAACGAGTAGTCGCCATGGATCAGGCGGGTCTCGTCGTCCTGGGGCACGGCGCCGGGCAGCCAGGCGATCAGCCGGTCCATGGCCGCCAGGTCCTCGGTGCGCGAGGCCTCGTATTGCTGCGACCAGCGGCCGATCTGGCGGCTGAAATAGTTGCCGCCGCGGCCGAAGTCCTCGAGGCCGAGCGCCACATGATCGACGCTGTGCAGCCGCGCCAGGGTGGCGTTGACGGAATCGAACACCGCCGCCCGATCCTCGTGGCCGAGGTCGGGCATGGCGTTGTCGAGGAACACCCGGCCCTCCACGTGGCGCATGACGTAGAAGGCCGTGCCCAGCACGCTGTCGTCCTCGCAGAGGACCAGGGGCTCGGGGACCGGGAAGCCCGTCTCCCAGAGCGCCCGCATCACCCGGAACTCCCGGTCGACCGCGTGGGCGGACTTGAGCAGCACGCCCGGCGGCTTGCGGCGCAGGACGTATTTCCGTTTGGGCGTGGTCAGCAGATAGGTGGGATTGGACTGGCCGCCCTCGAACTGGCGCAGGCTGAGCGGGCCCTCGAAGTCGGCCACCGTGTCGCCCAGGAACTGGACCAGGCGCGCCTCGTCGATCCGGTGGGCGGCCTTCACCTCGACGGTCTCGCCGAGGTATTTCCGTGTCGGGGCGGCGGACATCAGAAGGTCCCGCCGTCCAGTTGGAGCACCGCGCCGGTGGTGAAGCTGGAGCGATCGCTGGCCAGGTAGAGCGCGGTGGTGGCGATCTCCTCTGGTCGGCCGATGCGGCGCAGGGCGCCGGTGGAGTTCTTGTCGGCCTCCTCGCGCCAGCTCTTGGCGATATCGGTCCAGAAGGGCCCGCACTGGATGGCGTTGACCCGCACCTTCGGCCCGAACTCCAGGGCGTGGCATTGGGTCATGATGTTGAGCGCCGCCTTGGCGCCCGAATAGACCGGATAGACGGAGCTGGGCCGCGCGGCGGCCATGCTACTGACATTGATGATCACGCCGCCGCCGGCCTCCACCATCCGCTCAGCCACCAGGGCCGAGAGCCGGAAAGGGCCCTTGAAGTTCACCCCGACGGTCTTGTCGAACAGATCCTCGGTGAGCTGGATGGAGCTGGGGGCGGTCGGCGCGATGCCGGCGTTGTTCACCAGCACGTCGACCCGCCCGAAGGCGTCGTAGGCGGCCTCGACCAGGCCGGGCAGTTCGTCCCAGTGGCCGACGTGGCAGGGATAGGCCAGGGCGCGGCGGCCCATGGCCTCGATCTCGGCGGCCACCTCGCGGCAGGCCTCGGCCTTGCGGCTGGTGATGATCACATCGGCGCCGTGGCGGGCGAAGGCCTTGGCCATCTCATAGCCCAGGCCCCGGCTGCCGCCGGTCACCAGCACGACCTTGCCGGACATGTCGAATTCGTCGCTCATCCCGACGCTCTCCCTCTACGCGCGGGTTGGCCCCGCGTCCGATGGCGGCCGGGCTCGCGCCCGGCCACGGTGGCCCTAGTCGAGGTGGTAGATCCGCGCGGCGTTGCCGTGGACGATCTTCTCCACATCGGCCCGCGCGACGCCCTCGAAAGCTTCTTCCATGTAGAGCGCCGGATAGGTGGCCGAGGTGGCAGGCCCCGGGCTCATGCTGGTGGGATGCGGGAAGTCGGTCTCGTAAAGGATGTTGTTCGCGCCGATGATGTCGATGGTCGGCTTCAGGGTCTTCTTCTCGAACCAGAACGAGCCATAGATCTGCCGCTTGAAGAACTCGCTCGGCAGCAGCTTGTACTCAGGGTTTTCCTTGTGCGCCCCGCAGTTCAGCCACTGGTAGTCGAGGCTGGCCAACTGATACGGGATCCAGCCCACGCCGCTCTCGACGACCACGAAGTTGAGGTTGGGGAAGCGATGGCAAACGCCGCCGCAAGTCAGCTGCGCGATGGTCTGGGCCAGGTCCAACGAGAACAGCGCGCCCATCGAGGCGAAGGCCGCATGCGGCTTCACCGACGGGTGCATCATGTCGAAATACCACATGTCCCCGGCGCCGACGTGGAAGTTGATCGGCAGGCCGAGTTCCTGGGCCGCGGCCCACAACCGGTCCCAGTGCGGGTCGGTGAGCTTAGGCAGGCCGAAGGTCTCCGGCTCGGCGCAGAAGATCACGCCCTTGTGGCCCAGGCGGGCGCAGCGGGTCATTTCCTTGACGGTGGCGTCCAGGTCCCAGAACGGCAGCGCGCACTGGGCGATCAGCCGCTTGGGGTCGGCGCTGGACCATTCGGTCAGCCAGTCGTTGTAGGCCTGCACGCAGAGCAGCATCAGCTCCTGGTCGCCCAGGCCGAGGAAGCGCCCGGCGCCGAAGCCCGCGACATTCGGATAGAGGATCTGCGCATAGATCCCGTACTCGTCCATCTTCTTCAGGCGCGCCGTGTTCTGGTAGAGCGACGGGTCGACCATCTCGAGCTTCTGGGGCCGCTTGGGCGGATATTCGTGCCAGCCGGCCATGGCCGCGCCGGCGGCCGCGCCGGTGCGCTCGCCGTTAAAATACCAGGCGTCCTCGTTCATGTTCGCGTCCCAGTGCACCTGGGGGACCTTGTCGCCGTACTTGGCGGAGATCCGCGTGGTCCACAGGTCGTAGGGCTCGATCACGTGGGTGTCCGAGTCGATGACTTTGAATTCTTTGACGATTGCGTTCACTGAGGGCTTCCTCCGTCGGGCCGGCTGCGCCCTGTTAGGCGTGGCGATCGGCCTGGGCGCGGCCGCCATGTCCCTCAGGGCGATGTTGTTCTGATAATTATGACTATGATCATCATCTATAGCAATCTCTTTTGACGGACCTTTTCGTCAAAGTCCCAGCACCACCCGCGCCAGGATGTTGTGCTGCACCTCCTGCGAGCCGCCGTAGATCGTCGCGGCCCGGCTGTTCAGGTACTTGGCGGTGGGCGTGACGGCGTAGTCCGGTCCGATGGGCGGGCTGTTGGCGCCATAACCGAGCGCCCCGCGCTGGTCGGGCGCCGCGTAATGCCCCAGGGCCTCGAGGGTCAGCTCCGTCGCCCGCTGCAGCAGATGGCTCACGGTCAGCTTCAGCACCGAGGCGGTGGCGTCGCCGATATTGCGTCCCGCCGAGAGCTGGGCGGCCACGTTGCGTTCGGTGTGGTCGAGGCCTCCGACCTCCATCTCCAGCTCCAGCAGCCGGCGGCGGAAATCGGGGCTCGAGGCCCAGAAGCTCAACTCGCCCGCCTGCTCGGTCTGGGCGATGCGGCGGGCCTGGTCGACCATCTTGACCAGCCGGCTGCCCATCACCCCGCCGCCGCGCTCGAACTCCAGCAGGGCTTTGGCCACGGTCCAGCCTTGGTTCTCCTCGCCGACCCGGTTGGCCACCGGGATGCGGAGACCGTCGAAGAACACCTGGTTGACCTCGTGCTCGCCCGAGATGCTGACGATCGGCTGCACCGTGATCCCGGGCGCGTCCATCGGGGTGAGCAGGAAGGTGATCCCGGCCTGGGGTTTGCCCTCCGTGGAGGTCCGGACCAGCAGGAAGATCCAATTGGCGAAGTGGGCGTGGGTGGTCCACAGCTTGGTTCCGTCCACCACATAGTGGTCGCCGTCACGGACCGCCTTGCACTGCAGCGAGGCCAGGTCGGAACCGGACTGCGGCTCGGAATAGCCCTGGCACCAGTAGTGCTCGCCCGACAGCATGCGGGGCAGGAAAAAGGCCTTCTGCTCGGCCGTGCCGTAGGCCATCAGCACCGGCCCGCACATCTGCAGGCCCATGGCGGGGATCACCGGGGCGTCGGCCTTGGCGCATTCGTCGGCGAAGATGTGCCGCTGCATCGGGCTCCAGCCCGGACCGCCGTGCTCCACCGGCCAGCTCGGGGCGATCCAGCCCTTTTCATAGAGGATGGCGTGCCAGGCGCGGTTCAGCTCGCCCTCGGCGAACACCCCGGCCTGGCGGGCGTTGGCGGCCCGCAGCTCGGGGGTCAGCTTCTCGGCCAGGAATGCGCGGACCTCCTCGCGGAAGGCCAGGTCCTCGGGGGACAACGCATGTTCCATGGGGGTCTCCAGAACAAGAGGTCCGCCCGACCGAGGATTGCCTCGGCCGGGCGGCAGTACGGGCGTGTGATGGGGAGGATTATCCCGCGCCCAATGGGTGTCGGCCGCGACGTGGCCGGATGGTCAGGCCTCCAGGATGGCCACGGCGGAAAGGCCGGGCGCGCCATAGACCTGGCTGTAGCCGATGCGGGCGCCCTCCACGCCGCGGCCATCGGCCCGGCCGCGCAGTTGCTGGACGTTCTCGTAGACCTGGCGCAGGCCCGAGGCGCCCACCGGCTCGCCGCAGGCCAGGCAGCCGCCGTCGGTATTGATCGGCATGGCGCCTCCGATGCGGGTCGCGCCGTCGCGGATCAGCTTCTCCTGTTCGCCGTGGGCGCAGAAGCCGTTCTCCGCCATGTGCATGATCTCCGCGCCGCTCTCGGTGTCCTGGATCTGGATCACGTCGATGTCGGTAGGCCCCAATCCGGCCAACTCGTAGGCGGCCTTCGAGGCGATCTCGGTGGGCGACGGCCCCCGCTCGATCTCAAGCGACGGCGAGAACACCTCGAACGATCCGTTCACCCGCGTGCGCACCGCGGCGCTGCGGATCTTCGGCCCGGCCAGGCCCAGCTCGCGCATCTTGCGGTCCGAGGCCAGGATCAGGGCCGCGCCGCCCTCGGCCGGGGCGCAGAACATGAACTTGGTCAGCGGGTCGGAGACCATGTCGCTGTTCATGATGGTGTTGAGGCCCACCGGCTCGCGCCGCCAGGCGTGCGGGGTCTTGGCCCCGTTCTGGAACGCCTTCTCCGCGATCAGGCCGAGCGTCTCCACGCCAATGCCGTGCAGGCCCATATAGCGCTGGATCTTCATGGCGAAGAACTGGGTGGTCAGCATCATGCCGGCCTCGCCGTACCAGGCGGGCAGCCCCCATTCCTCGGGATCGGCGTTGAAGGCGCCGCGCGGGTGCTTGTCGAAGCCGACCACCAGGCCGAGGTCGAATTCGCCGGACTTGATCGCCCAGTAGCCGGAGAGGATGGCCGACCCGCCGGTGGCGCAGCCGTTGGCGACGTTGATGAACTGCACGCCGGTGAGGCCCAGGCGCGGCAGGACGGCGTCGGCGTTGCCGGCCGCCGAGGAGCCGCCGAAGGCGAACTGGATGTCGCTCCAGGCGATCCCGGCGTCGGCCAGGGCCTCGTGGACCGCGAACACGCCCTGGTCCAGGCCGCTCTTGTCGTCGTGGCGGCCGAACGGGTGGATGCCGGCTCCCACGATATGCACATCGGTCATGGCCGCTCGCCTCCCAGGTTCATGCGAATTTCGGTCCGGCTCATGCCGCGGCCTCGAAGCCGTAGATCATCACCTGCGTCCCGTCGGGGTCCTGCCGGAACGGGATCAGGGTGAGGCGGACGGGCAGGCCGATCTTCAGCGCGTTGAAGTCGTCCGTGGCGATATGGCTCTCGACGATGATCTGGCCGGGCAGCTCGACATAGCCCACGGCGTAGGGCCGGAAGGCCGCGCCGTCCGGACCCGCATAGGGGGTCTTCGGCCGGAAGCGCTGCACCGTATAGGACCAGAGGGTTCCCTCCGAGGCGAGCTCCACGGGGTCGTAGAGGGCGGCGTCGCCGCCCTGCGGCAGGGGGAAGGCGTACTTGCCGTCGCTCTTGCGTCGCCCGCCTAGCAGGCGCGGCGCGCCGTCGACGACCCGATAGAGCCCTTCGGCCAAAGGTCTCTGACCCACCTGGTTCTCCTCCGTCGGCCCGCCGCTGGCCGGCGGACCCATCTTGTTGTTCGTCATAGTTGATCACAATGATTATGAGAGTCTATAGTCATTTTCAAGTGGCGGGGTGCGCTCGATAGAATGCCCCCACCCATAAGAAGCGGCTCGGAGACCCCGGAGCCGACCATGACCAGGGCGGAGCGTTCGGTGACCAGAATCGCAATCCTCGGAGGCGCGGGCGCGCTGGGCGGCGCGCTTGCCGGGCGTCTCGCCAGGGCCGGTCATGAAATCTGGATCGGGTCCCGCGACGCCGAAAGGGGCCGGGCCTTCGCCGCGGACCTGGCGGCCGGCGCGCCCGGCGTTCGGGTCGACGGCGGCGACCTGCGGACCTGCGCCGCCCAGGCCGAGATCTGCGTCCTGACCGTCCCCTACGCCGCCCACGCCGAGACCCTGGCCCAGGTGAAGGACCTGCTGGCCGGCAAGATCGTGGTCGACGCCACCGTCCCGCTGCGCCCGCCCAAGGTCGGAACCGTGCAGTTGCCCGCCGCCGGCTCGGCGGCGGTGGAGGCCCAGGCCTCGCTCGGACCCGAGGCGCGCGTGGTCTCGGCCCTGCAGAATATCGGCGCGGAAAAGCTCGCCGCCGGCCAGGCCGTCGATGGCGACGTCCTCGTGGCGGCCGACGACGCCGAGGCGGCCTCGGCGGTCTGCGACCTGCTGGGCGAGATCGGACTGCGCGCCTGGCACGTGGGGCCGCTGGCCAATTCGGCGGCGGCCGAGGCGATGACCTCGGTCCTCATCCAGATCAACCGCCGCTACAAGCGCGTCCAGGCCGGAATCCGGATCACCGGCAAGTCCAAGGCCGACGCCGAGGCCGGCGGCTCGGCCGGGGTCACCATCCATCCGATCCGCGGCCTGCCGATGTTCGCTGCCGGCGACGACCTGGCCCACGCCATCGCCGAGGCCGTCACCGCCAACGGCTTGGCGCCGGAGGACGGCGACGTTGTCGTGGTCGCCCAGAAGGCGGTCTCCAAGGTCGAGGATCGCGCCCGGCTGGTGGCCGGCGTGACGCCGTCGCCGGAGGGCCGGGCGCTGGCCGGCCAGACCGGCAAGCCCGAGGGGCTCGCCGAGCTGATCGTCGCGGAATCGTCCGAACTCATGCGCGTGCGGGAGAACCTGGTCATCACCCGCCATCGGCTGGGCCACGTGGCGGCCAATGCCGGCATCGACGCCTCGAACGTCGCCGATCCCGAGGGGCCGGAGACTGTGCTGCTGTGGCCGCTGGACCCCGACGCTAGCGTCGGGCGCCTGCGCCAGGCGCTGCAGGCGCGGTTCGGCGTCCGGCTGGCGGTGATCATGAGCGACAGCCTCGGGCGGGCCTGGCGCAACGGCACGACTGGAACCGCCATCGGGGTGGCCGGCATGCGGCCGGTCCGCGACCGGCGCGGCGAGAGCGACCTGTTCGGCCGGGAGCTGAAGGTCACCATGGTGGCCGTCGCCGACGAGATCGCCGCGGCCGCCTCCCTGGTCATCGGCGAGGCGGCGGAGGGCATCCCCGCGGCCCTGGTGCGCGGCGCGATCTATGACGCCGCCGAGGACGCGACGGCGCTGGAACTGCTGCGACCGCTGGAACAGGATCTCTTCCGATGAGGAGGCGCCCGTCATGGCCCATGTGATCGCGCTCTGCGGCGGCGTCGGCGGCGCCAAGCTGGCCTTCGGCCTCACGCGGGTCCTGGCGCCGGACGACCTGACCCTGGTGGTCAACACCGGCGACGATTTCGAGCACCTGGGCCTGGCGATCTCGCCGGACATCGACACGGTGGCCTACACCCTGTCGGAGTTGGCCGATCGGGAGCGGGGTTGGGGCCTGGCCGGTGAGACCTGGGCCTTCATGTCGGCCCTGCGCGCGCTTGGCGGCGAGGACTGGTTCCAACTGGGCGACAAGGACCTGGCCACCCATGTGGAGCGCACGCGCCGCCTGGCGGCGGGCGAAAGCCTGTCGGCGATCACCGCCCACCTGACCCGCCAACTCGGCCTGCGCCACGCCATCGTGCCGATGTCCGACCAGCCGGTGCGCACCTGGGTGGACACCGCCGATGGCCCCCTGGCCTTCCAGCGCTACTTCGTCGGCGAGCGCTGCGCGCCGGTCGTCCAGGCGGTGCGCTTCGAGGGCGCGTCCGAAGCCCGGCCGTCCGCGGCTTTCGCCGCGGCCCTGGCCCGGCCCGACCTGGCCGCCATCCTGATCTGCCCGTCCAACCCCTATCTCAGCATCGATCCCATCCTGGCGATCCCCGGCGTCCGCGACGCGATCCGGAGGGCCGCCGCGCCCTGCGTCGCCGTCTCGCCCATCGTCGGCGGCCAGGCGATCAAGGGGCCGACCGCCAAGCTGATGACCGAGCTTGGCCTGACGCCCGGCGTCGCGGCGGTGGCGGCCCACTATGCCGGCCTGGCCGACGGCCTGATCCTCGACGACGCCGACGCCGGCGAGGCCGGCGAGGTCGAGCGGCGGGGGATCGCCGCCCATGTCACCGCCACGGTCATGCGCACGGACGACGACCGCACCGCGCTCGCCCGCGACACCCTGGCCTTCGCCGCGTCGCTGCGCGCGCCCATGGCCGCGAGGGTCGGCTGATGGCCCAGGCGGTGATCGCGGTGCGCGGCGGACCGGACGCCAAGTCCCGCTGCGCCGAGGCGCTCAGCGGTCCCGACCGGGCGGGCCTGACCGCCGCCATGCTCGAGGACATGCTGGACGCCATCGCCCGCTGCCCCGAGGTCTCCCAGACCTGGGTGGTGACCCCGACCCCCGAGCTCGCCGACCTGGCCCAACGTTGCGGCGCAAGGGCCATCACACAGGGCGAACCAGAGGGCGTGAACGCCGCCTTCCGCCAGGCGATCGCCGAGGTCTCCGAATGCGCGCCCTATGACGCCATGCTGCTGATGCCCGGCGACCTGCCGCTGCTCCAGCCCGACGAACTGACCGCCGCCGCCCTGCTGCTGCGCACCCATGCCGTGGTGATGGCGCCGGCCCTGGATCGCGGCACCGGCCTGCTCGGCCTGCGCGCCGGCGCGGTCCTGCCGCCGGCCTTCGGCGCCGACAGCTTCAAGCGCCACTCGGCCGCCGTGGGAAAACGCGGCCTGCCGGTGGCCATCCTCGCCACGAGCTCGCTCAGCCGCGACGTCGACAGGCCCGAAGACCTGCAGGGTGTCCTGGACCAGGGCCCGGCCACCAAGACCGCCGCCTTCCTGCGCGGGCGTCTCCAACCCAGGATCAGTTCATGACGGCCGTTCTCGCCGACGCCGCGCTTCGGGGCTTCCTGACCACCGCGCCGCCATCGGAGGTGTTCGCCGCCGCGCGAGCGGCCCGCGACGGCGCCTTTGGTTCGACCCTGACCTATTCGCGCAAGGTGTTCATCCCGCTCACCCAGCTCTGCCGCGACGTCTGCCACTACTGCACCTTCGCCAAGGCGCCGCGCGGCCTGGCCAAGCCCTATCTGACGCCGGACGACGTGCTCGACATCGCCCGCGCGGGCGCGACGGCCGGCTGCAAAGAGGCCCTGTTCACGCTCGGGGACAAGCCCGAGCTGCGCTACGCCAAGGCCCGCGAGGCCCTGGCCGAACTGGGCTTCGCCACCACGGTCGACTATCTCGAGCAGGTGGCCGGCCGGGTGCTGAAGGAGACGGGCCTGCTGCCGCACATCAACGCCGGCGTGCTGTCGCCCCAGGACTATGCCCGGCTTCGACCGGTTTCGGTCTCCATGGGCCTGATGCTGGAGAGCGCCTCGGACCGGCTCTGCGAGCGGGGCGGACCGCATCACGGCTCGCCGGACAAGGCCCCGGCCGTCCGGCTGGCGACCATCGCCGCGGCGGGCGAGGCGCAGATCCCCTTCACCAGCGGCCTGCTGATCGGCATCGGCGAGACCCGCGACGAGCGGCTCGACGCCCTGCTGGCCCTGCGCGACCTGCACGAACGCCACGGCCACCTGCAGGAAATCATCATCCAGAACTTCCGGGCCAAGCCCGGGACCCGGATGGCCGCCGCGCCTGAGCCGTCGGAGCAAGAACTACTCTGGACCATCGCCGCGGCGCGGCTGGTGTTCGGCGGCGGCCTCAGCATCCAGTCGCCGCCGAACCTCAACCCAGGGCGCATCGAGGCCCTGATCGACGCCGGCCTGGACGATTGGGGCGGGATCTCACCGGTCACCATCGACCATGTGAACCCTGAAGCCCCGTGGCCGGAGATCGAAGGCCTGGCCGCCCAGTGCGCGGGCAAGGGACACGTGCTGGCCGAGCGCCTGACCGCCCATCCGCGCTTCGTCGCCGATCCCGAGCGCTGGCTCGACCCGGCGGTGCGCAAGCGCGTCACAGCCCTGTCGGACGCCGACGGCTTGGGGCGCGAAGGAGCCTGGAGTCCCGGCGTCGCCGCGCCTGCCCCGGGGCAGGCTGGCGATCCCTTGGGCATGGGGCCCGCGCCGGCGATCGTGCGGCATCGGGCCCTGGAGCGTTGCCTGGCCAAGGTCGAGGCTGGGCGGGAGCCGGACGCCGCGGACATCACCGAGCTCTTCTCCGCCCGCGGCGCGGCGGCGGCCGACATCGTGGCGGCGGCCGACGGGCTGCGCCGCCAGGCGTGCGGCGAGACCGTCACCTACGCCATCAACCGCAACATCAACTACACCAACATCTGCACCTTCAGCTGCAGCTTCTGCGCCTTCTCCAAGACCTCCACCAAGGCCGGGACCCGCGATCGGCCCTATGTGCTGAGCCACGAGGAGGTCGGCGCCCGGGCCCTCGAAGCCTGGGAAGCCGGCGCCACCGAGGTCTGCCTGCAGGGCGGCATCCATCCCAGCTATACCGGCGAGACCTATCTCTCGATCTGCCGCGCGGTGAAGGCCGCCTGCCCGGACATGCACATCCACGCCTTTTCGCCGCTGGAGATCGCCCATGGGGCGGCGTCTCTGGGCCGGTCCGTCGATGACTTCCTCCGTATGCTGAAGGACGAGGGCCTGGCGTCCCTGCCCGGCACCGCCGCCGAGATCCTCGACGACGAGGTCCGGGCCATCCTCTGCCCCGACAAGGTCGACACCGCCCAGTGGCTGGAGATCATCGCCGCCGCCCACGGCGCGGGCCTGCCGACCACCTCGACCATCATGTTCGGCCATGTGGACCGGCCGATCCACTGGACCCGCCACCTGCTCGCCCTGCGCCGGCTACAGGCGCGCACCGGGGGGATCACCGAGTTCGTCCCCCTGCCCTTCGTGCATATGCAGTCGCCGGTCTATCTGCGCGGCCTGGCCCGCAAGGGCCCGACCTGGCGCGAGAGCGTGCTGATGCACGCCGTCGGACGCATCGCGCTCCACGGCGAGATCTCCAACGTCCAGGCCTCGTGGGTGAAGCTCGGTCTCGAGGGGGCCGCCGCCCTGCTCGACGCCGGCGTCAACGACCTGGGTGGGGTGCTGATGAACGAGTCCATCAGCCGCGCGGCCGGCGCCGCCCACGGCCAGGGGCTGGAGCGCGGCGACATCGAGGCGGTGCTCGCCCGGATGGGCCGTCCGGCCCGCCAGCGCACGACGCTCTACGGAACGCCGACGCCTCGATCGAGCGCCGCGCCCGAGCTCGCGCCGGCCTAGGGGCGCTCGGCCCGCGAGGACGACCAGGAGAGATCGCCTCCCACCGCGAGGCGTTGTTCGAAGAAGGCGATCGCCCGCAGGTGATAGGCCCGGCCGATTCGATGCAGGCTCGCATTGTGTCCGGTATACTTCTGAAGATGCACCTCAACGTCGACGCTGCTGCTCAGCATGTCGCGCGCCTCGTTCAACGCAGCCCAACCCGTCACCTGCATGACCTCGAACTCTGCGAGCGTGAATCGCACCGGAATGCGAATGGAGGGCAGCATCTTGTCCCAGCTCGCGGGCATGGCCAGGGCGTCCCGGTATTCGGCGACCGGCATGGGACGCCGGCACGCGAGATCGAAGCTGTAGATATCTTCGTCGTGGGTCGTCGGCGGCCCGAAGACCAAGTGGTTGTGACCGGCCGCGGCGCCCGCCGGGACATAGTCGCCGAACACCGGCAGGGCGCTCACCTCCGCGCCTTCCGCGCTGGCCGGAAACCGCAGCGGCGCGCCCAGCACGTCCACCGCGCCAAGGCGCGCGCCGCGTGGATGCGCCGCCATGCGCAAGGCCAGGATGGCGCCGATCGAGTGGCCGATGACGAAGACCGGTCCATCGAACTCGTTGGTCGCACACCAGGTGTCGATGACGTCGAACAGGATCTCGGCCTGGGACGCCAAACCGAGGCTTGAGGCGTCGTGGCCATGAGACGCGCCGTAGCCTGGCCGGTCGGGCGCAAGCACGGAATAGCCGAGGCTGGCGCCCAGCTCGAGAAGCGACAGCCCATCCCCAATCGGACAATCCCAGTAGGCCGACGAATAGCCACCGCCGTGAAGGGCCAGGATAAGCCCGCGCGGAGGAGAGCGGGCGGCTCTAGACTGCAGCGCTGACAGCGTGATCGCTCCCGTCGCGATCGAAACGCTCTCGGTTCTGGATTCGACCTTCACACCGGCGGCGCTCAACGCATGTAAGAGGCCTGGTCGGCGAAGACCACGGTCTCGCTGATCACCGTCCGCGCCAGCAGGTCCCGGAAGGCGGGGAAACTGTCATCGGCCATGAAGGCCTGCAGGGCGCGGTCGTAGTGCTGGAAGTCGTCCAGCTCCCATAGGTCGATGACATTACCCAGACGCCCGGTGCGCTGGACGAAGGCGCCGGCCAGCCGCCAGCCTTCGCCCTCGAGGAAGGGCACGGCGGTCTTTTCCATGCCCTCCAGGAAGTCGCCCAGACCGGCGGCGTGAATCTCCAGCGTCACGTGCAGATAGACGGACATGGGCCCTCTCAATCCAGCGGCATGCCGATCATGGCCGCGATGTTGCGGTGGACGTTCTGCAAGGCGATCTCGTTGCGGCCATAGACCATCTCGAAGCCCTCGGGCGCGTGCTGGAGGTTGCGCTGGCCCTCCTTGGAGACGCTGTAGTCCTCGGTGCGCACGACCTGTTCGATATAGTCGTGGGCCGCCTCGAAGGCGGAGTCTGGCGTCTCGGCCGGTGCGTCGGCGACGCGATAGGTAGACATGATGGTGAAGCATCGCCCGGGCTCGTCGCCGGGATAGAGGCGGTACATGCCGATCATGCGGCCACCGCCC
>NZ_JAUYOJ010000042.1 GCF_030697925.1 Phenylobacterium sp. | reverse complement strand
TCGTCGCCGCCTCCCGTGGCTATATCGACGACGTCATCATGCCCCACGCCACCCGTAGGCGCATCGCCCGCGCGCTCAACAACCTGCGCGGCAAGCAACTCGCCAATCCCTGGAAAAAACACGACAATATCCCGCTGTAGGAACCGCGATGTCCGCTTCCCCCGAGTTCTCGCTCACCCAGCTCAGCCGCACCTATGGCGTGACCCCGCGCGCCATCCGCCACTATGACGACGTCGGCCTGATCAAGCCGCACCGCAACCGCGCCAACCGCCGCCGGCTGGACCTAGCCGAGCGCGACCGGCTGCTGTTCATCCTGCGCCTGCGCGAGGCGGGGCTGGGGCTGGACGAGATCCGTCGGATCGTCGCGGTCGGCCGTCGACACGGCCCTTCGGTGCAACTCACCTGCGCCTGCGCGGCGCTCAATGACCGGATCGTCGATCTGGAATGCGCCTTCCCGCCCAGGCCGGCCTCGGTGAAGGCCGCGGTCAGCGTGCTGCAGGCCCTGGAAACCGAGATGGCGGCCTAAGCCATGTTCAAGAAGATCCTCATCGCCAACCGGGGCGAGATTGCGGTCCGGATCATTGGGACCTGCCGTCGTCTGGGGATTGCGACGGTGGTTGTCTATTCGGAGGCCGATGCGGATTCGCTGGCGGTGGAGCTGGCCGACGAGGCGGTGTTCATCGGCGGGGCGGCGGCGGCCGAGAGCTATCTGGTGGCCGACAAGATCGTGGCGGCCTGCCGCGAGACCGGGGCCGAGGCGGTGCATCCGGGGTTCGGGTTCCTGAGCGAGAACGCCGGCTTCGCCAAGCGCCTGGCCGATGAGGGGATCGTGTTCATCGGCCCCAACCCGGGCGCCATCGAGGCGATGGGCGACAAGATCCAGTCCAAGCTGTTTGCCGCGGCGGCCGGGATCTCGGTGGTGCCGGGCCATGTGGGCGAGATCGACGACACGGCCCATGCGGTCAGGATCGCCGAGGAGATCGGCTATCCGGTGATGATCAAGGCCTCGGCCGGGGGCGGGGGCAAGGGCATCCGGGTGGCCTGGAGCCGCCAGGACGTCGAGGAGGGCTTCCCGGCGGTGAGGTCGGAGGCCAAGTCGAGCTTCGGCGACGACCGGATCTTCCTGGAGAAGTTCATCGAGAGCCCGCGGCACATCGAGATCCAGGTGCTGGGCGACAAGCACGGCCACGTGGTCCACCTGTTCGAGCGCGAGTGCTCGATCCAGCGCCGCAACCAGAAGGTCATCGAGGAGGCGCCCAGCCCGCTGCTGGACGAGGCGACCCGCAATGCGATGGGGGCCCAGGCCGTGGCGCTGGCCCAGGCGGTGAACTACGACTCGGCCGGGACGGTGGAGTTCGTGGCCGGTCAGGACAGGAGCTTCTACTTCCTGGAGATGAACACCCGGCTGCAGGTGGAGCACCCGGTCACCGAGCTGATCACCGGCCTGGACCTGGTCGAGCAGATGATCCGCTCGGCCTATGGCGAGAAACTTCAGTTCCAGCAGTCCGACCTTGCGATCAACGGCTGGGCGATCGAGAGCCGGATCTATGCCGAGGACCCCTATCGCGGCTTCCTGCCCTCGATCGGCCGGCTGGTCAGGTACTCACCCCCGCGGGAGGGCCAGCTCGGCGAGATCGTGGTGCGCAACGACGCCGGGGTGCGCGAGGGCGACGAGATCTCGATGTTCTACGATCCGATGATCTCCAAGCTGTCGACCTGGGCGCCGAGCCGGCTGGCCGCCATCGACGCCATGGGCCGGGCGCTGGAGGACTTCCACATCGAGGGTCTCTCCCAGAACATCCCGTTCCTGGCCGCGGTGATGGACCAGGAGCGCTTCCGTTCGGGCCAGCTGTCGACCAACTACATCAAGGACGAGTTCCCGGGCGGCTTCCACGGGACCGCCCCCACCGACTTCCAGCGCGACCTGATGGCGGCGGTGGCCTGCGCCATGCACACCAAGCTCACCGCCCGCTCGGCGCCGCAGCTGGTGCGCGACGAGTGGGTGGTGATCGAGAACGGCGCGCGGCGCCTCGTCAGGCTCGCCAATGGCGGCGACGCCTTCCGGGTCGAGTTTCTCGGCGAGGACCGCAAGCTCAGCCTGACCGAGATCGCCTGGAAGCCCGGCCAGCCGGTCTTCCGCGCCAGCCTCGACCACATCCCCTTCACCGCCCAGGTCCGGCCGCTCGCCGAGGGCTTCGTCATCCGCCATCGCGCCGCCCAGGCCCATGTGCTCGTCCTCACCCCCCGCTCGGCCGAGCTGCACGAGAAGCTGCCGCCCAAGCAGGCCGCCGACACCTCCAAGATGATCCTCTCGCCCATGCCCGGGCTCGTGGTCTCGCTCGACGTCGCCATCGGCCAGGAGGTCAAGACCGGCGAGCAGGTCGCCATCGTCGAGGCCATGAAGATGCAGAACATCATCCGCGCCGAGCGCGACGGAACCGTCAAGACTGTCGGAGCCGC
>NZ_JAUYOJ010000023.1 GCF_030697925.1 Phenylobacterium sp. | reverse complement strand
CCGCTTCATCTCGCGGAACGAGCCCTCGCGCTGCATCTTCTTCTTCAGCGCCTTGAGGGCCTGATCGACGTTGTTGTCGCGAACGAAAATCTGAACCAGAGGTCTCTCTCCTATTACCCGTTCCCGCTCGGCCAATCCTGGGGTCAGGCGGCGGCGAACGGACAAAAGCTTTTTTACCCGATGGCTTGCGGCCTTCGAGTTGAGGGCGGGCAGATAGCAGAACGATCAGCCGATGTCCACGGCGGACAGGCGCAAAAAGGCCGGCTAAAAGAAGCCATGGCGAACCAAGACGGCTGGGCCGAAACCACCGAGCAACAGGTGCTGGACGCGGCGCTCACGCGCGTCACCACCCAGGGCTTCACCTGGCCGACGGTGCGCGCGGCCGGCCAGGCCTGCGGGCTGTCGGCGGCCGAGACCGAACTTCTGTTGCCGCACGGACCGGCGGATCTCGCCGCCCTGCTGGCGCGGCGGCATGATTCCGCGGCCCTGGCCGCCCTGCCCGACCCTGCCGGCCTGAAGATCCGCGCCAGGATCCGCGCCGCCGTTGAGGCGCGGCTGGACGCCGCGGCGAAGGATGAGGCGGCCGTGCGCCGCTGGGCGGGGTACCTCGCCCTGCCGCTGCACCTGCCGTTGGCCGCGCGGCTGCTATGGGACAGCGCCGACAAGCTGTGGCGCTGGGCCGGCGACACCGCCACCGACGAGAACCACTATTCCAAGCGCGCGATCCTGGCCGGCATCCTGGCCTCGGCGCTCGCCATCCGGCTGTCGGGCGGCAAGGACGAGGCCATGAGCTTCGTCGACGCCCGCATCGAGAACGTCATGGCCTTCGAGACCTGGAAGGCCGGCCTGAAGACCGGCGACCTTCTGAAGGACCTGGCCGGCGCCCTGGCCAGGCTGCGCTACGGCTAAGCCTTCGGCAGCAATCCCAACTGGCCGCCGATCATCCTGTCGAACATCCGCGTGGGCATGATTTCGCCGATGAAATTGCGGAACGGGTCGGGGGTGACGGTGTAGCGCGGCTTGGGCTTGGCCAGGGTGAGCGCCTTGGCCACGGCCTCGCCGATGATCTCCGGCGGAAGGCCGCTCGCGCCGAGGCCGTTCATATAGGCGTGGACCTTCTGCAGGGCGGGATAGAACGGCGTATCGCGATAGGGGAGGATGTCTTCTTCCTTGGCCTTGCGCCAGATCGGGGTGGCCACGGCGCCGGGCGCGATGACGATGACGTCGACCCCGAGCAGCAGCAGCTCCCGCCGCAGGGCGAGGGACAGGCCCTCCACGGCGAACTTCGAAGCGTTGTAGGGGCCGACGAACGGCGTCGCGTTACGCCCGCCCACCGAGCTGATATTGACGATCCGGCCCGGCTTGCCCGTCCGGCCGTCGCCGGGCGCCAACAGCGGACCGAAGGCCTGGGTCACGATCACGACCCCGGTCAGGTTGACCTCGATCTGATGCCGGAACTCGGCGATGGGGAGGTTCATCAGAGGCCCGGCCACCGCCATGCCGGCGTTGTTGACCACCCCGGCCAGGGTCTCTCCGCCGAGCGCCTCGGCGACCGTGGCCGCCGCGGCCCGCACCGCGGCCTCGTCGGTGACGTCGAAGATCAGCGGGACATAGCGCTCGCCGAACTCCTGGCGCAGACGGTCGGCGTCAGCCTGCTTGCGTACGCTGCCGAACACCCGGAACCCCTGGGCGATCAGGACCTTGGTGACGCCCCAGCCGATGCCGGTCGAGACGCCCGTGACGACGACGCTTTTCATGTCCGCAATCCTAGCTGTTCGATCTGGGCGAGCTGGCCGGCGTCGAGCGGTCCCGCCGCCTCCGCCGCCAGGGCCTGGTTCAGCTCGTCCCGGTTCTTGACCCCCAGGACCAGGGTGTCGACGCCCGGCAGGCCAAGCGCATAGCGGTGGGCGATGATGGCCGGGTCCTCGCCCCAGGCCGCGCACAGCGCCCGGTAGGGCGCGGCGCGCTCGAAGTCCTTGGCGTCGGGATGGTTGGGCGAGACGGGCCGGTCGAAGGCCCGGGTCAGCGCCCCGGCCTGGACGGCGCGGATGCCCATGACACCCACGCCGCGCGCCCGGGCGGCGGCCAGGATGGCGCGCGGATCGGCCGGCTCGGCGAAGCGGCGGATGCCGCCGGCGGACTCCAGCAGGTTGGTGATCACCTGGGCGACCGCCGGGGCGGGGTCTCGCGCCAGGGCCGCCAAAATCGATTGCGGCACGCCGATGCCGGTGATCCCCCAGGCGCCGATCCGGCCCTGGGCGACCAGCCGCTCGAAGGCCGGGACCACCTCGTCGGCATAGATCGACCAGCGGGTGGAGAACTCGTCGCGGCGCGCGTCGCCATGGGCATAGGCGTAGTCGTCCGGGGCGATGCTGGAATGCAGGAAGAAGACATCGATCCGCTTCAGCCGCATGGCCGCGAGGGTCGCCTCCAGCGACGCCTCCAGACGGGCCGCGGCCTCGCCCGGCGGCGGCGAGCCCAGGGCGCACTTGGTCGTGAACTTCAGGTGGGCCGGCGGCGCGCCCTGGAAGGTTTCGCCGACGACGGCCTCGCAGTTGAAATACATGGGCGCGGTGTCGATCAGGTCGATCCCGGCCTCGACCGCCGCCCGCAGGGTGGCCACGGCCTCGTCGCGGTCGGTTGGGCCCCAGGCCTGGCCGATGCCGCCGCCCCCCAGGGTCAGGCGGCTGACATCTCCCAAGGAGCCGAGCGGCGAGGTCTTCACGGGGCGATCCTCCGGAGATATAGTCCGATTATCGGAATATCCGCCTTTCGGAATTCCTGTCAAGGCGACAGCCGCGGTCGCGGCGGTTAGGCTCCCGCTTGATGACTCGCACGGTCGACGACAGCCAGGCCCGGGCCCTCACGGCCGCCATCGGCGCCTTGATGCGGCAGTTCAAGCTGGAACCGGGCCTGCTGGCCGGCAGCGCTTATGCCGACCTGCACATCAACGATGTCGGCCTGCTCGCCATGCTGGCCGAACCCGGAGACTGGACGGTGCGCGGCCTGGCCCAGACCCTAGACGCCCCGGACTCCACCGTCTCCTCGGCCCTGGACCGCCTGGAGAAGCGCGGGCTGGTGGCGCGGCGGCGGCGCACCAGCGACCGCCGGGTGATGCGGGTGGAGCTGACCCCCGACGGCCAGGCCCTGACCGAGCGCCTGCGGGCCGGCCAGATGGAGAATTCGCGCAGCATGCTGGCGCGGCTGACACTGGAGGATCGCGCCCACCTGGTGCGCCTGATGGCCGCCGTGGCGCGGGGAGACGACTGAATGCCCACCGTGCATGTGAATGGGGTTTCTATCTATTTTGAACGGGCCGGCGAGGGCCCGCCCCTGCTGTTCATCTCGGGCACCGGCGGCGACCTGCGCAACAAGCCCAACCAGTTCGACGGGCCGCTGGCCAGGGCCTTCGACCTGGTCTCCCATGACCAGAGGGGGCTCGGCCGGTCCGACAAGCCCGACCGGCCCTACAGCATGGCCGACTATGCCGACGACGCCGCGGGGCTGATGGCTCATCTCGGCTGGGACCAAGCCCACGTGGTCGGCGTCTCGTTCGGGGGCATGGTGGCCCAGGAACTGGCCCTGTCGCATCCGGGGCGAATCGACCGGCTGGTCCTGGCCTGCACCTCCCCCGGTGGGGCTGGCGGCGCCTCCTATCCGTTCCATGAGATCGAGCACCTGACCGGCGAGGCCAGGGCCAAGCACCTGATCCCGATCTCCGACACCCGCCGCGACGCCGCCTGGGCGGCCGCCAATCCCGAGACCTACGCCCAGCTCGTGGCTCTGGGCTCGGCCGATCCCTTCGCCGAGGAGCCGGGCCGCAGGCAGGGCGCCCATCGCCAGCTCGAAGCCCGGAAGGATCACGACACCTGGGACCGGCTTGGCGACATCGCGGCCGCGACCCTGATCGCGGCCGGCCGCTACGACGGCGTGGCCCTGCCGGAGACCCAGGAAAAGATGGCCGCCCGGATCCCCGGCGCGACCCTGCGCTTCTTCGAGGGCGGGCACCTGTTCATGTTGCAGGACCGCGCCGCGGTCCCCGCCATGGTCGAGTTCCTGAAGGCCTAGACCGGGTCGGGCTTCAGCCCCGGCGCGGTCTCGTCGAACACTTCCAGCCCCGGTGGCGGCGCCATCGACTCGTCGCCCGCCTGGTGGCGGAGCAGGTAGTCGACAGCCTTGACCATATCCAGCGCACTGTAGGGCTTCGGAAGGGAGCCGATGGCGACGGTCTGGGCCGACCGCGCCCGGCTGACCTGGCCGCTGATGAACAGCACCGGCACCCCCATCGCCTTCAGCTCCCGCGCCAGCTCGATCCCGTCGTCGTGACCCTGGAGCTCGATGTTCACCAGGGCGAGGTCGGGCTTGCGCCCCCGCGCCGCGGCCAGCGCCTCCTGGTGACGGTCCGTCAGGTCCATGACGTGATAGCCGGCGTCTTCCAGCTCATCGCGCAGAGCCATCGCAGGGAGAATCTCGTCCTCGACGATCAGCAAGATCTCGCCACGGTTCACCGTTTCGATGGGCGGTCTCCTTCGTTCAAATCGCGACGCCCGCGACCCCGGCGGCGGCGTCCTCGATGGCGCGACCTTCGTCGGCCTCATCCGGGGGTCCGTTGACCAGGGCGATCTGGGTGCGGGTTATGGCGACGTGAGTTCCAGGATGCGCCGGGGCGACTTCCACGGCGGCGCCCATCTGTTTCGCGAGGGCCTGGACGATGCTGGTCCCAAGTCCGGGGCGGATGTCTGTCGGCATGCCGACCCCGTCGTCGGAGACCGACAGGACCCAGTTGGGGCCCCGGAATTCGCAATCCACCTGAATCGTGCCGCGCCGGCCGTCCGGATAGGCGTGCTTCAGGGCGTTGATCACCAGTTCGGTGACGATCAGGCCCAGGCTGACCGAGACCTTGGAGTCCACGACCCCACCCGCGCCGGTGACCACCAGGGAGAGCTGGTCGGGGTCGGTGATCATCGAGGCGCCGATGCTGTCGCAGAGGCTGGTGAAGTAGGCGTGCAGCTCAACCACGGCCTCGCCCGATCCGGCGAGCTGCCGTTCCAGGGCCGCGACCGACATGACCCGGTTGTGGGCATCCCTCAGATGACCGCGCGTCTCCACCGACTGGGTCTTCTTGGCGTTCTGCAGGAGCACGCTGGCGATGATCTGCAGACTATTGGCGACCCGGTGGCGCACTTCCCGCAACAGGACGAGGTTCTGGCGAAGGGCGTCGTCCTTCTGCTTCTCGCTCGCGCGGGCGTCCGTGACGTCGGTCACGGCCATCAGAAGCCGTAGATTGTCGAGGTCGAGATAGACTAGACGCTGGGCGTGGATCACCAGGCGCCGGGCGGGCCGCCCGGGCCGATCGAGGTCCATCTCGTAGGCCTCGATCGCCGCCGCGCCCGAGGCCGTTGCGTGCAGTAGGGACTGAAGCTGCGGCAGGGCCCACTCTCCCCCGCCCAGGCCGGACAATGAACGGCCTGGGGCGGTCGCCGGGTCGATCTCGAAGGTGTCGGAGAAGGACGTGCTCGCGGCCACGATGTTGAGGTCGCCATCCAGCAGCAGCAGGGGTCCAGGCGACGAGGCGACCATCGCCATCGCCAGGCTGAGGGCGACCTGCTCGGGAGCTGTAGGGGGTTGGGGAGCCACGGCTCGCCCTTCAAGGAACTGGAGGCTCGCGGAGCGAAAGCCGTACCCAGGCGGATTTTCGGGGACCGTCTCGCCCGATACCGGACCGACGCCCCTAATTAACACAACTGCGGGTAAACCGTTGCATGCCGCGCACGAAATGCGGCGGCGCCTGGCGGCCGTCTAGACCGCCCGCAGGACCGCCGCCACGGCCGCCGCCACTTGGGTGACATCGTAGGGCTTGCGGATGATCGGGGCGTCGAAACCCAGGGGAGCGCCACCGGAATCGCCGTAGCCGGTGGCGAACACGAAGGGAATGCCGCGCGCCGCCAAGGCCTCGGCCACCGGGGTCACCGACAGGCCGTTGAGATTGGCGTCGAGCACGGCCGCGTCAATCCGTTGGTTCAGCAGGGCCATGGCCTCGGAGAGCTCGTAGGCTGGGCCGATGACCTCGGCGCCGGCCTCGGACAGGCCGGTCTCCAGCTCGAGGGCCAGCAGCACGGCGTCCTCGACGATCAGCACCCGCGAACCGGTGAGATCGGTCGGGCCGGTGGGCGTCGAGACCATTTCGATCGGCTGGCGCGCCGGCGCCTCAGGCACGGTCTCGGGTCGTGCGACCACGGCCGCTGGACTGGCGCGCAACCGCACCCGCACGCCGGCCCGGCGATATTCGACCTCGGTCTCACCGTTCAGCTCGCGCCCGGTCACCTGGCCCAGCAGGGTGGAGCCGAAGCCCTGGCGGGTCGGCGGATTGACGGGCGGCCCACCGCTCTCGGTCCAGAACAGCTCGAACCCGCCGTCGGCGATCCGCGTCCAGCGCAGGTCCACGCGACCGGACTCCGTGGAGAGCGCCCCGAACTTCACAGCATTGGTGGCCAACTCGTGCAGGGCCAGCGACAGGGCGTTGGCCGCGCGGGGCGTGAGGAAAAGCTCAGGCCCCTCCCAGCGGGTCTGGCCAGGCGCCAGGCCGCCCAGCTCCGCGGCGGCGAGGTGGGCGATCGCCGCGCCGCGCCAGCGCGCGGCGGTCAGCAGCTCGTTGGCCGAGCCCATCGCCTTCAGCCGCCCGGCGAAGGTGGCCAGGAAACTGTCGAGCGAGGTGGTGCGCTTGGCGGTCTGGAAGGCCAGGGCCTGGACTGTGGCCAGGACGTTCTTCACCCGGTGGTCCAGCTCGGCCATCAGGGTGCGCCGGCGATCCTCCTCCAGGTGAAGGTTGCTGACGTCCTGCACGACACCGCAGACCCGGATGGGGCGGCCGTCCTCGTCGCGCACGAGCAGGCCGGACGACCGCATCCAGACGGTGCGGCCGTCATCCTCGCGGATCCGCCGGTATTCGGTCTCGAACCGCCCCGAGGCGCGCATGGAGGCCTCCATGGTCTTGCGGGTGGGGTCGCGATCGTCGGGATGGAGGCCGCGATAGAGCGCCTCGCCTTTCTCGGCGTTCAGGTCGCCTTGCGGCAGGCCGGTGATCGCCGACATCCCCGCGCTGTCGCGGAAGATGTCGCCGACCGTGGCCCACTCGTACTCGCCCAGGCGCGCCGAGTGCAGCGCCAGCTCGAGGCGTTCCCTGTCGAGATTGGGTTCGGAGGCGGTCTTCGCCATAGCCGCACCTTAAAGCCGGGTTCGCCGCGAAGCGACAGGAACCGAGAGTTGCACCCAGCTTTTGGTGGAACGTCAGTCAACCGACTTCCGCCGCCTGGCGGAACCGCCTAATATGTGTGGCGTTTGGGCTGTAACGCCTGGGCGCCCTTGCTTGAGGCCTGCCGAACATTTGGAGAGCACCCACATGGGCACGAACGCCATCGACCATGCCACTGACGAGGCCCGCGCCGCGGCCAACTCGGTCACCGAGTCCGCCGCCAAGCTGACCGCGGAGGCCCAGCGCAGCTTCAACGACGCCGCCAAGCGTTTCGAGAGAGTGGTCACCGAGGGCCTGGAACAGGTCCGCGCCCAGTCCCGCACCTATGCCGACAATGCCGGCCAGCACATCGACGAGGCCCAGCGCTACGTCGTCGAGCGCGTGAAGGAACGTCCCCTGATCGCCGCAGGCGCCGCCCTGGGCGCTGGACTGCTGATCGGGCTGCTGCTGGCCAGCGGCCGCAAGCGTTGATCCTGAAGAAAGCAGTCTATTTCGCCATCGCTGTCGCCGCGCTCGCCGCGGCGGCGGTCGTTTGCGTGGTCACCCTGGCCATGGCCCTGCACGCTGCGGCCCTGCCTTGGGTGGGCCCCGCCTGGGCGTCGGTGATCGTCGCCGGCGCGGCGACGGTGCTGATGGCCATCCTGGCCACGATCCTGCTGACCCGCGCCAATCCGCCGAACCAACAGAACGTCGCCGGCCAGGAGAAAGACCTGACCTCGCGCATCTTCGAATTGGCCCGCGACAAGCCTTGGGTGGCCGCCGGCGTAGTGGTCGCCGCCGCGGCCGTCGCCTTGAAGAACCCGAAGATCACCGCCGCCATCGTCTCGGCGGTCATGGCCGGTCGCGCCTCCAAGAAATAACGAACCAATAGCCCGGAGGGGGGTTTTCCAGGGACAGCGGGCTTGCCGCGCCTCCCCAGGATGATCCCATGTTCGAGCTTCCTCCCCTACCCTATGACCACGCCGCACTGGAGCCCGTAATCGGCCGGGCGACCATGCACCTGCATCACGAGAAGCATCACCAGAGGTACGTCGACACGACCAACGAGCTGCTGGCCAAGCAGGGCGAGACCCTCGCCAGTCTCGAGGAGGTGGTCCGCGCGGCGGCCGGAAAGGCGGACGCGAAGAAGCTCTTCAACAACGCCGCCCAACTCTGGAACCACACCTTCTTGTGGACCTGCATGACCCCCAAGGCCCAGACGCCGGGCGGGGATCTCGCCCAGGCGATCGACCGCGACCTCAGCGGGCTGGCCGAACTCAGGACGAAGTTCGTCGAACTCGGCGCCGCCCACTTCGGCTCCGGCTGGGTCTGGCTGGCGGCCGAGGGCGAGACGCTCAAGCTGGTCGACACCCATGACGGCGACAACCTGCTCACCCACCAGGGCCTGATCCCGCTCTTCGTCTGCGACCTCTGGGAGCACGCCTACTATCTCGACCACAAGAACGACCGCGCGGCCTTCCTCGCGGCCTGGTTCGACGCCCTGCCCAATTGGGCCTTCGCGGGCGACCAGTATGCGGCGGCGTGCGGCCGCGGCGAAGTCTGGCGCCACCCACACCCCACCACGTCTTCGGGAACAGGAGCGGGTGAACGGCGTTCGAATCTGGGACGCTAAATCGGAGGAACGACTATGCTCGGTTGGGCTTTGACTTTCCTGGTGGTCGCTCTGATCGCCGGTCTTCTAGGCTTCACCTCTATCGCCGGTGCGGCGATGGGTGTCGCCAAAATTCTGTTCTTCGTCTTCCTGGTGCTGTTCGTGGTTTCCCTCGTCATGCACATGGTGCGAGGGCGCGGCGCACTTTAGCCGCTCCAGGAATCGACAACTATAGCCGCCCGCCTTCCTCGGAAGGCGGGCGTTCTATTGCCTGCGGTCCATCGACCATGTGCGCGAGGTCTCGTAGTGGGAGCCCATCCAGGCCTGGGCCCTGACGTGGATTTCACGCTCGTCGGCTTCGACGATGTTGAATCCCGCCGGCACACCACGTTCGCGCAGTGAAAGGGTCCCAGCCCCCGCCGCGTAGGTCCGTCGGTCGCCGAACGGGTAGGGCCAGGCGAAGGGCGCATGGATATGGCCCGACAGCACCAGGTCGACCCGGCATTCCGAAAACACCTTGGCCGCCGCCTCGCCGCCCCAGACCCTGGCGGTCATCGGGCCGCCGATCATCTCGGCCAGCGGGTGATGACAGACCAGCACCTTGAGCTGACCCTCGGGCGCCGCGCCGAGCCAGTCGCGCGCCCGTTCGGTCTGGCGCCGTGAGATCTGCCCCTTCGACCAGTTGGCGCGCGGCTGGACGCCACGGGCCGTGTTGACGCCGAACACGGCCAGGCCGGGCGAAACGTGGGTCTGGCCCTCGACCTGGCCGATCAGCCGCTGGAACCGTCCGAAGGGCGAGAAGAACCGCTCGAACCAGGCGATATAAGGGGCGTCGTGATTGCCGGGCGTCACCAGGACGCGTCCCGGCAGGGTCTTGATCCAGGCCGCGGCGGCCTCGAACTCGCCGATCTCGCCGAACTGGGTCAGGTCGCCCGAGATGATGGTCAGGTCGAATCCGCCGCGGCGCAGCACCTCGGCCGCCCCGGTCACCGCGGCGACGTTCTCGCCGCCGAAATGGATGTCCGACAGATGGGCCAGACGGATCAAACCCCATGCTCCTCTGGCGGGGCGAGGATCCGCGCCACCTTGGGCCGCCAGGTCACCCGCGTGGTGGCGCTCAGGCGCACGGGCTCGCCATCCAGCACGGCGGGGATGCGGCCCGCCGCCCAGACCCCGGCCGAACGGCAGGACCGCACCTCCACCGCCGGGTCGTTGCGCCAGTCGTCGATGATGGCCTTGATCCCCATGCGGGCGGCCTCGGCCAGGCCCTTGGGATCGATGGCCGCGACCTCCAGGGCCTGCGCGTCGTTGGACATGGCCTTCGACGCCATCGGGCAGAGGAAAGTGAGCGCCTCGGCCTTGCCCCGCGGCCCACCGTCCAGGGCGTAGCGCAGGCGTCCGGAAAAGGCGCGGCGCCAGGCGCGCTGAGCGCGAGCCACGGCCAGCTTCAACTGGCCGTCGCGCACCGCCTCGCGAGCAGGCGCCCAGAGGGCGGGCGAACCCAGGATCGCCGCCACCAGGAAGGTGTGACCGTCGATCTCGCCGCCGCCGATGACCTGTTCGCGGCCGTTCTCGAGAATGGTCTTCAGGGCCTCTTGCCAGGGAACGACGCCATAGACCGCATGGGGCAGCATGTTCAGGGTCCCGCCCGGCAGCGGGGCGATCAGGGGACCGTCCGGACCGGCGAGTTCGGCCGCCGCCCGCGCCGTGCCGTCGCCGGCCAGCACAAGCACGACGTCAGGGGCCGCGTCGATCGCGTCGCGCAGGCCGCGGCCCAGCTCGCCCGTCGCCGGGGCGCAGACCGTGGCCCTCACGCCCCACTCCGCCAGCAGGCCTCGTATCTCGTCGGGGGCGCCCGGCTCGACGCCGCCGGACGCAATGTTCACCACCACCTCGACTCTGGAAATCTTCGGCTTGCCCGCCACTGTGTTGTCCTTAGCCCCACTCGATCCGGCGCCCTTATGGCGCAGACGGCGGCGTTTTCGAAACGGCGCCGTCTGCGGCCGGTTCCGGCGCGGGCCGCCCGGAACCCTCGCGACCGCCGACGCGTTGCGGCACGAGGGATAAGCTCAAGGAGAGCCCAAAGATGCTGAAGCACGGATCTTTCATGCCGCTGATCGCCATCGCCGGCGCCGGCCTGTTGGCCGCCGCCTGCACCGCCACTGGCGCCACCGAACGCAACGCAGCGGGCGGCGCGGCCCTGGGCGCCCTGGCCGGCGCCGTGATCGGCAATAATGTGGGTTCCGGCGACGCCGGCACCGGCGCCGCCATCGGCGCGGCCATCGGCGGCACGGCCGGCGCGATCAAGGGCTGCCGCGAAGACGGCGGCTGCGGCGCCAACTCACCCAACAAGCGCCAGTATTACGACGAGCGGGCCGGGCGGTACTACTATTACGACTCCGCCTCGGGCCGGTACTACTGGGAAAATGGCAGCCCCCGCTGAGACGGCGGCGCCAAAACTGGTATCGGAAGGGCGGTCGGCTATGCTGGCCGCCCTTTCCACGTGACGGCGCAAACAGGGGCGTAGGATGAAGGCTCAGGCTGTCTTGACGATCATCTTGGTTGCGGGGCTTGCAACCGCCGGCTGCGCCATGCGCACGGGGCGCGATCGCATCGTCACCGCGCCTTCGCGCTGCGAGGACGTCACCGTCCAGGTCTATTTCGAGCCCGACAGCGCCCAGATCACCTCGGAAGGCCGCGCGGTGCTGGCCCAGGCTTCGACCCAGGCGAAGATCTGCAAGGTGGACCGGGTCACGGTCCTGGGCCTGGCCGACGCCACCGGCGCCCCGGCGGCGAACCTCGAGCTCTCGAAGAAGCGCGCCGCCTCGGTGAGCGAAGCCCTGGCCGCCACAGGCCTTCCGGCCGCGGAGTTCGACCTGACGGCCGCCGGCCAGAGCGGCGCCACCACCCGATCCGGGGACCTGCAGCCCCTGCGCCGTCGGGCCGATGTGACGGTGGAGCTCAGCGCGCGCCGCTAGGTCGGGGCAGGCAAAGAGAAGAAGGCGGACCCGGGGTCCGCCTTGAAGTCTGCATCATCGAGAAAAAGGGGTGCGGAGACGGCAGACCGGCATGGTCGCCGGCCTCAAGTCGGGGGGGGCGTCGCCGCCTCCGCATCGAATAAACCCACACCCGAATGTTATGTTCCCGGCATAGGCGAGTTTATTTGCCGCCTATTCGCGTGTCGGTTCGATGGCCGGCATGGCGTCGAATTCGGCCTTGGTGAGGGGCGCGCTCAGCCTTCCGCCCTCGACCTTCAAGGCCTTGACGGACAGGCTGCGGGGACCGCCGGCCCGGAGGCCCTTGGGCCGCACCAGCACCTGCGCCGGCGCCCCGTTCGCGCCCAGGATCACGCGTTCCACATAACCCAGAACGACGCCGCCCTGGCCGATCACCGGCTTGCCCTCGAACGCCGCGACGTCGCCCGGCGCCAAGGCCTGAGCGGCCTGGGGCAGGGACAGCAACAGGAGGGCCGCGATCAGGGATTTGAACTTGCTCATGGCCCTAAGATGGGCCCTTCCGCCTCAAAAAGCGAACCGGCCCGGTGACGCGGGGGCCGCGCCACGGCCAAGCCGGGAACACCGGGCCGGCCCCGCACGTTAGCAAGGTGCGGGCGTTTCGCCCGTGAGCAGGGCGCGACGAACATGATGCGCGGATACGAGGCGCCGCACGGCGGACTGGTTCTCTTCTCCACGCCTTCCCGTCGACAGCGCATGGCGCGGCGACGGTGGATGGCGATCGGGGCGGTCCTGAGCATCGCCGTGGCCGGCGGCGTGCTCGGCCAGCTGTCGGCCGTCCGCGACGACGCCGCGCGACCGGTTCCGCCCGGCCCGTTCAGCTACCTGCCCTAGTTCCCGCCTCCGCCCCATTCAGGAGACCATTGCATGGCCACCATTTCCCGATTCTCCCGCACCGGCCTCGGCGCGACGCGCGCGCGGCAGGGACGGCTGGGCGTCCACATGTTCTGGGTGCTCGTCGTCTCCACGGCGCTCGCGGCGCTTGCCCTGTTCGGCGCCTGGAGCTGGCGGGCGGACGACCTGGCCTCGACCGCGCCCCACAACGCGCGCCAGCCGACCGACGCCAAGGCCTTCGACATGGGAGAGCCCGCGCCGGCGGCCCTGCAGACCACCCCCACGCCCGGTCGCTGACCCCTCACCCCGGACATGGAAACGGCCACCCTCGGGCGGCCGTTTTCGTTTGGGTGCGGGATCGCCTCAGAGCACCGACTGGCCGCGCACGGCCCGCAGCACGAAGCTGGCGATCAGCAGGACCAGGAAGACCACGAACAGGATCTTGGCGATGGTGGCGGCGAGCCCGGCCAGCCCCACGAATCCAAGGAAGCCCGCCACGATGGCGAGAACGGCGAAGACCAGCGACCAGCCCAGCATGGCGAACTCCCGAAATGAAGACGCCGCGCCCGGCGGGGCGCGGCGAGATCAGTTGAACGCCCACGGATGCGTCGTGTTCCTAGGCGGCCTTACGGGTGTTCCTCGGGTGGAAGAACAGGGCCTGGCCGATGGCGGCCTTCACGGTTTCGGGCTGGAACGGCTTGGTGATCAGGAAGGTCGGTTCAGGCCGCTCCCCGGTCAGCAACCGTTCGGGGAAGGCGGTGATGAAGATCACCGGGACGTCGAAACGGGCCAGGATGTCCTTCACCGCGTCGATGCCCGACGAACCATCGGCGAGCTGGATGTCGGCGAGCACCAGGCCCGGCGTGCGTCGGTTGATGGCGTCCACCGCCTCGGTGCGGGTGGCGGCGATGTCGACAACCGTATGACCCAGTTCGGTGACCAGGGCCTCGATGTCGGCCGCGATGACCGGCTCGTCCTCGATGATCAACACCTCGGTGGCCAGCTCGGCGTCGATCTCGGCCTGGGCTTCGCCGATCAGCCGCTCGACCTCGGCGAAATCGGCGCCCAGGATCTGGGCGGCCTCCGACGGGGTGAAGCCCTCCAGCGCGGTGAGCAGGAAGGCCTGGCGCGAACGCGGCGCGATGCGCATCAGGCGGCGGCTGGCGTCGTCGGCCCCCTCCGCGGCGTCGGCCGGGGCCTCGAGCTGGGCTCCGGTGGACAGCCAGATGGCGTGGAAGACGTGGTAGAGCGCGACGCGGGGGGTCAGGTTCGATTCCAGGACGCGTTCGCCCGCGGCCAGCGCTTCCAGCGCGACACGGACGTAGTGATCACCGGTGGTCTGATCTCCGGTAAGCGCGCGCGCATAGCGGCGCACATAGGGCAGATGCGGCGCCAGTCGGGCAAGAAGACTCAAGGCAATACCCCTCCCGTAAGAAATCCATGCGAGCGCACGGGGCCATAACCCCGACGCCCATCATAGGCGCCTAAACGTGGCCTTTGGGAACCGGTTCCCTCGGAACGTGGTTTTCTGCATCTTAAGGCGCACGCATGGAACCCGGATCGGAATGGGACGTTGAGCGGCGACGAAGAGGCACCGAGGGGGCGGGCTCCGCGAAAGCCGAGCGCCGACGACATGATAGAACAGCGACCCACAGAGGAACGACGCAGGGCGTCAGCCGCTCTGGACGAAGCCCGCCTGCGTCAGCAGGCGATCGGCGTGCGCCTGCGTCAAATGTTCGACGAAGTGGTCAGCGAACCTGTCCCCGACGAGTTCCTCGAGATTCTCCGCAGGGCTGACAAGACGTCTGCGGAGAAGGGCTGATGGCGGAAGATAGAGCCGACCGTCCCCCCCGCACGCCTGCGGACGACGAGGCGTTCAAGCGCGAGCTTGTCCAGCTCATTCCCCACCTACGGGCCTTCGCGCGCACCCTGGCGGGCGAGCCGGCCGGGGCCGACGACCTGGCGCAGGACGCCATGATGAAGGCGTGGGACGCCCGCGCCAGCTTCCAGATGGGCACCAACATGAAGGCCTGGACCTTCATGATCCTGCGCAACCAGTTCTATTCGGAGAAGCGCCGCTCGTGGCGTCAGACCCAACTCGACCAGGAGGCCGCCGAACGGACCCTGGTGGCCGTGGACGATCCCGAGGCCCCGGTAGCCCTCGACGAATTGCGGCTCAGCCTGGCCCAGCTCCCCGCCGAACAGCGCGAGGCCCTGATCCTGGTCGGCGCCGGCGGCTTCGCCTACGAGGAGGCCGCCGAGATCTGCGGCTGCGCCGTGGGCACGGTGAAGAGCCGCGTCAGCCGCGCACGTAAGGCCTTGCACGTCATCCTCGACGACGGCTCATATGAGCGCGACGGCGGGGCGGCCGGCGACGCCATGCGATCCATCCTGGCGGACGCGGAGCGTCTCAGCACCGTTCGCTAGAAAGAGGACGATGCATTCGCCCTGGGGTTCGCTGTCAACGATCAGGGTCCGGCTAACGGCGGCTTTGGCGGCCGCCCTGTTGCCGGTTCTCATCCTGGGCGTGATCCAGTCGGCGATCGCCTTCCGCCATGACGCCGATCAGCTGCGCGAGGAGCTGGCGGCCTCCGCCGAACGCAGCGCCGCCACGGCCCGCGCGCGGATGGAAGCCGCCGACATCCTGCTCCAGACCCTGGCGCCGGGTTCGGTGGGCCTGAACTGCGCCACCCGCCTGAACCTGGTGACGAGCCGGATCCCGGGCTATTTCAACCTGATCCGCTTCGATCGGCGCGGCCGGGTGGCCTGCGCCGCCGGCGACGTGCCCGCCGATCCGGGCCGCGCCGGACGGGAATGGTTCAAGCGAACGGCGGCCGGCGACAACCTGGTCATCACCCGCGATCCCGGCGCCGAATACGCCCGCGTTCCGGCCCTGCTGGCGGCGGTGCCGGCGAGGGACGCCCGCGTGGGTTTCGACGGCGCCTTCGTGGCGGTGATCTCCCTGGAGAGCCTGGCCCCGCGCACCGCCGACCGCTCCCTGCCCGAGCAGGCCGAGGTCGCCCTGGCCGACGGCGAAGGGCGTTTCATCAACGCCACGGACAAGGAGGCCTTCCCGGACCTCCCCTCGGACTGGCGCACGGAGGCGCAGAACAAGGGCTCGCTGGTCTGGTACGCCAAGGACCTGCGGGGCGAGCGCCGAGTGTTCTCCGCCGCCCCGCTGGTGGGCGACGAGCTCTATGTGATCCTCTCGGCGCGCTCGGGCGGGATCTTCTCCTGGGCGACCTTGAACCCGCTGACCGGCGTGGCCTTCCCGATCCTGACCTTCATCCTGGCCCTGACGGCCGTCTCGGTGGTGACCGAGCGCGTGGTCACCCGCTGGATCGCCTACCTGCAGCGGATCGCCGCCCTCTACGCGCGGGGCCGGCTCAGCGTGCGGCCGATCCAGGCCGAACAGATGCCGCCGGAGATCCGCGACCTGGCCGAGACTCTGGAGGACATGGCCGACGCCATTGTCGGCCGCGACGCCTCCCTCCGCGACAGCCTCGCCCAGAAGGACGCGCTGATGCGCGAGATCCACCACCGGGTGAAGAACAACCTGCAGGTCATCTCGTCCCTGTTGAACATGCAGCAGCGGGCCCTGGCCGACCCCGCCGCGCGGGCGGCCATGTCCGACACGCGCCAGCGGATCACCGCGCTCGCCCTGATCTACCGCGCCCTCTACCAGGGCCCGGACCTGAAGCGCGTGGACCTGCGCACCTTCCTGGAGGAGCTGACCGCCCAGCTGGTCTCGGCCGACGCCATCCGCGGAGCCCATGTCCAGACCGAGATTCATGTGGACGCCCTGGTGATCGATCCCGACCGCCTGGCGCCGCTGGCCCTGTTCGCGGTCGAGGCCATCACCAACGCCCAGAAGCACGCCTTCGCCGGCCGCGGCGGCACGCTCAGCGTCAATTTCCGCGTCCATGGCGAGGAAGCCGAGTTGGAGATCTGCGACGACGGCGCGGCGCCCGACGACGCCCTGGTCTCCTCGGGCGTCGGACGCACCCTGATGACCGCCTTCGGCCGCCAGCTTCGCGGCCGCTCCGAGCTGGTGCGCAACGACAAGGGCGGGATCACCGCGCGGCTGATCTTCCCGACGCCCTCGGCCGACGCACAGCCGAAACCGGCCCCCGCCAACGGGAACCAGGCCGCGGCTTAGCCGTTAGGTGTGCGCGAGATTTCCAACCATTCCTGGAGACACCCAATGCGTATGTTCGCCATCCTGGCCGTTATGGCCGCGAGCCTCACCATCAGCGCCTGCAACACCGTGTCCGGCGCCGGCCAGGACGTGAAGGCCGCCGGCGAAGCCGTCAGCGACACGGCCGAAGACGCCAAGCGCTAGGCGAGAACCTGACTCAAGCATCTACGGAAGGCCCCGCCGCGGCGGGGTCTTTTTTTGGTTGGGGCCGAGTGTCCGGACCCTAGGCCGCGACGCGGAAGGCGGGGTTGCGGGCGAATAGGCCCGGCCGGCCGGCCACCGGCTGGAAGGCGTCCTCGAAGCCCGTGGCGGTCTCGCCCTCGCCCAGGAACAGGAAGCCCTCGGGGCTCAGCGCTCGGGCCAGGTTCTCCAGCAGGCGAGCCTTCATCGGTTCGACCAGGTCGCACAGCACATAGCGGCAGAAGATCACGTCGAAGCGACCGGCGGTCGACAGGTCGGCCACCAGGTTGATCCGCCGCCAGCGCACCATCTGGCGGACTCGCGGCGAAAGGGCCCACATGTCGTCGACCTTCTCGAAGTGGCGCACGAGCTGGCGGATCGGCAGGCCGCGCTGCACCTCGAATTGGGTGTAGAGGCCACTCTGGGCCTTTTCGAGCTGGCGTTCGCAGAGGTCGGAGCCGAACAGCTCGACCTTGATCCCGGGCATCTCGGCCCGTTCGTCCTCGACGACCATGGCCAGGGAATAGACTTCCTGACCCGAGCCGCAGGCGGCCGACCAGATGCGGATGGGTTCGCCGTCGCGCACGCGCGCCAGGGTCGGCAGCACCTCTTCGCGGAACAGCGAAAACGGCGCACGGTCGCGGAAAAAGGCGGTCTCCGACTGGGTCATGGCCTCGACGATGGCCCAGGCCAGCCGGTCCTCGCGCTTGGTCCGCAGGGCGGTCAGCAGATCGGGGATCGAGCCGAAGCCCTCCCGGCGCGCCACGGGCGCCAGACGGCTCTCGATCAGATAGGACTTTTCGGGATCGACCCGAAGCCCGGCGCGCGCCGCACAGAGTTGGGCCACAAGCTCGCGGTCTTCCGGCCTCATACCAGCCCCACCTCGGCGAACTTGGCGGCGATGATGTCGCCGTCGAAGGGCTTCATGATGTATTCGTCGGCGCCGCAGTCGAGCGCCTCACGGATGCGGGCCAGGTCGTTCTCGACCGTGCAGAACACCACGACCGGGGCCTTGCCGCCCGGCTCGAGCCGCAGGTGGCGCAGGAAATCGATGCCGGTCATCTGCGGCATGTTCCAATCCAGCAGGACAGCGTCGGGCATGGCCGCCCGGCACCAGGCGAGCGCCTCCATCCCGTCGGCGGCCTCGGCGATCTCGAAGCCGATGTCCTCCAGGATGCGGCGGGCGACCTTGCGGATCACCCGGCTGTCGTCGACGACTAGGCAGGTCTTCAACGGGATGCTCCTTCCCCTGCGTTTCTTGTGCTCCGCCGGTGGTTAAGGAGCGGTATGGCCGCGAGATTATTTCGCACTGCGGTGCGCGCCGGCGCTCCGCGGTTCCAAGACTTTGCGGGCCCGTCTTTCAGTTTTTGTCGGCTTGAAGCCCGACGCCTCGCCGCTAGGGTCTCGAACCTGCCCGCCAAAATCTCGAGAGGCCCGCGATGATCGACGTCCATTACTGGCCGACCCCCAATGGCAAGAAGGTGACCATCCTGCTGGAGGAACTGGCGCTCCCCTACGAGATCGTCCCCGTCCGCATCGGCGCCGGCGACCAGTTCACCGACGACTTCCTGAAGATCAGCCCCAACAACCGCATGCCCGCCATCGTCGACCGCGCGCCCGCCGACGGCGGTCCGCCGATCGCCATCTTCGAGTCCGGGGCGATCATGCTGTACCTGGCCGAGAAGGCCGGCCGCTTCCTGGGCCACGACCTGCGCAGCCGCTACGAGATCACCCAGTGGGTGATCTGGCAGATGGCCAACCAGGGCCCGAAGTTCGGCGAGCGCGGCCATTTCAGCCGGGCGCCGGAGAGCGCCGGCGACCAATCCTACGCCCAGCGCCGGTTCAACGACGAGACCCATCGGCTCTACGGGGTGCTGAACAACCGCCTCTATGACCGGCCCTATATCGCCGGCGATGACTATTCGATCGCCGACATGATCAGCTATCCGTGGACCGCCGGCTGGGAGCAGCAGGGCATCGACATGGCGGAGTTCAAGTACTTCAAGCGCTGGTTCGACGAGATGGCCGCCCGGCCCGCCGTGCAGCGCGGCATGGCGGTCACCGCCGGCCCTTCGATCGATCCTGCGACCCTGACCCCCGAGGAGCAGGCGGCCATCCGTAAGATGCTCTACAACCAGCGCGCCCGGCCCGCGCCGGCAGCCTAGGGCTTAGTCGGGGTCACCTGGACGAAGACCACCTGCCAGCGGCCGTCGCGCCAGGCGAAGACGTCGGAGTAGTGGAACCGCTCGACGAACGGCTTGCCGTTCTCGGTCCCGCGCAGCTCCACCCGCCCGCCGACGATGGCGGCCTGCGGGCCAAGCGCCACGAAGACCGGGTCGAGGATGGTCAGGGGCTCGAACGTCACGCCCGGCGTCAGCCACCCGGCGATGAAGTCGTCGCGGCCCGCCGGCTTGCCCGAGCCTCGGACGATGATGAAGTCCCGAGCCAGGAACCGTTCCAGCGCCGCCTTGTCGCCGGTGAGCTGGGCCTGGTCGAAGGCCTTGGCGGCGGACCTGACATCCATGTCGGGCGTGGGCGCGGCGGCGATCAGCAGCGGCGCGAACAGGGCCGCGGTCAGCAGGTGGCGCATGGGAAACCTCCGGGAAAGCACAGGCCTTCCTAGCGATCCCCCATGCGCGCCGCTGTCAGGTTTCTAGGGTCAGACCAGTTCGGCCGGCTTGACGCCCAGCTCCTTGAGGAACGGCTCGGCGTATTCGACCCGGCCGGTCATGGTCTTGGGATCGCCGGAGGCCAGGCGGTAGACCGCTTCCGAGATGAACTCGATGGGCTGGACCCTGTCCTTGGTGGCCTCGTTGATCAGGCCGTGCACGGCCACGCCGGGGGTGTCGACCAGGCCCGGCGAGACCACATTGACCGCGATCCCGTCCTCATAGACCTCGGACGCCAGGCCCGTGGTGAAGCGCTCCAGCGCGGCCTTGCACATGCCGTAGACCGTGCCGCCGCGCCCGCCGCGATAGGGCTGTTTCGGATGGATGCCGGCCGGCGAGGAGATGTTGACGATCCAGCCCTGCTTGCGGGCCTTCATGCCCGGCAGCACCAGCTGGGCCAGGTGGAAGGGCGCATAGACCTGCACCTCCATCATCAGCTTGAAGCGCTTCTCCGGGAACTCCTCGACCGGGATGAAATAGGTGATGGCGGCGTTGTTGATCAGGATGTCGATGGGCCCAAACGTGGCCTCGGCCTCCTCGACCAGGCGCTCGCGCTCGATCGCCTGGGCCAGGTCGGCCTTGACGAAGGCGGCCTTGCCGCCGGCCTTGTTGATGCGGTCCACCGTGTCGGCCAGGGTGCCGGGCAGGCGGCTCTCGCCGTCCGAGGCTGTGCGGGCCGAGACCACAACGCTGGCGCCCTCCATGGCCAGGCGCGCGGCGATGGATTCGCCGATGCCGCGGCTGGCGCCGGTGACCAGGGCCACCTTGCCCTTCAGCCTGCCGTTCGGATTGATGCGGGCTTCGCTCATTTGAAATTCTCCCTGATGAAAGTCTTTGTTTTTAAATTGGAAAACGAACTGGAACCCGCCTATTCGGCGGGTTCGGAAACCTGCGCGGCCGAGCTCCTGGCCACCTCCGACGGCCAGGCGTCGACCGTCACCCGGCGCATATGGCGCCGCTCGCCGGGATAGTCGTTGAGCGCGAAATGCCAGACCGAGCGGTTGTCCCAGAAGGCCACCGAGCCGGGCGCCCAGGCGAACCGGCAGGTGAAGGCCTCATAGCGGGAATGCTCGAACAGGAAGTCCAGCAGGGCCTTGCTCTCCCGGCGACTCCAGCCCTCGATCCGCATGGTGAAGGCCGGATTGACATAGAGCGCCTTGCGGCCGGTCTCGGGGTGGACCTTGACCACTGGATGGACGAACTCGCCCACCGCGCCCTCGGCCTCCACCACCTTCATGGTCTTGCGCGACTGGGCCGAGTGGCCCTGGGCGGAATATTCCCGGCCGGCGGAATGGACGGCGTTCAAGGTCTCCAGGGTCTTCTTCAGCCCCGGCGACAGGGCGTCATAGGCCGCCGCCTGACTGGCGAACAGGGTGTCGCCGCCGAAGGACGGCAGCTCCACCGCATAGAGGATCGAGCCGATGGAGGGGTGCTCCAGGAAGCTCATGTCGGAGTGCCAGCCGCCACCGAAATTGACCCGGTCCTCCGGCTCCTTGACGATCTCCATCACCTCCGGATGGGCGTCCATCCCGGCCACATAGGGGTGGATGTTCAGTGGCCCGAACCGGCGGCCGAAGGCGAGCTGCCGCTCCGGCGTCAGCGCCTGGTCGCGAAAGAAGATCACCTGGTGGGTGACGAAGGCCTGCCGGATCTCGGCGACGACAGCGTCCGACAGGTCCTTCGACAGGTCGACACCGGTAAGCTCGGCGCCGAGCGCGCCGGCGAGTTTGCGGATCTTGAGACCGGCCATGGGGACCTCCGAGTGCTGACGGCGAATGAAACATCGCAACGGCGCCCGAAGCCAGCGAGAAGCGCTCAGGCCGGCTGCAGTAAATCCCATCGGTTGCCGTAGAGATCCTGGAACACCGCCACCGTGGCGTAGGGTTCGTGGCGTGGCGCCTCCAAGAACACCACGCCGGCCGCGGTCATGGCGGCGTGGTCGCGGGCGAAGTCGTCGGTGCTGAGGAACAGGCCCACCCGGCCGCCGGTCTGGTCGCCGATCCGCGCGGCCTGGGCGTCGGTGACCGCCCTGGCCAGCAGCAGGCCGCAGGCCGAGCCCGGCGGGGTGACCACCACCCAACGCTTGCCGTCGCCCTGGGGGACGTCGGAGGTGAGCTTAAAGCCCAGCTTCTCCACATAGAAGGCGATGGCCTCGTCATAGTCGGCGACCACCAGGGCGGTGAGGCTGATCTGCTGGGACACGGGGTCGACTCCACGGCTGGACGGCGGGGAGGCCCAGGCTAGAGTGCGCCGGCGTTTTGGGGGAGTTCTCATGCATCGTCTGTCGGCCGGTATCTCGGCGATCGTCCTTGGCCTGGCCGCCGCGACCGGCGTTGCGGCCCAGACGCCCAAGGTGACGGTGATCCACGCCGGCGCCCTGCTGGACCGGCCGGGCCAGGCGCCGCGGGGGCCCTCCACCCTGGTGATCCGCGCCGGCAAGGTGGAGTCGGTCCGCGACGGCTTCGTGGCCCCCGAGGCCGGGGCGACCCTGATCGACCTGAAGGACCAGTTCGTCCTGCCCGGCTTGATCGACATGCACGTCCACATCTTCAACGACGACGATAAGCTGCGCGCGCGAATCGAAGGCGCGAACCGCGACATCGAGGACAATCTGGTGATCGGGATCGACAACGCCCGCCGCACCCTGGAGGCCGGCTTCACCACCGTCCGCGACCTGGGGAGCGACGTGCGCGGCGTCACGGCCCTGCGCGACGGGATCAATGGCGGCCTGCTGGCCGGCCCCACAATCGTGCCGGCCGGGCGCGCCATCGCCATCACCGCGGGCCATGCGGACGGCTCCAACAACCTGAACCGCGACCTGGCCGAGATCGCCCGGGCCCGAGCCGAGAACGTCTGCAACGGGCCCGAGGACTGCCGCCGGGCCGTGCGCTCGCAGATCGGCCAGGGGGCCGAGGTCATCAAGTTCACCGCCACCGGCGGGGTCAATTCCAACATCGCCGGCGGCCTGGGCCGCCAGATGTTCGACGACGAGATGAAAGCGATCGTCGACACCGCCCACATGTTCAACCGCAAGGTCGCCGCCCACGCCCACGGGACCGACGGCATCATCGCGGCGCTCAACGCCGGGGTGGACTCCGTCGAGCACGGGACCTTCGGGACCAGGGAGACCGACGCCCTGTTCAAGAAGACCGGGGCCTATTTCGTCCCGACCATGCTGGCGCCGCAGGCCGCGCTTTCTCAGGCGCGCGCCGGCGCCCGCTCCAAGGCGACGCTGGAAAAGGCCGAGATCGCCGGTCGCGCCGCCATGGACAACCACCGCCGCGCCATCGCCTCGGGGGTGAAGATCGCCTTCGGCACCGACACCGGCGTCTCCTCGCATGGCGACAACGGCAAGGAGTTCGCCCTGATGGTCAGCGTCGGCATGACCCCCGCCGAGGCGATCAAGTCGGCGACCGTGACAGCCGCCGAACTGCTGGACCGTTCGGCCACGCTCGGGACCCTGGAGCCCGGCAAGGACGCCGACATCGTGGCTGTCGCCACGAGCCCGCTGGAGGACGTCACCGAGCTGGAACGCCCGACCTTCGTCATGCGCCATGGCGTGGTCCACCGGCTCGCCGGACAGCGCCAAGCGTTTCCGCCGAACTAGCGACGAGCGCCGGCGGCGGAAATGCATGGTCCGCCCAGGTGGTGAGCGGCCTTTGGCTTCTACGGCCTCTTCAGAAGCCCGCCGTTGACCCGCGAACGGCAACTCCGTAGCGTTCTCGCATGTCAACGATTGCGTGACCCTGACGCCGTGCTCCGCGCGGCGTCGCCAGCCTCCACCGCGGACCGCGCAAACTGCGGTCGCATTGCTGCGTCACGTCCGTTGAAAGATTCCTCGTGAACACGATCCCACCACACGATTCCGAGCGCCTGCGAATTGGACCCGAGCGTCCCTGCGACGCGAGCGACATTAGCCGAGTCACGACGGCGGCGTTCGCGCCCATGCCGTTCAGCGCCGGCGACGAGGCCCGCGTCATCGACGCGCTGCGTGAAGCCGGGGCCTTGAGCCTCTCCCTTGTCGCGATAACCGCTGAGGGCGAGTTGGTTGGCCATATCGCCTTCTCCCCTGTTCGTATCAACGACCAGCCCAGCGACTGGTACGGGCTCGGGCCCGTCTCGGTCGCGCCACGGATGCAACGCCAAGGCGTCGGTAGCGCATTGATCGCGGACGGATTGGATCGCCTGAGAGAATTGATGGGCGCAGGATGCGTTCTTCTGGGGCGTCCGGCCTATTACCGCCGCTTCGGTTTCTTGAGCGACCCCACGCTCACCTATCAGGGCCAACCCAATCCGTACTTCCAGCGCCTCGTTCTGAAGGGGCCTCCCGCAGAGGGGGACGCAAGCTTCCATCCTGCATTCGACGCGCCCTGATCACCGGTGTGCGCTGTCTCCCGCTCGGCCGACGGCGCTGCATCTTCGTCAGCCCAACCTGATAGCCGACATTCCGAAGGTCAGCCACGGCCCGAGGGCGGACGCCGGGTCCCGACAGCCTCAGTGCATCGTCCCGGCGACGATCTCCAGCTTGTTGCCATCGGGATCGAGCAGGACGCAGCCGTAATAGTCAGGGCCGATGTCGGGGTGCAGGCCGGCGGCGCGCACCGAGGTCGCGCCGGCCGCGATCGCCGCGGCGTAGGCTTCATCCACCGCCAGGCGGCTATCGGCGGTGAAGGCGATGTGGGTTCCAAGGCCGGCGACCCGCTCGCCCTCCACCGGATAGAGCCAGAAGTCGCGGGTCGCGCCGCCGGGCCCGTAGGCCAGCTCGTTCTCGGCGGCCCAGGCGTTGGCGCAGCCCAGCGGGGCGAAGAAGGCGTCGTAGAAGGCGCGCGCCGCGGTGAGGTCGCGGACGCCCACGGAGAGATGGTCGAACATTGGCGGACGTCCTTTGCGGCGAAGCCTGAGCCCTAGTTGGGCGCGGCGCCGGAGCGCCGCAAGGTCAGCCCGGGATCGTGGCGGCGAAGGTGACCTTCTCCTCGGTCACGTCGGCGAAGATCCGTCCGCCGGCGTCGCCGACGAACAGGTGGACGTAATAGGCCTGGACCCAGTGGCCGTGCAGGCCCTCGCCCGGGCCCTCGCCCTGCAGGCCTCGCAGGACCTCCGGCCGCAGTCGCGCCTTGGGGCCGACAGCCTCGACGGCGATCGCCATACCCGCGCCCTCCGCCACCGCACGGATGCGGGCGACACCGCCGGTCGGCAGGGCCGCGCCGGCCATCTGGGCGAGGTTCAGCAGGGTGCGGGCGGCGGGCTTGTTCACCGCCGGCGGCTCCACCTGCCAGTCCAGTTCGGCGCGCATGTGATGGAACAGCCCGCCCGCCAGCTTGGCCAGTTCGCGCGCGTCGAAGGTCTCGGCCGAGGCCGACGCGCCGAAGGCCACGCGGCTGAAGGACAGCAGGTCGGCGAGCTTGCGCGCCGAGCCCTGGATGAGGCCCATGGCCTCTTCCTTCATGTCCTGGGCGCTGGGATCGTCCAGCAGGTCGAGCCCCGAAACGATGGCGCTGGCCGGACTTATGAAGTCGTGACACATGCGCGCGGCGAGGTAGGCGGCCACCTCGGCTGTTTTCGGCGGGGCCTTGGGTTCGGCGGGGGCGGGAGTGTCGACGTCCATCATGAGAACCCGAACTTGGTCTGATTTGGCCCTTTGGCAAACCGGGCGGGCGCTCTACAGAACGCGGCCATGAGCGGTCCCGATCCCTTCCTGGAGCCCGGCGTGCTGGTGAGGCACCCGACCCTGGACGACTGGGGCCTGGGGCAGGTGCAGTCGGTGGCGGGAGCCAAGGTGACAGTGAATTTCGAGAACATGGGCAAGCAGGTGATCGACTCGACCGTCATCACCCTGGTCTTCGTCGGCGACGATCCGCGCGAGGCCCGATGAGCAACGATCTCGGCGCGGCCCTGGCCGACATCTGCGAAGAGGCCGCCGCCCTCATCCTGCCGCTCTGGAAATCGGGCCTGACCGTCTTCTCCAAGGCCGACGAGAGCCCTGTCACCGAAGCCGACCGCCAGGGCGAGGCCCTGATCGTCGCGCGGCTGACCGCGCTCTATCCCGACACGCCGGTGATCTCCGAGGAGGACGCCAGCGAGTTCGGCGCCCCCGACGCCATCGGGCCGCGGTTCTTCCTGGTCGACCCGGTGGACGGCACCAAGGCCTTCGTGCGCGGCGACCCCAACTTCACGGTCAATATCGGGCTGATCGAGCATGGCCGCCCGGTGGCTGGCGCGGTCTGCGCCCCTGCCACCAACGAGACCTGGTTCACGGCGGACGGCAAGGCGATGAAGCGCCAGGCCGGCGGCCCCGCCCAGCCGGTGAGCGTGCGACCCTGGCCCACGGGCGCGGCCGTCGCCCTGGTCAGCCACACCATGGGCGAGGAGACCGCCGCCAAGCTCGCCCGCCAATACGGCTTCGACCTGCGCGAACCGATGGATTCCTCGATCAAGTTCTGCCGGATCGCCGAGGGCGCGGCCGACATCTATCCGCGCCACGGACCGACCATGGAATGGGACGTGGCCGCCGGTCACGCGGTGCTGGAGGCCGCGGGCGGGGTCGTGACCACGCCGGAGGGCGAGACCTTCCACTATGGCAAGGCCCTCGAGGGCTTCCGCAACGGCTGGTTCGTCGCCAAGGGCGGCTAGATCTCGCGGGACTGATCGCGGGCGAGCGAGAGCACCTCGACCGTGGAGGCTTCGGCGGCCTTATCAGCCGGCGTCAGGGCCTGGGCGCCGCCGCCGAGCAACACGTAGCCGACGAAGCCGACAGCGAACCCAATGGCGAACAGCCAGAGGAACGGCCGCAGGATGTCGAATGGATGGGCGCTGATCATCGGTGTTCTCTGCCGGCCGGCGGCCGGGTTCTCGATCATGGAACATGCGAGCGGCGGGTTTGTTGCGTCGGCCGACTCTCGCCGAACCTTAGAGGCTGCAAATCGTTCGCCGGGCGCCTCTGCCACGACTAGTTAAGAACGATTCTCATTGCCAAAACCATCAGGCCTAACTAAGACCGCCTCGCAGTTTCATTTGCATCTGAATTGAGGGGTTTGGCTGTGGAGTTTCGACGGAGAGCGGGTGCGCGCGCTCAGAGCGGATGGCTTATGGCGAGTGTCGCCGCGATGGCGCTGGCTCCCCAGCTCGGCCACGCCGAGGTCGCCGACGGGGCCATGCTCACCATGGCCGCCGCGGAAATCTCCGGCGTCACCGTGACTGGCCGCCGTGACGCCTATGACGCCAAGCAGACCTCAACGGCCACCAAGACCGACACGCCCCTGCGCGACGTCCCCCAAGCGGTGACCGTGATCACAGAGGAACTGATGCGCGATCAGGCGATGCAGAGCATGGCCGATGTCGTGCGCTACGTTCCCGGCGTCACCATGGGTCAGGGCGAGGGTCACCGCGACGCTCCGACCATCCGGGGAAACGCCAGCACCGCCGACTTCTACGTCGATGGCGTACGCGACGACGTCCAGTACTATCGCGACATCTACAACGCCCAGCGGGTGGAGGTCCTGAAGGGCCCCAACGCCATGATCTTCGGCCGCGGCGGCGGCGGCGGGGTGATCAACCGGGTCACCAAACAGGCCGGTTGGGACCCCCTGCGCGAGGTCAGGCTGGAGATCGGCTCCCACGACCACAAGCGGGTCACCGCCGACCTGAACCAGCCGCTGAGCGAGCAACTCGCCGGCCGCCTGAACGTGCTCTATGAGGACTCCGGCAGCTTCCGCGACCACGTCTCGCTCGAGCGCTGGGGCGTCGCCCCCACCCTCACCTTCCTGCCCAACGACCGGCTGGCCGTGCGGATCGCCTATGAGCACTTCGAGGACGATCGGGTGGTCGACCGCGGAATCCCCTCGTTCCGGGGCCGTCCGTCGCTCGCACCGGTCGAGACCTTCTTCGGGGCCCCGGACCTCAGCTTCGCCACGGCCAAGGTCGACGCGCTCAATGCGACCGTCGAGTACGAGATCTCCGAGACCCTGACCGTCCGCAACAACACGGTGTTCGCCGCCTACGACAAGTTCTACCAGAACATCCTGCCGGGCGCGGTGAACGCCGCCGGAACCCAGGTCTCGATCTCGGGCTACAACAGCCCCACCGAGCGGGAAAACCTGTTCAACCAGACGGATTTCGTGTGGAAGGCCCAGACCGGCTCCATCCGCCACACGGTCCTGTTCGGCGCCGAGTTCGGGGTCCAGGAGACCGACAACTTCCGCAACACGGCCTATTTCAACGGCACGGCGACCTCGATCCTGGTCCCGTTCGCCAACCCCACCATCTCGGGCGCCAATATCGTCTTCCGCCAGAGCGCGTCGGACGCTGACAACCACGTCACCGCCAAGGTGGCCGCTGTCTACATCCAGGACCAGATCGAGCTCTCGCCCCAGTTCCAGATCATCGCCGGGCTGCGCTATGACAGCTTCGACCTCGAGTTCGAAAACCACCGCAACGGCGACCAGCTGAGCCGCACCGACGACATGGTCTCGCCGCGCCTGGGCCTGGTCTACAAGCCGATCGAGGCCGTCTCGCTCTATGCGAGCTATTCCAAGTCGTTCCTGCCAAGTTCGGGCGACCAGTTCGCCTCCCTGACCGCGACCTCCAGGACCCTGGAGCCGGAGGCGTTCGAGAACTACGAGGTCGGGCTGAAGTGGAACCTGCTCCCCGACCTGATCCTGACAGCCGCCGCCTACCAACTCGACCGGGACAACACCACAGCGCGCGACCCTAACAATCCGGCGCTGACCGTGCAGACCGGCAGCCAGCGCACCAACGGCTTCGAACTCGGCGTGAACGGCCGGATCAACGAGGTCTGGGAGATCGTCGGCGGCTATGCCTGGCAGGAGGCGGAGATCACCAGCGCCACCACCGCGGCGCCGGCCGGCCGGCGAGTTCCCCTGACCCCGAAACACACCCTGTCCCTCTGGAACAAGTTCCGAGTGACGCCGGCCCTCGGGCTGGGCGTCGGCCTGATCCACCAGGACAAGATGTTCGCCGCCATCGACAACGCGGTGGTGCTGCCCGGCTTCACCCGGGTCGACGCGGCCGTCTTCTACGACCTCACCGAGAACCTGAAGGTCCAGGTGAACGTCGAGAACCTGCTGGACGAGACCTATTATCCGACCTCGCATGGCAACGACAACATCATGCCGGGCGCGCCGCGCATGGTGCGGGCCTCGCTGACCGCGAGATTCTAAGACCACAGGGAACCGGTCCGCCCTCCCCCTTCGGGATCGGCCCTCGTAGCGCCCCGCCCGGCTCAGCCGGCGGGGCGTTTTCGTTCAGGCGGCTTGCATCCAGGGACCGATGGGCGAGACTTGCGCAAAGCTGGAGGGCGCACGTGGCCTACGAGACCATCACCTACGAGACGCGCGGCCAGGTCGGCTTGCTCACCCTCAACCGCCCTGAAAAGCTGAACGCCATCTCCGCCGACCTGCGGCGCGACGTGCACGCGGCCTTCGCCGAAGCACGCGAGGACGACGGGGCGCGGGTGCTGGTCATGACCGGGGCGGGGCGGGGCTTCTGTTCGGGCGCCGATCTCACCGGACCCCTGCCGCCGGCCGGGACCTCGCAGAACGACCGGCTGGACGACATGGGCTGGGTGGGCCGCTGGGCGCGGCTGTTCCACGACTTCGACAAGCCGCTGATCGGGGCGATCAATGGGGTGTGCGCCGGGGCCGGGATGAGCGCGGCGCTTGCCTGCGACGTCCGCATCGGCGGGCCCGGCGCGCGGTTCAAGACCACCTTCGCCGAGCGCAACCTCTCGCCCGACTCCGGCCTCTCCTGGTTCCTGCCGCGCATCGTCGGCTACGCCGCCGCCGCCGACCTGATCTTCACCAGCCGCATGGTGGAGGCGCAGGAAGCCCTGTCGCTGGGCCTGCTCAATCGGTTGGTCGAGGGAGACCTGGTCGAGGCCGCCGTGGCCTATGGCGAGCAGATGGCCCAGTGGCCGCCCCTGGCCATCCGATCCTCCAAACGGGTCCTGCGGCACAGCCACGAGGCGGGACTGGAAGAGGCCCTGAAATATGAGTCCGTCGGCCTCGGATTCTCCCGCCGATCTCCCAATGACGCCGAGGAGTCGCTGGCCTCGTTCCGCGAGAAGCGCAAAGGCGTCTACACGGGCACGTAAAATGGCGTCATAAGGCGCGCGAACTTCCTTCAAGGAGATGCGCCATGGCCCTGGACGCCGCAGACACCCAGAAGACCTTCGATTGGGAAGACCCGCTGGACCTCGCCGCGCGCCTCACCGAGGAGGAGCGCATGGTCTGGGACGCGGCGCGATCCTACGCCCGCGAGAAACTGTTGCCCCGGGTGGTCTCGGCCTATGCCGACGAGCGGTTCGACCGCGAGATCATGACCGAGATGGGCGCCATGGGCTTCCTGGGCGCGACCCTGCCGGAGAAATACGGCGGCGCCGGGGTCAGCCACGTGGCCTATGGCCTGATCGCCCGCGAGATCGAGGCGGTCGACAGCGGCTACCGCTCGGCCATGAGCGTGCAGTCCTCGCTGGTCATGTACCCGATCTACGCCTTCGGCTCGGAAGAGCAGAAGATGAAGTACCTGCCGGGCATGGCGCGCGGCGAGATCGTCGGCTGCTTCGGCCTGACCGAGGCCGACGGCGGCTCTGACCCCGCCTCCATGCGCACGGTGGCGAAGAAGACCGACGGCGGCTACGTGCTCAACGGCGCCAAGATGTGGATCACCAACGCCCCGATCGCCGATGTCTGCCTGGTCTGGGCCAAGCTGGACGGGGTGATCCGCGGCTTCCTGGTGGATCGCGGCTCCAAGGGGCTGGAAACGCCGAAGATCCTCAACAAGCTCTCCCTGCGCGCCTCGGTGACCGGGGAGATCTCGCTCAGCGACGTCTTCGTGCCGGAGGACATGATGATGCCGGGGGTCAGCGGCCTGCGCGGGCCGTTCTCCTGCCTCAACAAGGCCCGCTACGGCATCTCCTGGGGCGCCATGGGCGCGGCGGAATTCTGCCTGCACGCCAGCCGCGACTACACCCTGACCCGCAAGGTGTTCGGCAAGCCGCTCGCCGCCCGCCAGCTGGTGCAGAAGAAGCTGGCCGACATGCAGACCGAGATCGCGCTGGGCTTCGAAGGGGCCCTGGCCCTGGGCCGCCTGCTCGACCAGGGCGCCTGGGTGCCGGAGGCCATCAGCCTGATGAAGCGCAACAACTGCGGCAAGGCGCTCGCCATCGCCCGCGAGGCCCGCGACATCCACGGCGGCAACGGGATTTCGGGCGACTATCACGTGATGCGCCACGCCGCGAACCTGGAGACCGTCAACACCTACGAAGGCGCCCACGACGTCCACGCCTTGATCCTCGGGCGCGCGATCACCGGCGAGAACGCGTTCTAGTCGCAACTTCTGCGTTCAACGACCACGCCTCAAACGTTGCGTTTACCGCCGCCGGTCTAGGCTCCCCCTGAATTCGGGGGAATGGGGCGATGCCCAGACCGCAGCAGGTCGGCGCGGCAAGCACGGGCGACATGGCTCAGTGGCTGTTCGACAACAGCCGCGAGGTGATGTTCGTCATCGGCCAGGATGGCGAGGTCGAGCAGGTCAACCCCGCCTTCGAGCGCGCCACCGGCTGGACACAGGCGGAGATCAGCGGGCGTGGCGTCCGCGACATCGTCCACCGTGACGACCTCGACGACTTCGATGCGCTTCTCGCGCGGCTGGCCGAGGGCGGGACCAGCGCGAGCCTGTTGCGGCTGCACACCAGGGACAGCGGATTCCGCTGGTTCGACGGCCGCGCGGAGCTGAGATCGGATGGCCGCGTCATCGGCGTGGCGCTGGACGTGACCGAGGCGCGACAGCGCGCCGATGAGCTGGCCATGGCCCACCGCACCCAGGTCCTGCTGTCGGTCACCGCCGGCATCGGCAGCTGGGTCTTCGAGCCCGAGAACGACACGATCACCTGGTCCGAGGACATCCTCTCGGTCACCGGCTATGCGCCGGAGGAGATCGCCGACAGCGGCCAGTTCGAAGCCCTGCTGCATCCCGACGAGGCCGAGCGCGTCAAGGCGATCTTCATCGCCGGCACGGTCAAGGGCCAGGGACGGACCTTCGAACACCGGCTGCGCGGCCGCAACAGCCGCTGGACCTCCTGGCGCGCCACCTTCCATACCGAGCCGCGGCCCGGCGGCGCCTTCGCCCTGGTCGGCGTCTCCCAGAACATCACCGAGCTGGCCAAGGCCCGCGATGGGGCCCTGCGCGGCCAGCAGCAGATCCACCAGCTGATCGAGAACGCCCCCTTCGCGGTGGCGATGTTCGACCGGCAGCTCCGTTACATGGTCATCTCCAACACCTGGCGGCAGGCCTTCAAGCTGGACCAGCGCGACCACATCGGCCGCACCCTGAAGGATGTCTTCCCCACCGCGCCGAAGCGTCTGCTGGACGCCCAGGTCCGCGCCCTGGCCGGAGAGGTGGTCCGGGCCAAGGAGGATCGCTTCACCGACAGCCAGGGGACCAAGCACTGGGTGCGCTGGGAGGCCCGGCCCTGGCGCGACGCCAAGGATGCGGTCCAGGGCATCGTCTGCTACGTGGATGACATCTCCGCCCTGGCCGAGGCTCGCACCGAGGCCCAGGAGAACGCCAACCGGCTCAAGCTGGCCCTCGAGGCGGCCGACGCCGGGGTCTATGAGATTGACCACCGCAACAAGACCGTCTGGGTCTCGCCCGAATACCGCCGGCTGCTGGGCGGCGACCCCGGCGACTACGAATCCGCCCAGCAGCTGAAATTCCCCCGCTTCCATCCGGACGACGTGGACCACGTGCGCCAGTCCTTCCAGAAGATCCGCAGGGAACCCCAGGTCGGCGGCAATATCATCGAGGCCCGCGTGATCGGCCGGGAAGGCGCCGTGCGCTGGACGCGGATCTTCCATCGACTGAAACACGACAGTAAGGGACGCGCGCTCAAGGGCGTCGGCATGATCCAGGACTTCGACGCCCGCAAGCGTCAGGAGCTGGCCCTGGTCGACGCCCAGTACGCCGCCCAGGCGGCCGGCGAGGCCAAGGCCGCGTTCCTGGCCAATATGAGCCACGAGATCCGCACGCCGATGAACGGCGTCATGGGCGTCTTGCACCTGCTGAAATCCGAAGGCCTGTCGCCGGACGGTCGCAAGATGCTGGAGGAGGCGCTGTCCTGCGGCCAGATGCTGGCCGAACTGCTCAACGACGTGATCGACTTCTCGAAGATCGAGGCCGGCCGGCTGGAGTTGGCCTGCGAACCGGCCGACCCGCGCGCCCTGATCGAGGGCGTCGCGCGCCTGCTGCGGCCGCAGGCGGAAGCCAAGGGCCTGACACTGAACGTGGATATCCCCGCCGACCTCGGCTGGGTGCGCACCGATCCGGTGCGCGTGCGCCAGACGCTGTTCAACCTGATCGGCAACGCGGTGAAGTTCACCCTCACGGGCCAGGTCACGATCCGCGCCTGGCTAAAGCCCGGCCCGGTCGAGCCGCTGCTGCGCCTGGAAGTGGCCGACACCGGGGTGGGCATCCCCGAAGCCGTGCAGCCGCGTATCTTCCAGCGCTTCGATCAAGGCGACGCCTCGACCACCCGCAAGTTCGGCGGCTCTGGACTGGGCCTCGCCATCACCCAGCGTCTGGCCGAGATGCTGGGCGGCGGGGTGGGCTTCGCCTCGACCGAGGGCGTCGGCTCGATCTTCTGGCTGGAGGTGGCCGCCCCGGCCGCCGATCCGGTCGCCGCGGCCATCGAAGCCAGTGAGCCCCATCTTGAGGGCCTGAAGGTTCTGGTGGTGGAGGACAACCCCACCAACCGGATGATCGTGACCAAGCTGCTGGAAAACCTGGGCGCGGTGGTCGAGACCGCCGCCGACGGCCTGTTGGGCGTCGAGGCCGCCGCCCGCGGCGGGTTCGACCTGATCCTGATGGACGTCCAGATGCCCGGCATCGACGGCCTGGAGGCCTGCCGCCGCATTCGCGCCCTGGGCGGCCCGACGGCGGCGACGCCGATCGTGGCGCTCACCGCCAACGTCCTCTCCCACCAGCGCCAGTCCTATCTGGAGGCCGGCATGGACGGAGTGGTCGGCAAGCCCATCTCCCCCGGAGCCCTGCTGGCCGAGATATCGCGGCTCGGCGGCGACCTCGCGGATGAGGCGGCGGCCTAGGCCTTTCCCGCGCCCGCTCGCCGCGTTAGAGGTTTCGCCCTGTGACGGGGGAGAGAAGCATGGCGGAAGTCGCCGCGGAGACGACGGACACGGCGGCAAAGAAGCCCGCCTCGCTGAAGACGGTGGTGGCCGCCTCGGCGGCGGGCACGGCCTTCGAATGGTACGACTTCTTCGTCTTCGGCAGTCTGATCCAGGTCATCTCCAAGACTTTCTTCTCCGGCCTCAGCGAAACCGCCGGCTATGTCGCAGCGCTCGCCCTGTTCGGCGCCGGCTTCCTGTTCCGGCCGTTGGGCGCCCTGGTGTTCGGCCGGGTCGGCGACCTGACTGGCCGCAAGGGCGCGTTCCTGGTCACGGTCGCCCTAATGGGCGGAGCGACCGTCGCCATCGGGCTCCTGCCGACCTATGCCCAGGTGGGCTTGCTTGCGCCGGGCCTGCTGGTGCTGATGCGCATCATCCAGGGCTTCGCGCTGGGCGGTGAGTACGGCGGGGCGGCGATCTATGTGGCCGAGCATGCGCCCCCGGGCGGCCGCGGCCGGGCCACGAGCTGGGTCCAGACCTCGGCGGCGTTCGGCCTGCTTGGCGCCCTGGTGGTGATCCTGGCGACGCGGCTGATCGTCGGCAAGGTGTTCGGGCCGGAAGCCTTCGACGCCTGGGGCTGGCGCGTGCCGTTCCTGTTCTCGGCGGGTCTGCTCGGCATCTCGATCTGGATGCGGCTGAAGCTGAGGGAGAGCCCGGCCTTCGCCAGGATGAAGGCTGAGGGGACCCAATCCAAGGCGCCCTTCTCCGAGGCGTTCGGACGCTGGTCCAACCTGAAGATCGTGCTGCTGGCGCTGGTGGCCATCATGTCGGCCCAGGGCGCGGTCTGGTACACCGCCTTCTTCTACACCCAGACCTTCATGGAGCGATTCCTGAAGGTCCCGCCCGAGACCATCAACCTGCTGATGCTCTCGGCGACCGCGGTCAGCGCTATCGGCTATGTGGCCTTCGGCTGGATGTCCGACAAGGTCGGGCGCAAGCCGGTGATGCTGTTCGGCATGACCTTGATGCTCGTGGCCTATTTCCCCGGCTTCCACCTGCTAGCCCAGACCCTCAATCCGGCGCTCGCCGAGGCCGAGGTGCGCAGGCCGGTGGTGGTGATCGCCGACCCGGCCGACTGTTCGCTGCAGTTCGACCCGGTGGGCAAGGCTGTCTTCGTCTCCTCGTGCGATATCGCCAAGAGCTCCCTGGCCAACGCCGGGGTTTCATATCGGACCGAGGCGGCCCCGGCCGGATCGCCCGCCGTGGTGCGGGTCGGCGAGATCACTGTTCCGTCCGCCTCGGCCGCCGGCCTGCCGGCCGCCGCCGTCAAGACGGCGAAGACCGAAGTAGAGACCCGGATCAAGGCCGCCCTCGTGCAGGCCGGCTACCCGCCCGAGGCCGATCCGGAACGGATGAACCTGGCGGGCGCCTTTGGCGTGCTGCTGGTCTTCGTGATCGCCGCCACCGCGCTCTACGGCCCGATCGCCGCCTGCCTTGTGGAGCTGTTCTCGACCCGCATCCGCTACACGGCCATGTCGCTGCCCTATCACATCGGCACGGGCTGGATCGGCGGCTTCGTGCCGTTCACCGCCTTCGCCATCGTGGCGGCGACGGGGAACATCTATTCGGGCCTCTGGTATCCCTTCGCCTTCACGGCGGTCTCGGTGCTGACCTGCTTCTTCCTGTTGCCGGAGACCAAGGGACGGTCGCTGGACGACTAGCCGGCCACCAAGGCCAAGGCTTCCGGGAACCGCGCCGAGCGCAGGCCGTCCAGGGCCGCATTCAGGCGCGCCTTGCCGTAGGCCAGGCGACCGCGCCAGGTTTCCAGCACGAAGTCGCCAGTCCCGAGCGCCTGGTGGATCTCGGCCAGGCTCGGCGCCTCGAGACTGGTCTCGCGCAGGTCGGGACATTCGGCGGCGACGCCGTTCAGCATGATCACCCCGTAGAAGACCTGGTTGATCTGCCTCATCAGATAGAGCCGCGCCTGACGCTGGGCGTCCGGCGACTCGCCGAAATAGGTTCGCGCCAGCAGGGCCTCCTCCTCCGGCGTGTGGGCGAACACATTGGCCAGGGTCGCCAGGTCCACATAGCGGTCGGCCAGGAACGACGATTCCCAGTCCACCAGCCAAAGCCGCGCGCCGTCATAGAGGATGTTGCGCGGGTTCAGGTCGTTGTGGCTTGAGACCCGGTCGCCCTCGGCCGTCCGGTAGCCGGCCCGTAGGACGGCGTAGCGGTCGAACAGCTCCCGAGTGGCGGCCGGCGCGATCAGGCCGCTCGCCTGGAATGCCCCGATCAGCCCATCCATGCCGTCCATGTAGTCGACCAGCGGCGGGAAGGCCGGCGTCTCGTGCAGGGCGCGGATGGTCTGGGCGGCCTCGACGATCAGGTCGGCGCGAGTCCCCCGATAGTCGAGGACCAGGGACTGCTCCTCGATGAAATCCATGATCGCCACACCGTCGGCGGCGTCGGCGTAGCGCACCCGCGGCGCCAGGAAGGCGGCGGCCGCCGCGCCCATGCAGACGTACCAGCGACCGGGATCGCGGAAGGCGTCGCGGGCGCCCTCGATCCGCAACAGATAGGCGATCCCGCCGACCCGGATCCTGTAGATCGACGCGCCGGACAGGCCGCCGGTCAGCGGCCTGACCGTGTCCAGCGTGGTCGTCCCGAAGGCGGCGCTCAGGGCGCGGTCAACAGCGGGGCGTTTGGCTTCGGGAATGGGCATGGACGGCTCCAGATGAGCCGCCGTTTTACCCGGATATAATTACGAGTCAATAATACCCGGATAATATTATCTCGAGCCCCGCGAGGTGCGGCCCGCCCAACGGCCCACGGCGTCGGCGACCAGGACGGCGGCCACGGCGATGGCGGCGGCGACCAGGCACAGGGCCACGGCGCGGGCCTCGCCGCCCGGCGACTGGGTGGCGCCATAGATCGCCGACGGCAGGGTCAAGGTCTCGCCCGGGATGGCGGCCACGAAGGTGATGGTGGCGCCGAACTCGCCCAGCGCCTTGGCGAAGCCGAGGATGGCGCCGGCCGCCACGCCGGGGGCGGCCAGCGGCAGGGTCACCCGGAAGAAGCGGGTGAAGGCGCCTGCCCCCAGGGTCAGGGCCACCTCGTCGACCTCGCGGTCGATGGCCTCGATGGCCAGGCGCATGGGCCGCACCATCAGCGGGAAGGCCATGATCCCCGCGGCCAGCGCCGCCCCAGTCCAATCGAAGGCGAAGACGATCCCGATCTTCTCCAACAGCGCCCCGACGGCGCCGCGGCGGCCGAACAGCAGCAACAGCACATAACCGGTGGCCACCGGCGGCAGGACCAGGGGCAGGGTGACGGCGGCGTCCAGCACAACCCGGGCGGCGAACCGGCCTCGCGCCTGGGCGAAGGCGGCGGCCAGGGCCAGGGGCAGGCCGAACAGGGTGGCGGCCAGGGCCACCTTCAGCGACAGGGCGACGGCGGCGAAGTCCTCCGGCGTCAGGGCGCTCACCGGTCGGGCGCCGCCGACAGGACCTCGATGGCCGTGCCCGCCGCCGCCAGGGCTTGCAGGTCGACCGGCGACGGAGCCCCGCAGATCACCCGCACGACCCGCAGGCCGGAGCCGGCCAGGGCGACGAGCCTGGCGGCGGTGACGGCCTCGGGCGCCATCCGCTCGGCGTCGCGGCGGGCCAGGGTCAGGATGTCGGGGTCGGCCTCGCGATCGGCGATCAGCACGTCGGCGGCGGCGAGCGCGCGGCTGGCGCGCAGGGTCAACAGGTCGGCGGGGCCGCGCCCGGCCACGAACTGCACCGTGCCCTGGGCCGAGGGCCCCTTGGCCAGGGCTTCGCGCAACAGCCGCGTGGCGGCCTCCATGTCGCCGGCCTGTGCGGCCTGGGCGGCGGGCCCCGACAGGGCCTCGCGCAGGAAGGCGCGGCGTGCCGGCAGCTCGGGCAGGGCCTGGCGCACCTCGTCCTGCAGCTTGCGGAACAGGGCCGCCACACGGCCCGCGCCCTCCGGCACCCGCTGCTCGATGTCGTTGCGCAGCATGGTGGCCAGCATGGGCGAGGCGCCGCCGGTGCCGATCGCGGCCACCACCTCGCCGCGGTCGATCACCGACGGGGTGGTGAAGTCGCAGAGCGCCGGGCGGTCCACCACATTGACCAGCACCCCGGCGGCGCGGGCCGCCCGGGCGGCGGCCTGGGCGAAGAGGTCGTCGTCCGTGGCGATGAAGGCCAGGACCGCCCCCGCATAGGTTCCGGCGATGAAGGCGGCCGGGCCCTCGACGCGCACCACGGTCGCCGGGGAGCCTGCAAACAGCCGGGCCTTGGCCTCGGCGGCCTCGCCGGAGCCGGCGATCACCACCTTGGCCCCGTGCAGGGGAATGAAGGCTGGGAAGACGTCCACAGCGCTCAGCCGGTCCGGCAGTCGCGATAGGGGCCGCCGGCTGCGCCGTCCAGCAAGGCCTCGTCGCCCTTGGTGGAGAGCTCGACCCCGGCCTTGGCGTAGCGCGCGCCGGAGCCCGAGCGCACGTGGGGCAGACTGTAGGCCACGCCGCCGGCGGTCACCCGCGCCTTGTCGCCCTTCAGGGCATAGGCCGCCGTGAACCGCTTGCCGCCCGCGCAGGCATAGGTCATCGGCGCGTCGGTGGCGTCCTCCGGCATGACGCTGGCGCAGCCGCCAAGCGCCAGCAGTCCGACCAGGGTGAGGGCTGGCCTCACTTGAGGGTCTTCAGATAGGACACGACGGCGGCGCGGTCGGCGGGGTTGGCCACCCCGACCATCATCTTGGTCCCGGGAGCGAACTTGGACGGAGCGGCGACGTAGGCGTCCAGGGCGGCGTCGGTCCAGGTCCCGCCCTTGGCGGTCAGGGCCGCCGAATATTTGAAATCGGAGAGGCCGGCGACCTTGCGGCCCGCCACGCCCGCCAGGCTGGGGCCCATGAGCGTGGACTTGGCGCCGTGGCAGGTCTTGCACTGCAGCTGGAAGACCTTGGCGCCGTCGGCGGCCAGGGCCGGGCCGGCGACGAACAGGCTCGCCAGGGCCGCCGCGAACATCCTTGCAGACCGAGTCATTTGCATCTCCCGCGAACCTCCCCAGATACCTAACCCGTCGGCGGGCGAACCGCCACTTGGACCCACTTTACCGCGCCAGCTAAACACTGTTAAGATTGCGGCGTAATCCGACATTCGGGAGGAACTCTCCATGGCCATGACGCTTGACGTAAACGGCAAACCCTTGGCCGTGAAGGCCGCGGCGGACACGCCCCTGTTGTGGGTGCTGCGCGATGAACTGGGCCTGACCGGCACGAAGTACGGCTGCGGAATCGCCCAGTGCGGCGCCTGCACGGTGCTCGCCGACGGCCAGCCGATCCGGTCCTGCGCCATGCCCATCGAAGGCCTGGCCGGAGTCAAGATCACCACCATCGAAAGCCTGGGCGGCGCCCATCCGGTCCAGGCCGCCTGGGTCAAGCACGACGTGCCGCAGTGCGGCTACTGCCAGTCGGGCCAGATCATGTCGGCCGTAGCCCTGCTCAATTCCACGCCCAAGCCGACCGACGCCGACATCGACGGCGCCATGGACGGCAACATCTGCCGCTGCGGGACCTATCAGCGGATCCGCGCGGCCATCAAGGACGCCGCGGGCCTCGCCCCGGCCGCTCCGGTCGCGGCCGTCGCCGCGCCGGCCGCCAAGCTCTGATCGGGACCCACGCCATGAACGCACACGTGAAATCCCCCCTGAAAGCCACCCGCCGCGACGTGGTCATCGGCGCGACCCTGGTCGGCGGCTCGCTGCTGGTCGGCGGCTGCTCCATGGGCGACATCCTTTCCATCGGCGCCAAGACCGACTTCGGCGCCTTCGGGCCCTTCGTGAAGATCGACCCGACCGGCGTCGTCACCGTGGTCTGCAAGCACATCGAATTCGGCCAGGGCAACCATGCCGGCCTAGCCGCCATCGTCGCCGAGGAGCTCGAGGCCGACTGGACCAAGGTCAAGGTCGAGCACGCCCCGGCCATCGCCAAGGTCTACGCCAACACCGGCATGGGGGTGCAGGGCACCGGCGGCTCCTCGGCCATCGCCAACTCCTGGGACCAGCTGCGCAAGGCCGGCGCCTCGGCCAAGGCCATGTTCGTCGAGGCCGCGGCCAACAGGTGGAACGCCCCGGCCGGCGAGATCGTGGTCAAGGACAGCGTGGTCAGCCACCCTGCCTCGTCCAAGTCGGCCACCTTCGCCGAGCTGCTGGCGGACGCGGCCAAGGTGACCCCGCCCCAGTCGCCGACCCTCAAGGACCCCAAGACCTTCACCCTGATCGGCACCGACCGGGTGCGCCGCAAGGACGCCCAGGCCAAGTCGGACGGCACGGCGAAGTTCACCCAGGACGTCCAGATGCCGGACATGCTGGTCGCCATGGTGGCCCACGCCCCGCGCTACGGCGCCAAGGTCGCCGCCTTCGACGCCGCCGAGGCCAAGAAGGTTCCTGGCGTCGTGGAGGTCTACGAGATCCCCACCGGCGTCGCCGTGGTGGCGGAGGACACCTGGGCCGCCCGCAAGGGCCGCGACGCCCTGAAGGTCACCTGGAACGAGGACAAGGCCGAGAAGCGCTCCTCCGACGCGATCCTGGCCAGCTACAAGGACCTGGCCTCGGGCAAGACCGCAGCTGACGACAAGATGAAATGGAAGCCCTTCGAGTCCAAGGGCGACATCGCCACGGTCAAGGGCGAGGCCTTCGAGGCGGCGTACGACTTCCCCTATCTCTCCCACGCCTGCATGGAGCCGATGAACTGCGTGGCCCAGGTCGGCGGCGGCAAGGCCAAGCTGACCTTCGGGTCACAGATCCCCACCGTCGACCAGCTCAACACCGCCAAGATCGTCGGCATGCTGCCGGGCGCGGTGGAGATCGAGACCCTGTTCGCCGGCGGCTCCTTCGGCCGCCGCGCCAACTTCCAGTCCGACTACGCCGCCGAGTGCGTCCACATCGCCAAGAAGGTCGGCAAGATGCGGCCGGTGAAGCTGGTCTGGACCCGCGAGGACGACATGGCGGCGGGCTATTTCCGCCCGATCGTCCACCACACCGTCCGGGTCACCGTCGACAAGGACGGCTATCCGGCGTCGTGGCGCCAGCGGGTGGTCACCCAGTCGATCATGAAGGGCTCGCCCACCGGTGAGCCGAAGCTGGACGAGACCGCCGTCGAGGGCGTGCTGGGTTCGCCCTATCTGAAGGCCACGCCGATCGTCGACGCCCAGCTGATCCAGCCGGACATCGGCGTGCCGGTCCTCTGGTGGCGCTCGGTGGGGGCGACCCACACCGCCTTCGTGATGGAGCACACCATCGACCAGTTGGCCAAGCGGGCGGGCAAGGACCCGGTGGACTACCGCCGCGCGCTTTACACCAAGGCCGACGCCAAGCGGCACCTGGCGGTGCTGAACCTCGCCGCCGAGAAGGCCGGATGGGGCGCCCCGGCCCCAGCCGGCTGGACCCGCGGCGTGGCGGTCCACGAGAGCTTCGGCTCGGTGGTCGCCCAGGTGGCCGAGGTCAAGCTGGTGGACGGGGTTCCGAAGGTGGGCCGCGTGGTCACCGCCATCGACTGCGGCACGGCCATCGCGCCGGACCAGATCGCCGCCCAGATCGAGGGCGGCACCTGCTACGGCCTGTCGGCGGCGCTCTATGGCAATGTGAGCGTCAAGGACGGGGTGGTCGAGCAGACCAATTTCGACACCTACCGGGTGCTGCGCAACACCGAGGCCCCGACCGTCGAGACCCACATCGTGCCGTCCGGCGCGGTCCCCAGCGGAGTCGGCGAACCCGGCACCCCGGTGATCGGCCCGGCGGTGGCCAACGCCCTGTTCGCGATCAACGGCCAGGCGACGAGCAGCCAGCCGTTCGTAAAGGCCTAACTCGCCTTTACTCCGCCTTACGGCGCAGCTAGGTCGCTCCCTCGGATTTTCAAGGGGCGACCTAGTGAGTTCATCAGCCGCGCGTGCGTTTCTGGCCCTTGGGCTGTTTGGCCTCGCCGCCTGCGGCCCGGCCGAGCCGGTTCGGGAAGCCCAGCCCTCGACCGCCCAGGCCACGTCCGCCGCCTTCCAGGTGGAGAACAGCGCGGTCCTGCCGCTGAACTCGGCGGTGCTGAACCGCGGCTACGAGATCTATGTGAAGACCCCGCCCGGCTACGGGAAGCCGGAGAACGCCGGCAAGCGCTATCCCGCGATCTATCTCACCGACGGCCCCTACACCTTCCAGGTGGCCTCGGGCGTCTCGCGCCTGACCTTCAGCCAGGGCCTGCTGAACGAGTTCGTCATCGTCGGCGTCTCGTGGGGCTCGCGCGAACCGCCCGCCGACAGCCGCCGCCGCGACCTCACCCCCTGGCCCGACGCAGCCATCGAGGGCGCCACCGGAGGCGGGCCGGCCTACCTGAAATTCCTGAAGACCGAGGTCATGCCCCTGGTGGAGGGCCGCTACCGGATCGACCCCGCCCAGCGCACCCTGTCGGGCCAGTCCTACGGCGGGCTGTTCGGCCTCTGGATCGTCTTGACCGAGCCGGCCCTGTTCGCCAACTACATCCTCACCAGCCCGTCGATCTGGTTCGCCGAGCAGGAGATCCTGAACACCGAGGCGGCCTACGCCGCGTCCCACAAGGACCTGAAGGCGCGGATCTACCTGGCCAGCGGCGACCGCGAACATCCCGGCCCCGGCGGCTGCCCCGGCTGCGATCACGACATGAACGCCGACCAGCAGACGATGGCCGACCGGCTCCGCGCGCGGAACTATCCCGGCCTCGAGATCCGCAGCGAGACCATCCCGGGCACCTTCCACGAGACCACCTTCCCGGTGGGCCTGATCAACGGGATGCAGTGGCTGTATCTGAAGCCCTGAGGGGCTCAGCCGTCGGGGATCAGGTCGCCAAGGTCTCGGGCGCCGTGGAGGATGCGAAGGATCACTACCGCGTCGAGCTCGACGGAATAGAAAATAAGATAAGGCTCGACGGTCCAGCTTCGGATCGTCGAGCCGAAATCTGCGCGCGGCCGTCCAAGCTGTGGAAATTCGGCCAGCCGGTCTTCGGCGTCATAGATCGCGATCAGAAATCGCTCGGCGGCTGACGGATTGTCCGCCGCTATGGTCAGGAAGATTTCGCGCTCGTCTAGGGTGGCCTGGGGCGCGCGATCGACCTTAAGCGCCACGCCGTACCTGCATCTGACTGCGATAGTCCGCTAGGGCCTCCTCCAGCGGGCGGCGAGGCTGAGGCGATCCGCTGTCGATACCGGCCTGGACCGCCGCACGTAGGTCCGCCAGCTTGGCGGCCCGGAGTTCGCGGCGCTCGGTCCATTCCCGGATCGCCTCGCGGATCGCCTCGCTGCTGGAGGCGTAGTCGCCAGCTTCGACCGCCGCTCGAACCGTGGCGGCGAGCTGGGGCGTCAGGGCGACGGAATGCTTCTCGACCTTGGACATGGCGGGCTCCTCTGGTGGGAAATATTACTACCGACCTTGGATTCGGTCCAGATCGCCGGGCTCGTCCACGTCGAAGAGGACGCCGTCGTCGGGGGCTTCGACGAGGGCCAGGCGGTCGCCGAGATCCTTTAGCACCGCCCGCGCGCCGGCGTCGCCCGTGAGCGTGGCGAGGCCGGGTAGCAAGGCCGCGCCGATCAGAGCCGGATGGCCCCGCTGGCCTCGGAAGACCGGGGCGGCGGCCGGCGCTCCGGCGCGCACGGCCTCAGCGAGCGGCGCGAACACCGCGTGCGGAATTCGCGGCATGTCGCCCAGGAACACGAACAGCCCCGCGCAGCCCGGGCCGAGTTCGGCGGCGGCGCGGCGCAGGGAAGCGCCCATGCCTTCGGCGTGGTCTGCCGCGTGGACGAGCTGTAGGCGGTCGTCCACGGCGGGGCTGGCGCGGACAGCGGCGGCCACCGCCTCGCCGTCCGCCCCGGTCACCACGATCACCTTGCCCACCGGCGCGGCGAAGGCGGCGGCGAGGGCGGCGTCCAGCAGCACGCCCCCGGCGTGGGGCGCCAGCAGCTTGCCGCCGCCGAACCGCGAGCCGGTCCCGGCGGCCAAAACCACCGCCTCGAATGCGCCCGCCCCTGTCACCGCCACGTCTTCCCCTCTATGTTAGGGCCAGCATGACGCCCTATGACGCCACATCGCCGCAAGAGCCCGCGCGCTCGACCCCGGTCCTGATCGACGGTTTCGGCCGCGCCGTGACCTATCTGCGGGTCTCGGTCACCGACCGCTGCGACCTGCGCTGCGTCTACTGCATGGCCGAGCATATGACCTTCCTGCCGAAGGCCGAGGTGCTGAGCCTGGAGGAGCTGGATCGCATCGCCTCGGCCTTCATCGGCCAGGGGGTGCGAAAGCTGCGTCTGACCGGCGGCGAGCCCCTGGTCCGCAAAGGTTTCATGGGCCTGGTCGAGAGCCTGTCGCGGCACCTGCGATCCGGCGCCTTGGACGAGCTGACCCTGACCACCAACGGCACGCGGCTGAGCGAGTTCGCCAGCGACCTCGCCCGGTTCGGCGTGCGGCGGATCAATGTGTCCATGGACACCCTGAAGCCCGACCTGTTCCGGAAGCTGACCCGCGGCGGCGATCTTTCCAAGGTGATCGCCGGGATCGACGCGGCCCTGGCCGCGGGCATCGCGGTCAAGCTCAACGCCGTGGCGCTGAAGGACGACAACGCCGCCGAACTTCCCGACCTGATCGCCTGGGCCCACGCCCGGGGCTGCGACGCCACCCTGATCGAGGCCATGCCGCTGGGCGAGATCGAGGTCGACCGCACCGACCAGTTCCTGTCGCTGAAGGACGTCCGCCGCGACCTCGAGAGCTTCTGGACACTCACCGACATCGACCACCAGACGGGCGGGCCGGCCCGCTATGTCCGCATCGCCGAGACCGGCGGCCGGCTGGGGCTCATCACCCCGCTCAGCCACAATTTCTGCGAGGCCTGCAACCGCGTGCGGCTGACCTGCACCGGCACCCTGCACACCTGCCTGGGCCGCGAGGACGCCAGCGACCTGCGCGCGGTGATCCGCGCCGGCGCCGACGACGAGGCCCTGATCGACGCGGTCCGCTTGGCGGTGGACGCCAAACCCAAGGGCCACGACTTCCAGATCTCGCGCGCCTCGGCCCCGGCCGTGGCCCGCCACATGTCGACCACGGGAGGCTAGAGCCATGGCCCGGGTCCTGCTGTTCGGCCGCCTGAGCGATGTCGCCGGCTGGCGCTCGCGGGAGGTCGAGAGCCCCAGCGTCCACGCCCTGCGCGACCTGCTGAGCGCCGAGGACGCCCGGCTGGGCGAGGCGCTCGCCGCCCCCGGCGTCCAGATCGCCCTGGACCAGGCCATCGTCCGCGGCGACGCGGCGCTCTCCCTCCGCTCGGAGGTGGCCTTCCTGCCCCCCATGAGCGGCGGATGATCCGGCTCACCGACCAGGCCTTCGATCCCGGCGTCCTGCTTTCGGACTTCTGCCGGGACCGGACCGAGACCGGGGCGGTCGCCAGCTTCGTGGGCCTGGCCCGCGCCGAGCTCGGGACGGCCGCCATCCTGGAACTGGAAGCCTATCCCGGCTTCACCGAGGGCGAGATCAACCGCATCGCCCAAGAGGCGGTCGACCGCTTCAGCCTCGACGACTTCGCCGTCGTCCACCGGGTCGGCAAGATCGCGCCCGGCGAATCGATCGTCTTCGTGGCCACCGCCGCCACCCATCGCCGCGCGGCCTTCGAGGCTTGCGATTTCCTCATGGACTACTTGAAGAGCCGCGCCCCCTTCTGGAAGAAGGAGACCGGCCCGGCCGGCGCGCGCTGGATCGAGCCGAAACCCCAGGACCACGCCGACATCGCCCGTTGGGAGACATGACCATGAACGCCCCTGCCTTCGCCCCCGGCGGCCACATCAACGAGAACCTGGCCATCAAGCCGGTGCGGATCGCGGTCCTGACCGTCTCCGACACCCGCGACGAGGAGAGCGACACCTCCGGGCACGTCCTGGCCGAGCGGATCACCGGCGCCGGCCACGAGCTGGTGGCCAAGGGCATCGTCAAGGACGACGTCGCCCAGATCCGCGAGCAGATCAAAGCCTGGGTGGCCTCAGGGACCGTCGACGCCATCATCACCACCGGCGGCACCGGCATCACCGGCCGCGACGTGACGCCCGAGGCCGTCGAGCCGCTGTTCGACAAGAAGCTCGACGGCTTCTCGGTGGTCTTCCACCTGGTCTCCTACCAGTCGGTGGGACTCTCCACCCTGCAGTCGCGCGCCACCGCCGGCCTGGTCGGCGGGGTGTTCGTCTTCTGCCTGCCGGGCTCCAACGGGGCGGTGAAGGACGGTTGGGACAAGGTGATCTCCGCCCAGCTCGACAGCCGCCACGGCCCCTGCAACATGGTCGAGCTCATGCCGCGTCTGATGGAGCAGTGAGCAGGCTCACCCACATCGACGAGACCGGCCGCGCCAACATGGTCGACGTCTCGGCCAAGGCGGTCACGACCCGCGAGGCGGTCGCCGAGGGCTTCGTGCGCATGTCCGCCGAGACCCTGGCGCTCGCCCTTTCCGGCGACGCCAAGAAGGGCGATGTCCGCGCCACCGCCGAGATCGCCGGCATCATGGCGGCCAAGAAGACCTCCGACCTGATCCCGCTCTGCCATCCCCTGGCTCTGTCCAAGGTCGAGGTGCGGGTCGAGCCGGGCGACGGCGGGCTTTCCGTCATGGCCCGGGTGCGCACCGCGGGCCAGACGGGCGTGGAGATGGAGGCCCTGACCGCCGTCTCGGTGGCCTGCCTCACCGTCTACGACATGCTGAAGGCCGCCGATAAGGCCATGACCATCGAGGCCGTGCGGCTGATCAAGAAGTCCGGTGGAAAGTCCGGCGACTGGGTCCGGTCATGAAGCTGATGAGTGTGGAGGCCGCCCGCGCCGCCATGCTGGCGGAGGCCTTGCCCCTGCCCGCCGAGACCGTCCCGCTGGACCAGGCCGTGGGGCGCGTCCTGGCCGAAGACGTCGCCGCCGTCCGCGACCAGCCGCCCTTCACCAACTCCGCCATGGACGGCTGGGCCGTGCGCGCCGCCGACGCCCCGGGCAGTCTGAAGACCGTCGGCGAGAGCGCCGCGGGCCACGGCTACGAGGGCCGGCTCCAACCGGGCGAGGCGGTGCGGATCTTCACCGGCGCGGCCCTGCCGGGCGGCGCCGACAGCGTGGTGATCCAGGAGAACGCCACGCGCGAGGGCGACCTGGTCGCCGTCCCCGCCTGCAAGCCTGGCGACAATATCCGCGACGCCGGCAAGGACTTCCGGATCGGCGACGTGCTGCTGCGAAGGGGAACCCGCATCGATCCCTGGCGGCTATCGCTGGCCGCCTCGGCGGGCCGCGCCGAGGTCGCCGTCCATCGCCGTCCCCGCGTGGCCATCCTTTCCACCGGCGAGGAGATCGTCGAGGCGCCGGCCGCGCCCGGCCCATTCCAGATCTACGATTCCGGCTCACCGGCGCTGAAGGTCATGGTCGAGGCCTGGGGCGGCCAGGCCACCAAGCTGTCCGGTGTCCGCGATCAGCTCGAGGCGGTGATCGAGGCCATGCGCGGCGCCGAGGCCGACCTGGTCGTCACGGTCGGCGGCGCCTCGGTGGGCGATCATGACCTGGTGCGCGCCGCGGCCCAGGCGCTCGGCCTGTCGCTACGGGTCGAGAGCGTGGCGGTCCGTCCCGGCAAGCCGACCTTCTTCGGGGTGCTGGGCGACGGCCGCCGGCTGCTGGGCCTGCCCGGCAATCCGGCCTCGGCCTTCGTCTGCGCCGAGCTTTTTCTGAAACCCCTGATCGCCGCCTATTGCGGAACCACCGCCGAGCCGGCCCTGGCCACCGCCCGCCTGACCGGGCCGCTGGCCGCCAACGGCCCCCGCGAGCATTGGATGCGCGCCAAGCTCACCCACGGCGAGGGATCGATCCAAGCCGAGCCCTACCTCGACCAGGATAGCTCCTTGGTCGGTGTCTTCGCCGCCGCCGACGCCCTGCTGCGCCGTCAGGCCGGCGCCGCGGCCCTCGCCGCGGGCGACCTGGTCGACATCCTGCCGCTGGCCCGGGGCTGACTGGACAAGGCGCCGGACGGGTCGCAGATTGGCTCATGGGCCCGCGCGCGATCCTCGTCCTCCTCGGCCTCGTGGGTCTGATCGCGACGCCCCGGGCTGTCGCCGCGCCCTTCTCGCCGCGGTTCGAGGAGGCCGTCTGCGCCGCCCCTGAACTGGTCGGCGTCGCGCGATGCGGGACCGTTGCGGTTCCCGAACGATGGGACACCGGCGCCGGACGGGTCGCGCTGAAGGTGGTGATCCTGCCTGCCCGCAAGCCGCGCCCCGGCGCCCCGGCCCTGTTCGATCTCGAGGGCGGGCCAGGACTCCCGTCGACCAAGAACGCCGGCTTCTACCTGACCGAGGGCGCGCGCTATTGGGAGAGTCGCGACGTGATCCTGTTCGACCAGCGGGGCACGGGTGGGTCGGGCGGCCTGCAATGCCCGGCGCTCCAGGCGGCGGAGGCGGCCCTGCGGCCGATGTATCCATCCAAGGAGGTCGAGGCCTGCCGCGAGGCGTTGTCGGCACGCGCCGACCTCACCCGCTATACAACCGACGCCGCCGCGCGCGATATCGAGGCCGTCCGCGCCGCCCTGGGCCATGAGACGATCGACATCAACGCCCTGTCGTACGGGACGACCCTGGCCTTGCGCTACATGGCTCGCGAGCCGTCCCGCGTCCACGCCGCGGTGCTCACGGGACCGGCGCCGCCCCAGGCCATGCCGCCGCGCCATCACGCGACGGCAGCGGCAACGGCGTTGAAGCTGTTGATCGGCGACTGCCGGGCCGACAGGGCCTGCGCCGCCGCCTTTCCAGACATCGCCGGCGACCTACGACGGGGCCGCGCCCGCCTCGCCCAGGCCGGCGGCGACCCGACGCCCGAGGTCTTCATGGAGAAGGTCCGCAGCCTGATGTACGCGCCGAGTTCCGCGCGCCAGCTGCCCGACCTGGTCCACCGCGCGGCGGGGGGCGACTTCTCGTGGATGCGCCATAGCGCAGCTGCGGCGGGCGCGCCGGGTTTCGCAGAAGGCCTCTATCTTTCCGTCACCTGCGCGGAGAGCCTGGCGCTCATGCCCTACGAGGCCGCGGCGGCCGCGGCGCGGGCGACGCCCTTTGGCGACTATCGCCTCCGCCGCCAGCGCGAGGCCTGCCGCGCCTGGCCGACGGCCCGCGTCCGCCTCGGTGGCCTTGGCCCGAGCCGCGCGCCAGTGCTGCTGATCTCAGGACGCCTCGATCCGGTCACGCCGGCCGACTGGGCCGCGGACCTGGCGCGCTCACGCCCCAACACCCGCCAGCTGACGATCCATGAGGGCGGTCACGTGGTCGACGGCCTGTCGGCCCTCGACACCTGCTTCGACCCGCTGGTGGTGAAGTTCCTCGAGACCGGCGACCTCGAGGCGATCGATGCGCGCTGCATCGCCGACATGCGCGCGCCAGCCTTCCAGCTCGTCGCCCCGGCCAAGGGCGGCTGAGCCTTCGACCTCAGCGGGCGCTCGTCAGGCCGGGGCGGCAGCCCTGTCGGCCAGCGAGATGGTGGAGGTCTCGCCGCTGGCCCGCGCCGGGGCGCCTTCATAGACAAAGGCCGGATCGTCGAGGTCGATGGCCGGGATCTCGTCCTTCTCGGCCCAGTAGTCCTGGGTGTGGCGCCACTCGTCCTTGTCGCCGCTCTTGGGCAGCAGGTGCATGCCGCGCATCAGATAGCCCGGATTGAAGTTCTCCGGATCGATCCAGGGCTGCAACGCCATGTCCTGGTCCTGCGGTCTCAAGGCCACCGTCACCTTCTTGACGCCCTTCTTCTCCATGTGCCCCAGCAGCCGGGCCACGAAGTCGCCGATCAGGTCAGCCCGCAGGGTCCAGCTGGCGCGGAAGTAGCCGAACACCCAGATCAGGTTTGGCACCCCCGTGAACATCATGCCGCGATAGGTGACGGTCTTGGAGAAATCCAGCGGCTGGCCGTCGATGGCGAAGGCGATGTCGCCCAGGACATTGAGATCGAAGCCGGTGGCGGTGACCACGATGTCGGCCTCCAGCGTCTCGCCGGATTTCAGCAGGATGCCCGTCTCGGTGAAGCGCTCGATCTCGTCGGTGACCACCGAGGCCTTGCCGGCCTGGATGCCCTGGAACAGGTCGCCATCCGGGATGAAGGCGATGCGCTGGCGCCAGGGCCGGTAGGTGGGGGTGAAGTGCTTCACCACCTGGTCCTCGGGCAGGAAGGCCCGCACCCCGGCCAGCAGCTCGGCCTTGACCGTCTCAGGCTCCTCCAGCGACCGCCGGGTGAAGGCGTCCTGGTCGAACAGGATCTTGCGGCGGACGATCTCGTGGATCCAGGTCTCGTCGATCTCGAGCTGGCGCAGGGTGTCGGCCAGCTCGTTGGCGTTGCGGCCAGGAATGAAATAGGTCGGCGAGCGCTGCAGGACCGTGACGTGCGCGCAGTCGCCGGCGATAGCCGGAGCCAAGGTGGCGGCGGTCGCGCCCGAGCCGATGATGACAACCTTCTTGCCCCTGTAGTCGAGGTCCTCGGGCCAGGTCTGCGGATGGACAATCCGGCCCGTATAGTCGGCCATGCCGTCCCATTCGGGCGTGTAGCCCTGACCGTGCCGATAATAGCCCTGGCACATCCACAGGAAGCCGGTTGTGAACCGCACCGTCTCGCCGGTGTCTGACCGCACGGCCTCCAGGGTCCACAGGTTCTCGCGGCTGGACCAACTCGCCGAGGTGATCCTGTGCCCGTAGCGGATGTGGGAGCCGAGGTCGTTCTCCTCGATCACCTCGTTCATATAGGTGAGGATCTCGGCGGCCGTGGCGATCGGGGTTCCGGTCCAGGGCTTGAAGCGGTAGCCGAAGGTGTAGAGGTCGCTGTCGGAGCGGATGCCCGGATACTTGTGGGTCAGCCAGGTGCCGCCGAAGTTCTCCTGGGCCTCCAGCACCACATAGCTGTCATCGGGACGCTGCTTGCTGAGATGGTAGGCGCCGCCGACCCCGGATATCCCGGCTCCCACGATGATGACGTCGAAATGCTCGACGGCCTTGGTGGTCGGCCGGGTGAGGGTCGCGCTGCTGCTCATGGTGTCTTCCTGCCCTGTCTGTCGGCGGCGACCTGCCAAGAGGAGGCGCCGCTCGGAAGTTCGAGTCCGCCCGATCGTGAGTTATCAATGATAAGTTTGCAAGAGGCCGGCGGCGCTTTCGACTGTGGCGCCTCGCCTCAAGGAGTCCTTGATCAAGGTCAAGGCGCGCCGCGCCTTGACCCGGAACGCGCGGACTAGCGCGTGCTGCGGCGGTCGTTGAGCAGGGGCTTGCGCGATTGCGGGGCCGAGGAGCCGGCCGACGAACGCGAGTCGATGAGGTCGCGCCGGACGGGCGTCGGGGGGGTCGTAGCGTAGGTTTTCATGGAACTGAGGCCTTTCGGGCCGCGCCGCGTGGAGGTTCCACGGAGGGCGAGGACGCAGGATAGCACGTCCGTCCGCTCCGTGCGGCGAATCGGGTTGGTCTCTAGGAGACTGTCGCCCTGTCACGCTTGGAGGGCGCCTCGCGCGCCGGCTCGGGGGTGCGGGGATGGCGCAGGCTGACGATCTCGCCGATCACCGAGACGGCCACCTCCCAGGGGGCCTTGCCGCCGATGTCGAGGCCGATGGGCGCATGGACCCGCGCCAGCACCTGTTCCGGCACGCCGGCGGCGCGCAAGGGCGCCAGGCGTTCGGCCAGCCGCTTGCGCGCGCCTAGCAGGCCCACATAACCGGCGGCCGACGGCAGGGCGGCGGCCAGGGCCTCGCGGTCGGTGTCGATATTGTGGGTGGCCACGGCGATGGAGGTCCAGGCGTCGCAACCGATGGCGTCCAGCGCGGCCTGCGGATCATCGCGGCGGTAGCCCAGGCCGGGAATGGGCGGCGGCGCCTCGGGTCCCTTTGAGCGGACGAAGGTGGTCTCCAGTCCGCTCAGCACACCCAGCTGGGCGATGGCGAGCGCCGTCGGGTCGGAGCCGAACACCACCAGGCGCGGGACCGGATCGTGGAGACGGCTCACCGCCCCCTCCCAGGCCTGGGCGTCCAGTGCGCAGACCCGCCGGCGGCCGTCGCTCACCCAGGTCGTGGGACGGCGTTCCACCATGGCGGCCAGCAGTTCGGCGAGCGCCGGGTCGCCGGCCTCGACCCTTTCCACGAAGATCTCGATGCGCGCGCCGCACAGCAGGGTGATGTCCGGCCAGGGGCTGCCCTCGCCATAGACCAGCCGCCGCGGCTCGCCGTCTTCCAGGCAGGCGAAGGCATGGTCGGCGACGTCACTTTCCACGCATCCGCCGGAAAAATAACCGGCGACGATCCCGTCGGCGAAGACCATCTGGGTCCCGACCGGACGCGGTCCGCCGCCCTCGACGGCGACCAGGGTGGCCAGGGCGACGGGGATTTTCCGTTGCCGGGCTTGGGCTAGGGCGGGCCGCACATCGTCGGCCAGGCCGAACAGGGGCCACTCGGGCAGGGAGTCACGCATGGCTTGAGCTTAACCCCCCATAAACGTCCTAGACACGGGTTCTTTAGGCCTTTCGACCTAGATGGGGGCTCCTCGAGTTCGTATCCAGCACACCGGCTTCATGACCTCACCTCTATCCAAGCTCGGCCTCGGCTCCGCCCAGTTCGGCCTCGACCAGTCCGTCGGCGTCCGTGGCCGCTCGCCGCAGGCCGACGCCCGCGACATCCTGGATATCGCCGCGCGTTCGCAGCTGGCCGTGTTCGACGTGGCCGGCCATTCGGCCATGGCCGAGACCGCGCTCGGCGAGGTCATGCCCCGGCCCAACCCATTCCGCGTCTCCATCTCCACCGTCCGCGCCGACCGCGGCCCCGACTTCGTCGAGCAGGAGGCGCGCGCCGCCCTGCGCCGCATGGGCGTGGAACAGGCCGACGCCATACTGGTGCCCGCCGCCTCCGAGCTGTTCGGCCCGCACGGCGCGGCCCTGTGGGACCGCCTGAAGGCGCTGAAGGACCAGGGCCTGACCCGCAAGATCGGCGTCTCGGTGTTCGCCTCCGACGACCCGTTGGGCGTGGCCCGCCGGTTCCGCCCCGACATCGTCCAGGCCCCGGCCTCCCTGCTCGACCAGCGCCTGCTGATCGACGGCACCCTGGCGGCGCTCACCGGCTACGGGATCGAGGTGCACCTGCGCTCGATCTTCCTGAACGGCCTGTTGTTCCTGCCGCCCGACCGCGCGCCCAACCATCTGAAGGCCGCCGCCAGCCGCATCAGCCGCGCCCGGCGCCTGATCGCCGAGGGCAAGTCCGATCCCCTGCAGGCCGCGCTCGGCTTCGCCCTGTCGCGGCCCGAGGCCGCCACCGTCCTGGTGGGCGTCTCCTCGCCCGCCGAACTTTCGGCCGTCATCGCCGCGGCCTCCAGCCCGCCCCCCGACCTCGATTGGGACGAGATGGCGCTGGACGATCCCATCGCGCTCGATCCCCGCGCCTGGGCGGCCGCCTAGAGGCTAAGAATGTCATGATCCTCGCCATCCTGCAGGTCCGGATGACCTCCCTTCGCCTTCCGGGCAAGGCGATGGCGCCGCTGCGGGGCGAGCCGATGATCTGGCGGCAGGTGGAGCGCATCCGCCTGGCCCGCTGCATCTCCAAGCTGGTGGTCGCCACCAGCGCCGAGCCCTCCGACGATCCCCTGGCGAGTTTCCTGGTCTCCCGCGGCCAGACCGTGTTCCGCGGCGCCTCGGACAACCTCTCCGAACGCTTCATGCGCTGCGTGGAGGCCGCCGGTCCGGTGACCCACGTGGTGCGGATCAAGGGCGACTCGCCCTTCGTTGACCCCGCCGTGATCGACGAGACGGTGCGCCTGGCCCTAACCACCCGCGCCGCCTACGCCTCCAACCGCGTCGAACGATCTTTCCCCAAGGGGCTGGAGGTCGAGGTGGTGACCGCCCAGGCCCTGGCCAGCGCCGCGGCCGAGACCGACCCGCGCGTGGCAGCCGTCACGTCGCCCCTAGCCCAGATTCGCGAACGCGCCGACCGCTATCCCCAGGCCCATTGCCTGGCCCCGCGCGACTTCTCGAAGCTGGATTGGCGGGTGAAGACCCCGGCCGATTTCGCCTTCGCCCGCGCCGTCTACGACGCGCTGCATTCGGCCGATCCTGGCTTCTCCATGGAAGACGTCCTGGACATCACCCAGGGCCGCCAGGACCTCGCCCGCTGGGCCGCCTGAGCCGGCGCTTCAGCCCAGGACGCAGGCCGCCATGCCGTCGCGATTGACCGTGCCCGCGGCCCTGCCGATCCGGCCCGAGCGGCGCTTCACATAGGGGCCGGGCTTAGCCGCGCGCCACTTGAGCGGGCTGGGCAGGATGGCGGCCAGCCGCGCGGCCTGGGCGGGGGTGAGCTTGTCGGCCCCGACCCCGAAGTTCTTCCGCGCGGCGGCCTCCGCCCCATAGACGCCGGGCCCCCATTCGATGGAGTTCAGATAGACCTCCATGATCCGGCGCTTGCCCCACATGGTCTCGATCAGGACCGTGAAATAGGCTTCCAGCCCCTTGCGGACATAGGAACGGCCCGGCCAGAGGTAGACGTTCTTGGCGGTCTGCTGGCTGATGGTGGAGCCGCCGCGCAGCTTGCGGCCCTTGGCGTTGTTGGCCATGGCCTTTTCCAGGGCGTTGAAGTCGAAGCCGTGGTGCTCGCAGAACTTGGCGTCCTCGGCGGCGATCACCGCGCGCACCAGCCGGGGCGAGATGTGGTCCAGGGACCGCCAGCGCCGGTCGAAGCCCTTACCCTCGAACACCCGCTGGATCATCAGCCAGGTGACCGGCGGCGGCACGAACCGGTACATGGCCGTGGTCAGGATCGGGCCGATCAGGCCGAACACCACGACCAGGACGAAGACGCCCCGGGCCAGCCGGCCGAAGAATCCCTTTGATGGCTTGGCCAAGCTTGCTTGCCCTTACGTGGCGGCGAGATGCTAGCGATGCTGTGAGCCGCCGACATGGTCAAGCCACCCGAAGGACGCACCATCGTGAACGTTTCCGACGCCGTCGAACGGCGCGTCTCCATCCGGGCCTTCACGGCCGAGACCCCGCCGGAACAGACCGTCCGCGAGATCCTGCAGGCCGCGGCCCGCGCGCCGTCCGGCGGCAATCTGCAGCCCTGGCGGGTCTATGGCCTGGCCGGCGCGCCGCTGGGGGAGCTGAAGCGCGAGGTGGCCGCCAATCCGTTCGGCGAGACGCCCGAATACGACGTCTATCCGCCCAATCTCTGGGACCCGTTCCGCACCCGGCGATTCCAGAACGGCGAGGATCTCTACGCCACCATCGGCATCCCCCGCGAGGACAAGCCCGCCCGCCTGCGGCAGCTGGCCAAGAACGGCGAGCTGTTCGGGGCGCCCGTCGGCCTGTTCTTCTGCCTGGACCGCAAGCTCGGCCCGCCCCAGTGGTCGGACGTGGGCATGTACATGCAGACGGTCATGCTGCTGGCGGTCGAGCGGGGGCTGGACACCTGCCCGCAGGAATACTGGGCGCGCTATCCCCAGACCCTGGCGCGACTGCTGAACCTGCCCGAGGACCACATGGTGTTTTCCGGCATGGCGTTGGGCTGGCGCGACGAGAGCGCGCCCATCAACAGCCTGCGCTCGGCCCGCGACCCCTTCGAGACCTGGGCCGAGCTGCGCGGCTTCGACTAGCCGATATCCGCGACGCCGGCGCCGCCGTCCTCGTCGCCCCAGGCCAGGCGCTTGCCGTCGGGGGTGACGGCGAGGGCGGTGATCGGCGGGCCCTTGTCGGCCTTCACCGTATTGATCCTCTGGCCAGCCAGGTCGCACCACCAGACCCGCCCGTCGTCCAGGCCCGCGGCCACGATCTGGCCGTTCGGGGTCCCGGCGACGCGGGCCACCATGGCGCTCTCGTCGAAACCGATCTCGGCGGCCTGCTTGCCCATGGGCCCGGTTGAGCCGGCGAAGGGCCAGATCACCGCGCCAGGGGCCCCCGAGGTCGCCAGCAGCGCGCCCTTGGCCAGGAAGGCGAGACTCTTCACCTTGCCGGGATAGCCGCCCATCTTGAGATTCTTCTCGTCGGCCACCCGCCAGCCGTGGAGCTGGTTCTCCTGCATGGCCGACATCAGGAACTTGCCGTCGGGGCTCCAGGCCAGGCCCACATGGCTGCCGGCCCACTTCAGCACATACGGCTTCTGCTCGGCGATGCGCCCGTACCAGAGCCAGGCGCCGTTGTAGGTGGCCGTGGCGATCCGCCGCCCCTTGGGATCGAAGGCCACGTCGGCCACCGACTTCCCATGGGCGAAGACGCGGGAAAAGGCCGGATCGGCGGCGTCGCGGACGTGCAGCTCCTTGCCCGCCGCGAAGGCGATCAGCTTGGACTCGGCGCTGGCCGCCACCGCCTCGATCCAGCGGCCCTGGACCTTGGCGATCTCCTCGGACCCGGTTGTACGGGTCCAGGCCAGCCGGCCATCGTCGCCGCCGCTCAGCACGCCCTCGCCGGACGGGTGCAGGCAGGCGGCCAGGATCGCCCCGTCATGGGCCTCGACCTGCTCGCCGGTCTCGAATCGGATGCTGCCGTCCCCGAGCGCGAAGGCGGCCTTGCCGGCCTTTCCGAACAGGGCGGTGGTGACATAGGCGTCGAAATCGAAAGTCATGGCGCCTCTTAGCCGCCTAACGCCGGTCTTGGCGAGGGCCGGAAATCCAGGCCGCGCCGCCGTCGAAACATTCAAGCGGTGAACTTGGCGACCAAGTCGGGGCGGTTGGCTCTTTACAATCGGCTTTTGTTTGGCGAAGGGTTTCCGCGACCACGTGGCGGCCCCGGTTCCAGGGGCCCTAGGGAAGGAAATTCATATGGGTGCGAAGCTGGGCGGCGGGGGCGGCGGCGGTAAGTTCG
>NZ_JAUYOJ010000014.1 GCF_030697925.1 Phenylobacterium sp. | reverse complement strand
TGACGGCGTGCAGCCGCGCATAGGCCCCGCCCTTGCCGATCAGCTCGGCGTGGCGGCCTTCCTCGACGATGCGACCCTGGTCGAAGACCAGGATGCGGTCGGCGCCGCGGATGGTCGACAGCCGGTGGGCGATGACGATGGTGGTTCGGCCCACCATCAGCTCCTCCATGGCCGCCTGGACCTGGCGCTCGGTCTCCACGTCCAGCGAGGACGTGGCCTCGTCCAGCACCAGGATCGGGGCGTCGGCCAGGAAGGCCCGGGCAATGGCCACCCTCTGGCGCTCCCCGCCCGACAGCTTCACCCCGCGCTCACCTACCGGCGTCTCGTAGCCGTTCGGCAGGCGGGCGATGAACTCATGGGCGCGGGCCCGCTTGGCGGCCAGGATCACCTCGTCCTGGGTGGCGCCGGGCCGAGCGTAGCTGATGTTCTCGGCGATCGAGCGGTGGAACAGGGCGGGATCCTGCGGCACCACGGCGATGGCGCGCCGCAGGGAGCCCTGGCTGACCTTGGAGATGTCCTGGCCGTCGATCAGGATCCGCCCGCCCTGCACGTCGTAGAGCCGTTGGATCAGCTTGACGAAGGTCGACTTGCCGGCCCCCGTCGGACCGACCAAGGCCACCCGCTCGCCGGGCGCCACCACCAGGGTGAAGCCGTCATAGAGCGGACGCGGCTGGTTGGCGTAGCCGAAGGTGACGCGGTCGAAGACCATCTCCCCCAGCTCGCCGCGGAAGGTCTTGGCGTCCGGCGCGTCGGCCAGTTGCGGCTCGGTGACCATGTAGGTGGCCACGTCCAGGGTGTCGTCCAGGCCCTTCTGCAGCATGCGGGTGATCTCGCTGAAATTGCGCATGTAGCCGGCCATGACGATGAACGAGGTGATGGCGAAGGCCACATCCCCGGGGGTTGCATTGCCCTTGGCCCAGGCGTCGACCAGGAAGGCCGTCAGGCCCGCCTGCAGCACGATCAGGAACAGGTTCTGGCCTAGGCCCACATTGTTGAACCGGTCCCAGGTCTTGTTCACCGCCGCGCGCCAGGCCTCCACCGTGCGGCCGAAGCGGGCCTCCTCGCGGTCCTCGGCGCCGAAGCTCTTGACCACAGGATTGGCGCCCACGGCGTCGGCCAGGGTGGCGCCGATCTTGGAGTCCAGCGCCGTGGAGACCAGGTTCACCGGCCGGATGTAGTGCACCGACATGAGGATGTTGTAGGCGCCGAACGCCACCACCATCACCGCCACGAAGGCGCCCGCCCAGGGCCACTGCAGGCCGAGCGAGATCGCCAGCCCGCCCAGCACGATCAGGGTCGGGGCCAGCATCATCAGCAGGGCGTCGGAGGCGCTGTCATAGCCCCACATGGCCCGGCTGACCCGGCGCACGGTGGCGCCGGCGAAGTTCGAAGCGTGCCAGTCGGCCGAGAAGGCCTGCACCCGCTTGAAGCCGTCATTGACGATCCGCGCCATGATCCGCGCGTAGAAGCCGTTGGCCGCGCGGAACAGCGATGAGCGCATCAGGTAGAACAGCAGGTAGAGGCCCGACAGCGAGGCCCAGGCCGTCCAGGCCGCCGCCGTCGCCTTCTCCGGAGCGGAGACGGCGTTGATCAATGCCCGGGTGGCCCAGGGGATCGCCAGGTCGGCGGCGGTGGCCGCCAACATGAAGCCGACGATCAGGGCGAACTTGCCGGGGTCGGCCAGCCAGTGGCGGACAATGAAGCCCAGCACCTGGGTGTTGGTCAGGACTCGGGGACGGTTGGCGTCCTCATCGTCGTCGAGAAAATCGGTCATGACGCACTTCTGAATTTCCCGGCCGGGCCGGGGTGAAATTGAAGGTCCGAGGCTGGGCGCCGGGACCCGTGGGGGAGCACGGATCCCGGCGCCGCTTGCCGCGCCCCGCTACGCAGCGGGTCGGCGGGCCTCGAAGTTGAGTATTCGGCTGGAGCGTCCTGGCGGTCGTCCTGGCTGGTGGTCGGCGCCGACCGTGATCTGGTCGAAGCCCGCGGCCGCGAGCGACAACTGGAACTCGGCGAGCCCCCAGATGCGGAAGGCCATGACCTCCAGCTCCGACTCCGCCAACCGCCCGTTCCGCCAGCGTTCGTAGCGGTCGTGGGTGACGCGCCGCTGACGGACCAGGTCGATCTCCACCGCCCGGCCCTCGATCCGCAGCATGTCGCCGTTGGCGGCGGTCCAGGTGCGGATGTCGGGCTTCTCGTTGGTCAGGTAGCCCATCGGCATGAGGTCGATGAGCAGCCGCCCGCCGAGCGCCAGGTGATCGTGGAACCGCTTCAGCACGGCCAGACCCTCGGCGAAGTCGTCGATCAGGTTGAAGGTCGCGACCGGCACGAGGATCGCGGAGAAGGCGTGGTCGTAGGCGAAGTCCTGGAAGCGGGCCTGCTGCAGGTCGGCCGAGAGGCCGCGCGCTGCGCAATGGCGGCGGCAGCTCGCCAGCATATCCGGCGACTGGTCGAAGCCCTTCACCTCCAGACCCGCCTCGAGCAGCGGGATCAGCAGGCGTCCAGTTCCGACGGCGGCCTCCAGGATCGGCCCCTGCGTCCCGACAAGGCGGTCGAGATAGAAGGGCACGTCGGGCAGCGAGCCGGGCGGCTTGTCCAGGTCGTAGATCTCCGTGCACATCGCCCCGTAGCGGTTGGGAACGGGGACGTTGGGACGGACCGAGATGGGTTCGGTGATAGGCATGTCGTCTCTTGAGTCGGACGGACTCCGCGCTGAATCTGGGCGGGGGAATCCGTGGAATCGAGGAGCGCCGGCGAACGCGTCTAGCTACGCGCGGAAGGCTGGCGATGCGGTGCAGAGCGGCCCCGGCTGGGGGCCCGGTCGCGAGTTAATCGCGGTTCCGCTTAAGGGCGGACACAGCGACGAACGGCGTCTGCGGGCGATGATTGAATGCTGTCACGCTGATCACCTCCCTGTTTCAGGCGCTGCGGGGCTGGACGACGACGCAGACCCTGCGCGCCTCGATTCCCCCTGTCAATCCGACCGACCCGCGTTCTTTGGCGTCGCGGTCAGGTCGCCCGACCTCGTGGCCGGCATGCAACAGCGGCTGGAAGGCCGGCGCGGTTCTGCTAGAGGCTGAACGCATGGCCGCCCCCCTTCCCGACGCCGCGCCCAGCAACTGGGTCGACCGCCATGCGCCGCGGCGCCTGCAGCCGCGGCTGAAGCTGGGGCGCTTCGATCGACCGACGGGGATCTGGCTGCTGATGCTGCCGGGCTGGCAGGGGATCGCCCTGGCGGGCGCCCAGGCCGGCCAATGGCCGGACCCCTGGCTGCTGCTGAAGGTGCTAGTGGGCGCTGCCCTGATGCGGGCGGCGGGCTGCGCCTATAACGACATCGTCGACCGCGACATCGACGCCAAGGTGGCGCGCACGGCCGGCCGGCCGATCCCGTCGGGCCAGATCTCGGTGAAACAGGCCTGGGCCTTCCTGGCGGCCTGCAGCCTCGTCTCGCTGGTGATCCTGCTGACCCTGCCGCCGCTGGCCATCGCGCTGGGCGTCGGGTCGCTGGCCCTGGTGGCGGCCTATCCGTTCATGAAGCGGATCACCTGGTGGCCGCAGGCCTGGCTGGGCCTGACCTTCAACTGGGGGGCCCTGCTGGGCTACGCCGCGGCGAGCGGGACGCTCGGCTGGCCCGCCGCCCTGCTCTACGCCTCGGGCGTGTTCTGGACCCTGGGCTACGACACGATCTACGCCGTCCAGGACCTTGAGGACGACGCCCTGGCCGGGGTGAAGTCCTCGGCCCTGCGGCTGGGCGCGGCGGCGCCCAAAGCCGTGCTGGGCTTCTATGTGGCGAGTTTCGCCCTGGCGCTCGCGGCCGGCTGGACCGCGGGCCTCGGCCCGCTCGCCCTGCCGCCGCTGGCGCTCTTCGGCATGCACCTGTCGCGCCAGGCCGCCCGGCTGGACGTGGCCGATCCGGGACTGGCGCTCTCGCTATTCAAGTCCAACAGCCTGGCCGGGCTGTTGCTGTTCCTGGCCCTGGTCGCCGGGATGTGGCGAGGACCGCTCGGCCTCTAGGCGACTTGGCGATCGCCCTGCTGTTCGGCCAGGCGCTGCTCCATCCGAGCGCTGGCCCGGCGGAGTTCGTCGATGGCCTCGTCGATCTCCTGACGCTGGCGCTCGAAGGCGACGATCCGCTCGCGGAATTTGCGCAGGGCCAGGGCGTTCTGGGCCACCTCGCCGTCCCCCTGGCCGTAGAGGCTCAGGATGTCGCGGATTTCGGCCAGGGACAGGCCGACGCGCTTGCCGTTGAGGATGATCTGCAACCGCGCCCGGTCGCGGTAGGAATAGACCCGCGCCATGCCCTGGCGGGCGGGGGCGAGCAGGCCCTGGTCCTCGTAGTACCGCAGGGCGCGCGCCGTGGCGCCGAACTCACGGCAGAGCTGGGTGATGGTGAAGGTCATCGCCGGGCGGCGAAGCTTGGCGGTCATTCTGTCCTCCCTGGGATCGCGGGCCGTACCGCCCGTCGAGGTCGAAGCTTGCCCTTCCCTTTACGTGAACGTCAATCAGTTACGTCAACATCCGGACCTGCCGTGGGGTCACGCTTGTCCGGGTTTTCGCCGCGGGGGAGGATCGCGCAAACGGGAGGCCAGGCGCATGAGCGACCTCGATTTTGGCGGCAAGACGGCGCTGGTCGTCGGCGGCTCCAGCGGCATCGGCAACGGGATCGCCCACGGCTTCCGAGAGCGGGGCGCCGGGGTCCATGTCTGGGGAACGCGAGCGCAGGCCGCCGACTACGATCCGGCGGACGGCTCGGACCTGAGCGGCTTGGCCTACGCCAAGGTCAATGTGGGGAACCGCGCCGAGATCGAGGCCGCCGCCGCCATAAATCCGCTGGACATCCTCGTCCTCTGCCAGGGCACGGTGGTCTACAAGCGCGGGGAGTTTGGGCCGGAGGGCTGGGACAAGGTCATGGCGGTCAATCTCGACAGCCTGATGGCCTGCGCCATGAAGTTCCATGACGCGCTTAGCCGTGCGCGCGGCTCGATCATCATCGTCAGCTCCGTCTCCGGCTACCAGGCCAACCGCGGCAACCCGGCCTACGCCGCCTCCAAGGCCGGGGCCGTCAGCCTGACCAAGACCTTGGGTCAAGCTTGGGCCGGCGACGGCATCCGGGTGAACGGCCTGGCGCCGGGCCTGGTCGACACCAAGCTGACCAAGGTCACCACCGAGCATCCCGATCGATTGCGTGGAGCTCTGAACCGAATCCCCATGGGCCGGATGGGAGAACCCAGCGACATGGCCGGGGCGGCCCTTTTCCTGGCCTCGCCGCTGGCCGGCTACGTGGTCGGCCAGACCCTGATCGTCGACGGGGGGCTCAGCCTGTGAGCGCGCCCGGACGTTCGCTGCGGGGCGCCCGCGTCCTGGTCACCGGAGCCGCGAGCGGCATGGGTCTCGCCACCGCCAGGATCTTCGCCCAGGAGGGCGCGGAGGTGGCGCTCACCGACTATTCCGTCGCCTCGGCCGAGGCCGCCGCCAAGGCCCTGGCCGATGAGGGCCTCACCGTCCATCCGTGGAAGCTGGACGTGTCCGACGCCGCCGAGATCGCCGCTGTCGTCGAGCAGATCGCCCAGCGCCTAGGCGGCCTCGACGTGGTGGTCAACAACGCGGGGGTCTCCGGCTTCTCGCCGATCGACAGCGACGACTACGAGGCCGTTTGGGCCCGCTCGCTCTCGATCCTGCTCACCGCCCACCAGCGGGTGGTGCGCGCCGCCCTGCCGCACCTTCGCAAGTCGGCGGCGCCGCGCATCGTCAACATCGCCTCCACGGAGGCCCTGGGCGCCACCGCCCGAGACAGCCCCTATGCCGCAGCCAAGGCCGGGGTGGTCGGCCTGACCCGCGCGCTCGCCGTCGAACTCGGCCGCGAGGGGATCACCGTCAACTGCGTCTGCCCCGGCCCCATCCGCACCGGCATGACGGCCACCATCCCCGCCGACGCCAAGGACACCTTCGCCAGGCGCCGCACCGCCATGGGCCGCTATGGCGAACCCGAGGAGGTGGCCCACATCACCGTCAGCCTCTGCCTGCCGGCGGCTTCCTACATCACCGGCGCGGTGATCCCCGTGGACGGCGGCCTGACGGCCCGCAACGCCTAGCAGGCTGTTGAAGAAGTCCGTGGCGGTGCAGGACTCGGCATGATTCACTCCCTTGAGCGAGGCTTGAGGGTTGAGGGTTGAGCATGCGGGGGTCTGACGAGCGGACGGGGTCGTTGTTCTCGTACGTGGACCTGGA
>NZ_JAUYOJ010000010.1 GCF_030697925.1 Phenylobacterium sp. | reverse complement strand
TGGCCGGCCAGCCGATGGCCGCAACCGGCTCGTGGGACCGGGTGATCGATCCGGCCTACAGCGCCGCGATCCGGCCGCGGCTCTCGTAGAGGGCGGACGCGGCCTTGGCCGGCGCGGCGGATGCGCCGGCAGCGAGCGGCCTGGCCTGGACGCCGGCGAGGCTGGCTTCCGAGTCGATCAGGAACTGCCCGGAGGCGACGATCTTCTGGCCTTCGTTCAGACCGGCCAGGATCTCGGTCCGTCCATCATCCTCGCGGCCCAGCTGGACCTCGACCGGCTGGAAGCGGCCCTTGTCGCCGGCGACCATGACCAGGGCCCGCTTGCCGGTGCGGATCACCGCCTCTGACGGCACGAACAGAGCCGGCCGGGCCGTACCGCCCAGGTGGACCGTGGCGAACATGCCGGGCTTGAGCCGGCCACCGGGGTTGGCGAGCTCGACCCGGACGGTGAGCGTGCGGCTGTCGGCCTGGGTGGTCGGCAGGATGGCGGTCACGCGGCCGTTGAAGCTCTCGCCCGGAAAGGCGGCGAGTTCCGCGCGGACGGGCTGCCCGACGCGGACCTGGCCGCCCTGCGCCTCGGGCACGGCGGCGTTGAGCCAGACGGTCGCGAGACCCGCGACCTGGGCTAGGGTCTGGCCCATGCTCACGGTCATCCCTTGGCGCACATCCAGGGTCTGGATCGCGCCGCCCACCGGCGTCGTGACGGTGACGACGTTGCGGGTCCGCCCCGACCGCGCGACCTGGTCGATCAGGCCCGCGGGCATGCCGAGCAGCGTCAGCCGCTGCCGGGCCGCCGCCTCCAGGGCCGCATCGCCGGATCGGCGCACGGCCAGGTATTCGGCCTGGGCCCCGCCCCACGACGGAACCAGAAGATCGGCGATCGGTGCGCCGGCGGCGACCACGTCGCCGGGCGCCCGGGCATAGACCCGCTGCACGAAGCCGGCGGCCTTGGCCTGGACGATGGCGACGTCGCGCTGGTTGAAGTCGAGGACGCCGGTCGCGTCGAGGCTCTGGGCGAAGTCACCGCGCTGGGCGCTGGCCAGCCGAACGCCGAGGTTCTGGACGGCGTCCGGATCGATCCGCACGCCGCTCTCGCCGGCTGGACCTTCGTCGGCGTAGCGCGGCTGGAGCTGCATATCCATGAACGGCGACTTGCCCGGCCTGTCGAAGTGCTGGGCTGGGACCATCGGGTCGTACCAATAGAGCACCCTGCGCTCGCTCGATGCGGCGGGCGCTGCGGTCTGCGGCGACGGCTTGCCGAGTTGGGCCAGACCATAGCCGCCTGTTGCGGCCAGGACGGCGGTGGCGGCGGCCGAAAGGGCGAGTTGGGCGCGGGTCATGGGGCGTCGCTTCCGTAGGTCAGGACGATGCGGACGGCGTCGCGCTGGACGTCGGCCTCACGGTCGAGGACGTCGATCTTGGTTTCGGCCAGCGCCAGGAATGCGCCCAGCACCTCGGACAGGTCGGCGGTCCCGGCGGCGTAGCTCGCGGTCTCGAGCTGCGCCTTGCGGGCGGCGAGCGGCTCCAGCGTGGTTCGGGCGCGCATCAGCCG
>NZ_JAUYOJ010000244.1 GCF_030697925.1 Phenylobacterium sp. | reverse complement strand
CTTCAGCGCGGTGTCGGCCAGGCCCTTACGGGCGCCGTGGGTGGAGTTGAAGTACTCCTGGACCGACAGGCCTTCCTTGAAGTTCGAGATGATCGGGGTCTCGATGATCTCGCCGGAGGGCTTGGCCATCAGGCCGCGCATCCCGCCGAGCTGCTTCATCTGGGCCTGCGAACCGCGGGCGCCGGAGTTGGCCATCATGAAGATCGAGTTGATCTCCTTTTCACGGCCGTTCTCGTCCGTCTCGGCGGTCGAGATCTCCAGCATCATTTCGTCGGCGACCCGGTCGGTGGCCTTGGCCCAGGCGTCGACGACCTTGTTGTACTTCTCACCCTTGGTGATCAGGCCGTCGGCGTACTGCTGCTCGTACTCTTCAACCAGCTTGCGGGTCTGGGCCACGATGGGCTTCTTCCGCTCGGGAATGATGATGTCGTCCTTGCCGAACGAGATGCCGGCCTTGGCCGCCTCGCGGAAGCCCAGACCCATGATCTGGTCGGCGAAGATGACCGTCGCCTTCTGACCGCAGTGGCGGTAGACAGCGTCGATCAGGTTGCCGATCTCCTTCTTGGTCAGGTTCTTTTCCAGCAGCCGGTGGCCGATGGCCGGGTGGTGCGGGAACAGAGCCGCGATCTTCATCCGCCCGGGGGTGGTGTCGATCAGCTTGCGGACCAGGACGCCGTCGGCGTCCATCTCGGAGTGGCGGGCCTTGATCTTGGTGTGCAGGGTCACGACGCCGGCGTCGAGCGCCGCGTCGATCTCGCACATCTCGCCGAACATCTTGCCCTCACCGGGCTCGTTGGGCTTGGCCAGCGACAGGTAGTAGAGGCCGAGCACGATATCCTGCGACGGCACGATGATCGGGCGGCCGTTGGCGGGCGACAGGATGTTGTTCGTCGACATCATCAGCACGCGGGCTTCAAGCTGGGCTTCCAGCGAGAGCGGCACGTGGACGGCCATCTGGTCGCCGTCGAAGTCGGCGTTGAAGGCCGCGCAGACCAGCGGGTGAAGCTGGATGGCCTTACCCTCGATCAGCTTGGG
>NZ_JAUYOJ010000194.1 GCF_030697925.1 Phenylobacterium sp. | reverse complement strand
GTAGGGCAGGTAGGATTTGATCGTCTTCGAGTCCGAAGCGCTCATCACCTTGGTGCCGCGATTTTGACGGATGTACTTGGCGCTGTGGCTGATCAGCCGGTGGCGCTTGCCCGCGACGCCGGCCTTGATCTTGCCGGTCGCGGTCAGTTTGAAGCGCTTCTTGGCGCCTGACTTGGTCTTCAGTTTGGGCATTTCACTTGCGGTACCCTAGGGGCCCGTCCTCTGGCGTATTGATGAGCCGCCCTGGCATGCCTTTTGGCCAGACGACTCCGAAGAGCGGGGCAAATACGCGAAAGGGTGAGGGAAGGCAAGGGTTCAGGCCCGCCGGGGGACCCGCTTCAGCACCTGGAAGGCCAGGACCAAGGCCGGCAGGATCAGTATGCAGCCGAGCGCGAAGGGCGCGGCCGGATCGACGATCGAGAACAGCTGGCCCGCATAGATCGGCCCGCCGATCCGGGCGAGCGCGTTGTTGGACATGTTGAGACCCAGCATCTCCCCCTGCCGGTCGGGCGGGGTGGAGAGCGAGATCAGGCCCACCAGGTTCGGGAAGCAGATCGACTGGCCGAACCCGACGATCGCCAGGCCCAGCACCGCCATCGGCCAGGCGAAGGACGCGAACTGCACGAACATGCCGATGAACATCAGGGTCAGGCCCGCGATCAGCACCCGGGCCTCGCCGAACCGGCGGACCAGGATCGAGGTCCCGATCCCCTGGGCGAAGGCGCCGATGACGCCGATCACCATGAAGGCCAGCCCGATCTCGCGCGGCCCCCAACCGAAGCGCTTCTCGGTCCACAGGCCGTAGGTCGCTTCTATCCCGGCGAAGCCCGAGACGATGACAAACGAGATGATCATCACCCGCGAGATGATCGGGTGGCCGAAGGCCTCGCGCAGGGCCGGCGGGCGGCCATGGGGGCGGGACTCTCCGGTGGGCGGCCGGGTCTCCTTGACGAACAGGAAGACGCCCAGCGCCGAGGCCAGGCCGAAGCCCGCCGCGGCGAACAGCGGGATGTGGAAGCCGATGGGCCCGAGTTCGGGCTGGGCCAGCAGACCGCCCAGGGCCGGACCGGTCATGAAGCCGAGCGAAAAGGCCGAGCCCATCACCCCCATGCGGCCGGCGCGCTGGTCGGGCGGGGTGATGTCGGCCATGCATCCCTGTAGGGTCGAGATGTTGCCCGAGAAGACGCCGCTGGCGAACCGGGCCAGGAAGGCCAGCCAGATGGTCGGGGCGAAGGCGAGCGCGATGTAGCAGAGCGCGGCGATGGCGATGGTGACGATCAGCACGGGCCGCCGGCCGATGCGGTCCGACAGCCGCCCCCAGAACGGCTCGCCTAGGAACTGGCCGAAGGAGAAGGCCGAGAACAGCAGGGCGATCTGCCAGGCCGGCGCGTCCAGCGCCTTGCCGAAGAAGGGCAGCAGCGGGATCACCAGGCCGAAGCCCGCGATGTTGAGGAAGGTCACCGACAGCAGGATGAACAGGGCGCGGCGGTCGCCGAGCGTGGTCGGGGCCTGGCTCATGGCCGCCCATCCGCCCGGGATGCGGCCACCCGCCGGCTCGCGGCCAGGGCGAGGAAGATGGCCGGGGCCACCACCAGGGCGCCCAGGATGAACGGTCCGTCGATCGCCACCGGGAAGATCAGTCCCGCGCAGAAGGGGCCGACCACTCGGGCTAGGGCGCCGGTGGCGTTGTTGAGGCCGAGGATCTGTCCCTGGCGATGCGGGTCGGCGGTCTGGGAGATCATCGAGCCCACATTGGGCCAGGCGACGGACTGTCCGACGGCCGTGAGGCACATGAGGGCGATCGTGACGCCGCCGCCTGGCGACATGGTCTGGCCGGCGGCCGAGAGCACGGTGATCCCCATGCCGACAGCCAGCATCCGGCCCTCGCCGAAGCGCTCGGAGAGCCGGCCGGTGACGAACATCTGGGTGACCGCCGCGGCGACGCCGACGAAGGCGAAGCAGACCCCGATCTCGCGCGGCCCCCACTGGAACCGCGCCTGGGCCCAGAGGCCGAAGGTGCTCTCGATGCCGGTGAAGGCGAATCCCACCAGGAAGGTCAGCAGCATCAGCCGGCCGATGATCGGATGACGGACCACATCGCCGAGGGCCGACCAGCGGCTGGGGCGGTGGGTGATGGCCTGCTCGCGCGTCTTGCTCTCGCGGATGAAGACCATGATGCCGATGACGCAGAGCGCCGCCAGGCCCGAGGCCATGAACAGCGGCAGGCGGAAGCCGACGGGACCGGCGTCCGGATGGGCGAAGATCCCGCCCACCATCGGGCCGAAGATCAGCCCGACGTTCCAGGCGGCCCCCTGGTAGGACAGCAGCCGCGTGCGCTTCTCCGGCGGCGTGACGTCGGCGATATAGCCCTGGATCACCGCTCCGTTGCCGGCCGCCAGGCCGCCCAGCAGCCGGATGGCGAAGGCCGCCCAGATATTGGGGGCGAAGGCGAGCGCCAGGTAGCAGAGGCAGTTGCCGGTGATGGTGGAGATCAAGAGCGGCTTGCGGCCGTACTTGTCCGACAGCCGGCCCCAGAACGGCTCGCCGAAGAAGGCGCCCACCGAATAGGCCGAGAAGATCAGGGCGATCTGCCAGGGCGGGGCGTCGAACGACTTGGCGTAGAAGGGCAACAACGGGACGATGATCCCGAAGCCCAGCATATTGATGAAGATGACGGCGATGAGGGACGGCGCCGCCATCGAGGAGGGCGGCGACGCCCCCTGCGGCGCGGTGTCGGACATGTGAACGGTGTTAAGGGGAGCCGCGCCGTGCGGCAAGTCCGACCGCCACGGTCGGACTTGCGCGGACCGGTCAAGTGGCGGCCGGGACCTCGTTCAACGACTCGCCGAGCCGGTCGATCAGCCAGTTGGTGCCGTGCTCGCGCTGGGCCACGGTGTCGTGGCCGTCGAGGAAGGCGCCCATCTCGGTCACCACCATGCGGGTGCCCGCGCCCTTGGCGTGGAATTCGATGGTCGCGACCGAGACCGAGATCCGCACCCCGCCCATGTCCATGTAGTAGGCGTAGACGATACGCTCGTTGGGGACGATCTCACGATAGTCCACCGCGAAGACGAACTCGGGGCCTCCGGCTTCCGCGGTTCCGACGCTGTACTCCCGGCCGCCCTCGCGGAAGTCGAATTCGTAGCCGGCCTCCTCCGCCGCGGGGAACCACAGCGCCTTCAGCTTGGGATCGGCCCAGGCCGCGAAGGTCCGGGCGGGCGTGGCCGTATAGGTGCGTTCCACCACGAAGGTGGCGTGGACGACGGAACGTTGGGTCATGGGTCTCTCCAGGGGTCTGTCGGCGCGGCGAGATGCTCGCCGAGCCGTTCGAGGTCGCGCTCCACGCTTGCTTGCCGCGCGATGATCCATCGGCCGGTCACCAGCAGTCCAGCCGGATCGATCCAGCAGGTCCGCAGGCGGCCGACCTTCTCCGAGCGGACGAGTCCGCTGGTCTCCAGGACCCGCAGGTGTTGGCCGATCGCCGAGAGCGACATGGTCAGTGGTCGGGCGAGTTCGCTGACCGTGGCCGGCCCGCGGCTCAACCGCTCCACCATGGCGCGCCGGACGGGATCCGCCAGGGCCTGGAATGCGAGATCAAGCGAGGTCGCTTGCTGTAGCATGTACTTAAGTATCGAAACGCCGCGAGATGGTCAAGTCATGACTAAAGTATTTTGACGGCCCTCAGGTCTTAGGTTCGGTCTCGGCCAGGAAGTCGCCCAGTCGATCCAGGCGCTTCTCCCAGGAGGTGCGGCGCGCATGGATCCACTGCTCGGCCAGTTGCAGTCGGTCCGGCTGGATCGTGCAGGTGCGCACCCGGCCGACCTTCTCGGACCTCACCAGGCCGCTCGCCTCCAGCACCGCCAAGTGCTGCACCACCGCCGACAGGGTCATGTCGAGCGGCTGGGCCAGTTCGCTGACCGAGGCCGGCCCGCGGCTCAGGCGCTCGACCATGTTGCGTCGGCCTGGATCGGACAGGGCCTGGAACATCATGTCGAGGGGTTGCTGAGCTTGGTTTAGCATGCCCTAAAGTATTGATTCGGGCCGCGTCTGGCAAGCGCCTCAGCGGCCCTGGGCGGCCAGCGCCGCGAACGGTCCTTCAGCGTGCACCGACGCTCCGTCCACCAGGGTCAACAGGCTGCGGGTTGCGGGCAAGGCGCCAAGCGGGACCGTCAGGATGTCCTGCGAGAGCACCGCCAGGTCGGCGGCCATGCCCAGCGCGATCCTGCCCTTCAGCGCCTCTTCGCCCTCGGCGAAGGCCCCGCCACGGGTATAGGCAATCAGGGCCTGCTCGCGGGTCAGGCCCTCGGTCGGGGCGTTGGGGCTGGCGATGGCGATCATCATGTTCAGGAACGGGTTGGCGGGCGGACCGCCGGCGTCCGAGCCCAGCGCGAACGGCACGCCCGCCGCCACCAGGGTTTTCAGCAATTCGAACTCGCGGGCCCGGTCCCCGAGCCGGGCGACGATCAGCGGAACGCCCTTGGCGTCGGGCATGGGGTCGAGGTGGAGCGGGTTCTGGATCACCACCACGCCCAGTCGCTTCGCCTGTTCGAAGCGGGAGGGGACCAGGCCGTCGGCGTGTTCGATGCGCACCCGTCGGGCGCGCCAGGTCGTGGCCGGGGCGGCGGCCTCCATGGCGTCGAGCAGCCGGGCGACCTCGCCGTCGCCGCTCACATGGAAGGCCGGCTGCTGGTCCGGGTGGGCGAGGATGGCGCGCAGCATGTCGCGCAGCTGGTCGTCGGTGTAGTTCGAGCGGCCGCGCCACCCCGGCCGGTCGGCATAGGGGACGCTCATATGGGCGTCGCGTTCGATCGGGGTTGAATCGAGGACCCACTTGATCCCGGCGACCCGAACCGGGCCCTCCTTGGCGGGCTGGCCTTCGAACTGCGACCAGGCGTCCTCGACCCGGCTTTCCGGCATGGCCCAGCCATAGACCCGCCACTTGATCGGAAGACCGGCCATTCGCAGGGCCGGCAGGGCGTCGGCCAGGGCCTGGTTGTTGAGCATCTGGTGGTAGGTGGTCACGCCCCAGCCGGCATAGAGCTCGGCGGTGGCGCGATAGGCGGCGGCGAAGGTCTCAACGGGCAGGGCCGCGGTCCGCGTCCGCCCCAGTCGCCACTCGGCGTTCTCACGCGCCCGGCCGTCCAGGCGGCCATCGGGACGACGGCCGTACCAGCCGCCCGGGGGGTCCCCGGCGTCGTCCGCGACACCCAGCGCCTTCAAGGCCGCGGAGTTCATGAGCGTGCCGTGACCCCACCAGGGACGCATCATCACGGGGTTGTTCGGCGCCGCGGCGTCCAGGGCGGCGCGCCAGTCCCGATTATCGTTGACCACCAGCGGGCCGATGGTCGCCTCGATCCATCCCGGCCCCTGGCTCGCGGCGGCGCTCACGGCGGCGAGCGCCTGCTCCGGCGTCGGGCCCGGCCACGGCAGGTTGGCCATGGGCGCGTCGCGCGCGCCGGACGATGCGCCGGTGTGCCCGTGGGCCTCGATCAGTCCGGGAACCACGAGCCTCCCGCCCAGGTCCACGGCGCGGCCGGCGGCCATGGCCTGGACCGCGGCGTCGTCGCCGACCGCCGCGATCTTGCCGTCACGGACTGCGATGGCGCTGGCTGTCGGTCGGGCGTCGTCGCCGGTGAAGACCTTGCCGTTCACGAGATAGAGGTCGGCGGCCAGGGCGGCGGCCGGCGCCAAGGCGATCACGGCCAGGGCCGTCAAGAATGCGCGCAAGGTCCGCCTCCCGATGTCTTGCGGCCAGCAGGGCCTGGAACGTCGGTTTGGTCAAGCAGCGGCCAAGCAAAAGGCGGCCACCCGAGGGTGACCGCCTTCACGATATTTGGCTGGATCAGACTAGCGCGGAGCCAGGATCATGATCATCTGGCGGCCTTCCATGCGGGGCTCGTACTCGACCTTGGCCACCGGCTCGAAGTCGGCTTTCACCTTTTGCAGGAGCTTCATGCCCAGTTCGGGGTGGGCGAGCTCGCGACCACGGAAGCGCAGGGTGACCTTCACCTTGTCGCCCTCTTCGAAGAAGCGGTGCATCGAGCGCTGCTTCACCTCGTAGTCATGGATGTCGATGTTCGGTCGCAGCTTGATCTCTTTGATCTCGACGACCTTCTGCCGCTTGCGCGCCTCGTTCTT
>NZ_JAUYOJ010000239.1 GCF_030697925.1 Phenylobacterium sp. | reverse complement strand
GCCACAGCCTGACGGGCAACCGCCCCGGACACCGGTCCACGCCCACAAAGCGGCGGCCAAAGGCGCTACCCCACCGCATTCCAGGCTTCGAAGGAGGCTCTCAGCCGCTCATTAGCGGACTAAATCAACGATATCGGCGCTTGGCGGAAGGTCGGTCGCTGCCGCCATCACAGTGGTCCGAAGCTTCGCGCCGCCCAAGTTTCCAAAGGCTCATTACGCCGGGGTTGTGGTTTTGCTTGCGATGTAGCTACAGTTGAAAGTCAGCGTTTCGCTGGCGGGGGACTGCGAATGAAACTTCTATTGGTGGCCGCGATTTCGCTCTTCGCGTCAACGGCGTTTGCTCATGAGACGCCTCCTAAATCTCAGTCGGCGAGCGCGCCGAAGGCTTCTCCACTCAAACCGGTCATGAAGCCGGCGAACGGACACTCAGGTGGCACTGATGCCTACGGCTGCCACACGAATAGCCAGACCGGCGAATACCACTGCCACAAGCCGAAGTGAGCTGATCGCAAGTTCTGAAGTCGGGCGCCTTCGCAGAGTTGAAGCGCCTGGCGATCAGGTTTTGGCTGTGTTCAATCTGGGGAAGCATCATGAAATCTCTCACACTTGCTGTCGTATTTTCGCTCTGCTGCACAGGCGTCGCAGCCGCTCAAGGCAGCCATGGCGTTAAAGGCTACGTGAAGTCGAACGGCACCTATGTTGCCCCTACTCGGGCAACGAATCCGAACAACACCAACGTGGACAATTATTCGACCAAACCCAACGTGAACCCATATTCTGGCAAGGTTGGTACGAAGACGCCCGACTATAGCTCCAAGCCATACACGCCGCCCAAGCCGAGAAAGTTCTGAATCGGGGCGCCCAACGACTTCCTTACCCGACCCCGAGCGAGGGCCCGAGATCGGACGCTACCGTGCCGCTGCGAAGGTGCGCTTTCCAACAGGCAAGTTCCGATACTGGCGCAGCTCGGAAGCGGCGTCCAAACAGATCGCGATCCAGTCCGCAGATTTCTATAACTTGGCCAATGGCCCTACTGTCTGGGTAGGGGGAAGACCGAATGAAGAAGTGCATTGCAGTTATGGGCCTTTTGACGGTGTTCGCCGGCCCAAGCGCATTGGCGGACGCGGACGGATGCCGCGATGCGGTGAGTAGCTACAACTCCAGCCTCGGTGAAATCGACTCATACCTTCGCCGGTACAGTCGTTGCGTAAGTAGCAGCCAAGGTCGGGATGACTGTTCCTCAGAATTTCGGCGTTTACGCAGTGCTCAAAGCGACTTCGAGAGCGCAGTGTCGGAGTTCACAAGCGAGTGCGATTGATACTTCGGCGGGCCTGCCCAGATGATCAGGGGTGAGTTGAGCTGACGCCGAGCGTCCGTTTCCCGGCCAGATCCAAAGGTCCGTTCCTGGCGCCAAGCTGTCGTTTGTCAGGCGCACCTCCTCGCAGCCGGAGAGCCCTATCCGCAGGAATGCGCAAGGACGGTGGTTGAGAGAGCGCCGAAGGCGGCGAACCCCCATTGCGGTCGCCGGCCTTCGGACGAGCCACAATGTTGCGGGTCTCGAGCTAGTTCACCGCCCTGAGCGACCTGGGGGGCGGATGCGGCGAACTCTCGTCTGTCCCGGCGCCGGCGATGTCCTCCAGCAGGGCGGCCAGGCGCCGGCGGACTCGGTCGGGAAGGGGGATCAGACCGCGGACCAGGTCGAGGCCGCCGGGAAGGGTGAGGAGCTGGTCGAGGGCGTCGCGGCCGTCGCCGTCGGGCCTGACGCCGGGGGAGGGCAGGCCATCGTAGAAGTAGTCGATGGGGGTCTGCAGGGCCTCGGCGATCCGGTAGAGGGTCGAGGCGCTGATGCGGTTGTGGCCGAGCTCATACTTCTGGAGCTGCTGATAGGCGACGCCGATGTCGCCGGCGAGGTTTTCGAGGCTCATCCTCAGGAGCTTGCGGCGGCCGCGGACGCGGCGGCCGACATGCAGGTCGACAGGATGCGGGGTCTGGCCCCGCCCAGGCTGGGTCATGGTGAACGTCCTTTGCTTCGCGCGCTGGCCGGCTGGAACCGCAAGGGTTGGAGCCGGGCGGACGTCTACGCGAGGCGGGCGCGTAGGGCGCGGACGTCGCAGCGATGGCTGCGAGCGTCTAGGCGACTATGCACAATCGTGGCGGGCGTCGCAAGCGATGCGCGCGGCATGCGGGTGTCCGACGGGTTGATGTCGCCGGCCAGGCCGAGAGCGGGCGTGGGGCCCGTCCCTTGTCCCGCCGGTAGCCTCCCTCCGTCTTCCTGGCTGGGCCGGCCTAGGAGCCCACTTCGATCGCCATGGTGCGGGCAAGCTCAACAAGCGCGCGCCGGAGCTTGGGCGAGAGGCTCATGAACGCCTTGGCGAGTTCGGCGCCGCCGGGCTCGCTCACGAACGCCAGGTCCAGAGGCGCGGCGTTGGTGGCGTCTCCATCCGACATGAGATCGGACGGCCGGCAGCCCAGATGCTTGGCGATCCGCGACATCATCGAGGCCGAGACCCGGTTGGCGCCCCTTTCGTACTTCTGCACCTGCTGGAAGCTCACGCCGATGGCGGAGGCCAGGGCCGATTGGCTTGAGCCGATCAGTTTTCGCCGCGCGCGGATCTGCAGGCCGACCTGGAGGTCGATGGGGTCGGGCCATTTCGAGGCCTTCTTGTGTGGGGCCATGTGAATCGCCTCTGGGTGGAGGGGGCGCCGTTAAATGCAGCCCCAAGCTGGGTCGGCGCAACTCGATGCAGCTTGCCCGCCCCATGGGTCTCTTGGGTCGACTTCGCCGCGCGGCCGCCGAGGGCCAAGAATCCATCCCAGACATTCAGTCTTCGCGGAGACTTCGAAGCGGCGCTCAACCCGGTCGCCTTGCCAAGGCAGCTTGATGTTTCTATCGATGCCGAACATTCGCGCGGAGAGATCTTGTGGCTGACGACAACAATAACCTCCGCGAACTGGTGGCCGACGTCGCCGCGGCCTATTTCTCCAATACGCACGTGGTCGCTGCTGATATTCCCAACGTGATCTCGCAGATCGCCACGAGCCTCCAGGCCGTGTCTGCGGGCGGTGAACCTTCACGTGCGGCGGCCGAGGCGCCGATGGAGCCGGCGACCAAGCTCACCCCGGCCCAGATCCGCAGGTCGATCACGCCCGAGGCCCTGGTGAGTTTCGAGGACGGCCGCGGCTACAAGACGCTGCGGCGGCATCTGTCGGTAAAGGGCCTGACGCCGGAGCAGTACCGCGAGAAATGGGGCCTTCCCCGGGACTACCCGATGGTCTCGCCAAACTACAGCGCGGCGCGCTCGCAGATGGCGAAAACGATCGGTCTCGGCCGGAAGGTGACGCCCGCCCCCAAACGCGGCCGCGCCAAGGCCTGAGATCCGGCTATCGCCTGACCTCCTTTGAGACGGAGTGCGGCCGGCGGCCGCGCTCGGTCCCGACGCGCAGGTCGCCCCGGGCCTCACGCTCCGCGCCCTGGCGCACGTCTCAGCGCGGCGTGTAGGGCTCACAGGCAAGCCCGTCGCGGTCGCGGTCGAGGGCTTCGCGGTACCCCGGCTCTCCCGCTCGAAGCGAGTAGACGCCCGCCGCATGGGCTGAGCTGCATGTCGGATAGTAGGGCGCGTGAGCCACCCGCGGGGAGCTGACCTTCAAGGCGCCGACCCACTGGCTCTTCAACATGCCCGGTCCAAAGACACCGCCCAGGAACACCGCGAGGAAGGTGGCTGCCGCCACCAAAAGGGCCTGGAGGCCTGTCAGGCGCCTTCGCCACCAGGGGAGCGGGGTCCATCGGATGACGCGTGAGCCGCCAGACTCGCTCCACCCACCCGGGCGCGACCCACCCGGGCGCGATTGCCGAGCAGCGGGCTGTCGCTGACGGTCGCCGGCTTGGGCGGGACCGCCGCTTGAGCGTGCGCCCGCTGGTTTGCGCGCCATGTCCGCCCTCCATCTCGACGCCGCTGCGGCTCATTCTCCGAAGCGCATCTTTCCTCAGGTCGTCCGCACTGCCTAGGCGCCTGGGTATGCCTTGCGACCAGGGGTCCTAGGCGCACGCGGCCGGTCCTGTTGTTGTGAGAGCGCCCGGCGGTCGCGCTCGGTCCCGCCGTGTGCCACGGCTCCCTCGGGCGCGCCCGAAGCCGGCGGCCCTGGGCCGCCGCCGGCCGCTCGGCGGCGCCGCCCGCGGCGCGGATCGCGCGGCTCCTGTGCAGCCTTCATGGGGATTTTCGTGTCAAGGCCAGCCGGTCGCCTCTCTCAGGCCTGACGGTCGCTCGCTGGCCGTGCGGAGCATGGCGGGGAGACGATCAGTTCGCGCACGAGACAAGGTCGGGTCATGGCGGACAGGCCAGAAGAACGACGGCTTCGCTGGCCGTCACAAGATGGTCAAGTCCGAGAATGTCGCTCGCGCCATGCAGGCAACTGCCTGAGGATCGTCGCCGCTTGGCTTTCGGCGACCGTCCTGTCCAGCCCCTGGGTTGATACGAGCCAGCCCGCGTAGCCCGCGAGTTTCTCTGGATAGGACAGCATCGTTCCATCCTCCCTCGCGCAGTAGCGACAGTAGGGCCTCGCAGCATCGGCCAGCGCGTGGTCCTCCTGGCGATCCATTGGCATGCCGCAGGCGATGCAGTTCGCGGTCACTTCGAATCTCCGATGAGGGCCAAGTAGTTCCGCACGAGTTCGTCGGCCCGCTCGGTCAGGACCGACCGGCCTGGCGCGAAGAGGTGCCGGTTCAGCAGATAATAGTGCACGAGTGCGAGCCAGGTGTTGAAGACGAAATGGCGTTCGACCTTCAAGGACGCGGCGCCCACGTCCCGCTCGAGGGAGGCCAAGAGATGCGATGCAACGCCTGAATTGACCTCGATGAGCCGCGCCTGAACCCCGGCAGGGAGGGTCCGCTGTTCGGCGACGATGTTGGCATGGAGCCCCTCATGCTCGGCCAATACGGCGAGATGGGCGTGAAGGACATCTGTCGCGCTGTTCGTCAGCCTCAGTTCGTGGCGAACCAAGTTCACGCTCCGCACGACAGTGTCTTCCACTGCCGCGGCGATGAGCGCTTCCCGCGTCAGGAAATGCGCGAAGACCGCGCCATGGGAGACGCCCGCCTCCAGGGCGACGTCCTGGGTGCGAACCGCCGAGAAGCCGTCTCGCCCGAACAGCTCGCAGGCGGCGAACAATATCCGCTCCCGCGTCTCCCGCCGCTGCTTCTCGCGAAGAGTAAGGGCTTTCATGACGTTGACTTTTCACTCATTGAGTTTACAGTCAATGAAAATGATGAGGGCAAAGTCGATGAGACATGCCGGCGAGTCCGCCCTCCACGAGCTCTCGTGGCTATTGGAGGAACTGCGGCTGCGATCAAGGCTTCAGGAACGCAAGCCGGGGGTCTTCTACGAACGAGGGCAGGCTCGACTGCATTTTCATGAGGACCCGACCGGCTTGTTCGCGGATCTCAAGAGCGGCGCCGACTGGCTGAGGTTCGACGTCACGAGCGACGATGGCCGGATCAAACTGCTGCGCCAAATCGACGAACCGGGCCGGGTCTGAATCGGCGCTGAAGGACGGCTCGAATGCATATCCGCACAATCTACTTCAAGGTCACCGATCTCGATCCAGCGCGCGCCTTCTGGACGAACTTCCTGGGAACGGCGCCTCACAAGGACTTCGAGGGCTGGTGCGAATTCATGGTGGGCGATATTCGATTGGCGCTGCTTCCACTCGACAACGTGCCGGTCGGCTGCGGCTGCGTGCCGGTATTTGAGTTGCCGGACCGTACGACCTTGCGTGAGCGGGCCGATCAGGCCTTGGGTCTGGGGGCCAAGCCCTTCTTCGACGCACCTGACGACGCCTCGAGCGTCGTGCTGCTGGACCCGGCGGGTAATCAGTTCGAGCTGACCGACTTCCATGAATAACGATCAGCTGAGCCACATCTCTACATAGGCCTCGCAGGTGATGCTGGCCTACACCCGGCGCGATGTGGGCGCGCTCAATCGCCTCGCGCGCGCGCATGCGCGAGGGCGGCGCGCTGGGCCCGGACTGCCCGGTCGAGACGACCGCCGGCACACGTGAGTTCGCCGCCGGCGACCGAGTGACGTTCCTGCGCAATGAGCGCTCGCTCGGCGTGAAGAACGGCAGTCTTGGCCAGGTCGAGACCATCAGCGATAGGGCCCTTCGTGTCCGGTTGGACGACGGACGCCGGGTTGACGTGGAACTGAAGACCTATGGCGATCTCGACCACGGCTACGCGACGACGATCCACAAATCGCAGGGGGTCACGGTGGATCGGGGCCATGTCCTGGCGAGCGCGCACATGGACCGGCACGCGACCTATGTGGCGCTATCGCGTCATCGCCAGGATGTTGTGCTCCACTACGACCGGGAGACCTTTGCGACGTCACAGCGTCTGGCGCAGACGTTGGGCCGAGAGCGCGCCAAGGACACCACCCTCGACTATGCCGAGCCGTTCGCCAGCCGACGCGGGCTGGCAGTGGAAAGCGCGGGATCGGGCCGAGGCGGGGTGTTTGGAAGCTTCACGCCTGGCTCTAAGCCTCAGGAACCGCCGCCGCCGGAAACCAGTCTCCCGGCGCTGACGCGCGACTTCGCGCGGGCCCATGCCGAGATCGCCCGCATGCATGGTTCGGACCTGCCGGTGTTGCCGCATCAGCAGCTGGCGCTGGAGCGGGCTTCACATGCGCTCGACCGCGAGCGTCCGAGGCTTGGCAAGGCGATGTCGGGGAGCGCGAAGGCCGAGCCTGGTCTGGTGGACAAGGCACGCGACGCCGATCCCCGGCCTTTGCTCCAGGCCGCCGAGGCGGCGCGGCAGGGCGGCGGCAAGCTCGGGCCGGAATCCGGTGCTCGCCCTAACGCCGGATGTGGTCGCCTCGCAGCTTCGCGTCCATGTCGCAGCGGGGCGCCAGGAGATCCTTCGCGAGCTCTCGGGCGTCACGACGGCCTTCTCCAACGCGACCGGCGTCCTGGCGCAGTCGGCCGGGGTAGTCCGAACGCGTGAGGCTCAACGCCGTAGCGTCGCCTATGCGGCCCTGGCGGGGGCGGTGGCCGCCTTGGTGGCCTGGCTGGGACTGTCGGGTCCGGCCGCGCGCGCCTTGCCGGCGTCGTGGCAGGTTCCCGAGCGCCTCGCGGCCGCCGCCATGGGCCAGGATCGATGGGCGGCGGGCGCACGCCTTATGCGCGGAGCCGACGCGAGCGCGTGGCGCCGGCTCGGGCGGGGCGAGGAGATCGTGGTCCAGAACCGCCGCGTTCTCGACGCCTGCTTGAAACGCGCCGAGCGGCTCGGGCGGCCCGTGGCGTGCGAGGTTCGGATTGGCGGCTAACCCAGACTCAAATCCACGATCTTCAGTCTAGGAATCTGAGGGTCGGACGTTCGAATCGTTACCGGGCGCGCCGAATTCTCCAGTGATTGCAAGCTCGTGGGGAGAGCGCTGAGCCGGCCGGAGTAGCTGGCCGCGACACTGCAACCATACTGCAACCACGCAACCGCCCAGCGCGCTGGACGAGGGCTCGGACGTCGTTGCAGAAGAAATCGAGGGCCGGCCAGCTGACAACGCCGGAAGCGGGCTGGCTATCGCCTTTCCGGCAGGGTGTGGGCGCCAACCCGCCTGCCTCAGCGAAACGGCGGCGCGCTGCGCTCGATCACCAACTTCAGGGCGAAGGAGGATTGGATGCGCGCGACCCCCGGGATCCGGGTGAGGACGCCGGTCATGAACGCCTGGTAGGCGCCGAGGTCGGCCGCTACTACCCGGAGCAGATAGTCCGAACCGCCGGACATGAGATAGCAACTCATCACCTCGGGCGCGCGAGCAATCTGGGTCTCGAACACCTCGAGCGCCTCTTCCGCCTGCCGCTCCAGCGTCACCGACACAAAGGCGCTGAACGAGGCGCCAAGCCGGGCTTCGTCGAAGCGCGCGGAATACCCCGTAATGAATCCCTGATCCTCCAGCCTACGGACGCGGCGCAAGACGGGCGTGAGCGACAGGCCGACCCGCACGGCTAGGTCTCGCCAACTGATGCGACCTTGCCCGGCCAACTCGGAAAGTATCGCACGATCCACCCGGTCAAAACTTGAATGCGCTGTTTGAACCATAAATTTGAGATTCTCGACACGAATGGACTAAGTCAATGCTGATCTACGGGCCAGTTTTGCGACAAATACCCCGCCTTCCTAGCTAATATAGCCCGAAGAACGCCATTCCATATACAGCGTCGATCTATCAGCGGGAGGCCGTCCCATGAACCAGACCTCCAACGCCGGAATGGCCAGCGATGCCCGCGCCCCAATCGGCGGTCGCCAGGGCGCCTTCGCGCCCGAGAGGGTCACGGCGCTTGGCGTCGTCGCTGCAGACCGCTCTGGAGCCCGGTCCTCCGATGTCCAGCAGATCGTCGTGGGCCGCGCCGGCCTGCCGGTTTCGGCCAGGGCCCGCGCGCCAGGCGTCACTCGACGCTGGCCTGCCGAATTCGGTGCAGGTGGCGCCCAGGCGTGGCGAGGGCGGCTGATCACGTCTCTGAACTTTTTTGCTAGCGGCCTCACCAACACCGCTCTCCCGGCGAGGCTGGGACGCAGATCCGATAGCGGGGAGGCTGATTGGATCAGCGCTGCGCGGCTGGAGCCCCCTCAAAGCTACGCCATCTGGGTCCCGGCAGTCGCCGGGATGAGCGGAGGTATTGAACCCCCGCGATCCCCTCCCTGAAGGCCATGGCCAGCCCCAGCCTGCCTCTGGAGCTTGGTCAAGGATCGCGCCATAGGCACGAGCTCGATCGCGTCCCGCATCCCCACCTCGTCGGCGCAGACCAGGACCTTGCGCACGTACGGGGAGGCCGCGGAGTAGAAGAGCCTCATGCGAGGAGCCGCGGCCGGACCATCACCGGCTTGAGGTGCGGTTCGAGGAGCCCCTCGCAGGCGTCGTTCCAGTCGATCACCTGCACCAGGCGCTCGGGATGGATGTGGCCGCACCTGGCCAGGTTCAGGACGGCTGGGATGTGCGGGGCCACGCTGGGCAGGCCGATCGAGAAGGTGACGTCGCGCAGGTACATCTCCCAGAGCGGCATCAGCGTGTCGCCGAAGAACATCGTCAGGTTAGAGCAGTGGCCGCCGGGCGCCAGCGCCATCAGCGCCGCCTTGAGATCGGCCGGATCCCGCGAGGCGCCGATGACCACCCGGTACCGGCGGTCGAAGCCGGGATCCAGGCCTGCGAAGACCCTGGCGCCCAGGCCCTCGGCGACGCTGCGCCGGCGCGCATCGGCGTCGACGTAGTCCACGCCTTCCGCCCCGGCGGCCAGGGCATGGTCGGCGGCGAACAGGCCGAGGCTCTCGACGCCCGCGACCACGAGCACCCGCGCGCCCGGATGCTTGGCGAGGCCGCGGCGCACGCCGATGTAGGCGTCGGTGAGGTTGTCGCTGGCGCTCGCCACCGCGACGGGATCGAGCCCGTCCGGCACCGGCACGAGCATGCCGTCAGCGAAGGGCACGCGGACCTCCTCCGAGAACAGGCCGCCCCAGTCGCCCGCGATGGGGACGCCGTAGCCGGAGAGCCGCCCCATCGCCTCGCAATGCGCCGGGAGCCCGCCGACGCAAGCGCGGCAGATCCCGCAGGCCACGTGCCAGGGGACGACGACCACATCGCCGGGCTTCACTTTGCGCACCTTGTCGCCGATGGCGAGCACCTCGGCGGCGCACTCGTGGCCGATGTCGAACGGCGGCGCGAACGGGCTGCGCCCGGTGAGGATGCGCCGGTCGAGGTCGCAGGTGGTGGACGCGATGGGGCGGACGATCGCCTCCAGATCGCCCTGCACGGTCAGGGCCGCCCGCTCCTGCCACTCGAGCCGCCGCTCGCCCGCGAACACCAGCGCCCTCATGCGCCGCTCCCGCGATCACCATCGTGCGCCATCGCCATAACCGTCCTCCCTCGCCAGACCGGAACTATGAGGCGAAGGATCACAATAGGTCAATACTATTGACCTATGTGGATTGTGTGGCTTGCGGCGCCTGCGATGGTAAGCCTCGGAGGGGTATCACGGGGCAGGAGTCGTTTTCGCCAATGAGCGCCGAGACACGGCCCGCCGGGCTGCGCAAGATTGAGCTGAGGCCGCTGGAGCCCCTGGATGGCGCGCTGGAGCTGATGTTCTACGGCTGGCGGGGCATGACGCGCGAGGCCGACGACTACCTGGCGGGTCTGGGACTTTCGCGGGTGCATCACCGCATCCTGTTCGTGGTGGCGCGGCGGGACGGACTGACCGTCGGCGAACTGCTTGGGGCGCTCGGCCTGAGCAAGCAGGCCGTCCACCGGCCTATGCGTCAGTTGCTGGAAGGAAACTACCTACGGTCGGAGCGCGAGGCCGGTCGGCGGCGCTTCAAGGTTCTTACGCTCACCGGCTGCGGGTCCGAGGTAGAGCGCGAGGCCTCGAACCGGGAGCGGCGGGTGATGGCCGACGCTTTCGAAGAGGCCGGCCCCGCCGCTCGGGAGGCCTGGCTGGCGGTGATGGCGGCCGTTTCCCGGCGCGCCTGACTTCGCCTGCCGTAGAACGCCTGCAGCAGCATCGCCCGCAACAGCCGCTCCGGCGGGATCGATGGCCGCCCCAGCCTGGGCGGATAGAGCGCCGCGAAGTCCTCGCTCAGCGCCGCAAGCGCCGTCTCGGTGATCTCCCGGATCGGCCGTAGCGGATGATCCCGCCGAACCCGCGCCTCCAGGTCCACATACGAGAACAGCGACCCCGTCCGCTCGTCAGACCCACGCATCAAATCACCCCCAGGCGACCTCTCGCTCAGAGTGAATCATGCCGAGTCCAACCCTGCTACGGACTTCTTCAACAGCCTGTTAGGCGTCCCGTGCCGTGCGAGGTTCGGATTGACGGCTATTGAGGGATCGAACTTTTGACTACCTTCGGCTTCCAGACCAGAGCCAAGGTCGCATCTGGCGCATTGCTGGAGTACGTGTGGCCTCAGCGGGCTCGATCAGTCCTGCGCGTTGTTGCCATCACCGCTCTGAACTGATCGCAGATCCTCTTCCTCTGACCGCCTTCAAGGCCTCCCTGCGTCGGCTCTACGCTCAACCTGCCCCGTGGGAAGTCCCCGGCCGAGAAGGGCGCCGACCGTTGCGCGCGCGCCAAACCTCGAGGATGTCGGCGCGCGGTTGACGCTCCTGTTTGAGCCCAGCGAGCGGCTCACCGTGCGGCCAAAAGGCGCTTTCGAGCGCCGAGATGGCTCGCCCTCGGCGGCGCAGTCGCAGTTGTTCTTCTGTGCGCTCGGACGGCCGCAGTCCATGGGGGCGATCGCGGGTAGGCGACTGCACGGCATGGCACCGCCCTTCCGCTCTCCCCTGCGCCGCCTGACCAAGCGAACGTGTGGGTCCTGCCAGCTCCACCACAACAGCCGGGACGGGGTGAAGGCCCCGCCAGGGATTCCGCGTGCCGCGAGCCTCTAACAGAATAGATCAACCAGTCAGTTAAATAATTCTGGACGAGCCGGGTGGGCAGGTGTACGACCAACTCTGGCTGCCCACATGCCCATCAGAACAAGGTCCTGCGAATGATTGCGCCCTCAGCCCGGACCATGCCGGAACAGGCCGCCGCCACCGACGTCGTGCGGCTGGAGAAGCCCGGCGGTATCGACCGGCTGGTGCTCGGCGCCGGCGAGACTCCCAAGCCTGGCCTGGGGGAGGTCACGGTCCGCGTGCGGGCCGCCACGCTCAATTTCCACGACTATCTGGTGGTCAACGGGACCCGGCCCGCCGATGACGGGCGCGTGCCGCTCTCGGACGGCGCCGGCGAGGTGGTCGAGGTGGGCCCCGGCGTCACCGACCTCAAGCCGGGCGACGCTGTGGTCAGCCTGTTTTTCCCGGACTGGGTGGACGGGGAGGGGACACCGGAGAACCTTTGGATCGTGCCAGGCGACCGCGCCGACGGCTTCGCCGCCAAGTATGTCACCCGTCCCGCCGCCTATTTCACCCGCCAGCCCGCGGGCTACAGCCATGCCGAGTCCTGCACACTCCCGTGCGCTGGCGTCACGGCTTGGCGTGGGTTGTTCATCGAGGGCCGGGTGAAGGCCGGCGACACGGTGCTGTTGCAGGGCAGTGGCGGGGTTTCGGTGTTCGCCCTGCAGTTCGCCAAGGCGGCGGGCGCCACGGTGATCGTGACATCCTCGTCGGACGAAAAGCTGCAGACGTTGAAGGCCATGGGCGCCGACCACTTGATCAACTACCGCACCGATCCGGACTGGGAGCGCCCGGTGATGGAGATCACCAACGGCCGCGGCGTCGACCTGATCCTCGACGTGGGCGGGCCGGGCACCCTGCCGCACTCGATCCTGGCGGCCCGGATGGGCGGCCGCATCGTGGTCATCGGGGTGCTGGACGGCTACGAGGGCGTGATCCCGACGGCCCTGATCCTGCGGCGCCAGCTCAGGCTCCAGGGCCTCGTGGTCGGCAGTCGCCGCCACCAGCTGGACATGATCAAGGCTATCGAGGCCACGGGCATCCGGCCGATGGTCGACGACAAGCGGTTCTCGCTGGCGACCCTGCCGGACGCCTTCCGCTACCTGGAGCGCGGCGGACATTTCGGCAAGATCTGCGTCGAGATCTGAGGGAGCTCAGCCGCCGTCAGCTGTCGCTTCCATCAGCCGGTCACGCATGGCGACGACGTCGCGCAGCGCGCGCATCATGTCGTTGAGGTGGGTGCAGCCCGCGGAGCCCTGCAGCGTCGCAGATATCAGGCTGTGAAAACCGACCACGGGCCTTCCGACCAGACCCTGAGCGCTCTTTACGCCCGCGACGCACTCGCCGAACGGCAGCACGCCTGGCGTCACGGAGATCGCCTGAAGCACGAGGTCCTGCGGCTCGAGGGTCGCCTCGATCCGGTACTCATGGAAGATCATCCGGTCGCCCTGCGCGTCCGGCACGGCGGCGCTGTCCTGGAAGTCGGCGTTGACGTGCAGCAGGCCGCCTTCCGACCACAGGTCCATGCGGCGGGTGCGCCGTTGGTTCGGTCCAATGTCGGGTTCGAGCTGGTGCCAGGAATAGGGGTCGTCGCTGCGCAGCGGCGGTGGCGCAACCAGCTGGGTCATCCGGCCTACGCTAGACCGGCCGTTGGCCGCCAGCGCGGCGGACCCGGCGCGGAACCCGACGCAGACGTCCGTCACGTCCCGGTCGATCCGGTCGGCGAGACCGGCCGCGCGGTACTTCTCCACCCAGCCGGGGGCCCATGCCGCCCAGGCGTGCGTGGAGACGAAGCTGGCGGTGGAGACGTCGTCCAGCAGGCGATGCAGCAGGGCGGTGTCGGGCGCGTCGCCGGGGACGCGGCCGGCGATCGCCTTGCGAAGCTGGCCGCCAGGCCGCAGGCCCGCGAGCGCCGCCAGCGCGTCGCCGTGGCGGGGGCCTTCAACGTGTGCGAGGACGCGGTCGGGGCTCAGCAGGGCGCGCACCTGATCCTCGCCGAGCACGTGCGGCGAAACGACGTCGTCGCCGGTGTAGAGGTCTCGGCCCGCACCGCTCATCACGATGGGTCCTTCGAGCCCGTCCGGCCAGCGCGTCTGGATCGATGTCGTGCGGCGCAGGGAGTGCGGGCGCCGGTCGGGTGGCGGTCCTTGCGTCCTTGCCGGTGCTTCTGACATCCCGAGTCTCCCGCGCGTGGCCGCCATTCTCACGCTAGGACCGTCCTAAGTCAACTAGATAGTTAATTAAAGAGAAGGTGAGGGCCATCAGAAGGCATGCATCGCCGTCCTCCGCCACGATCGCTGACGCTCCCGGCTTGGACGCAATCCCTGGAGCTTACCGCCCTTCGAAGAACCTGAATTTCGCCTTGACTCGTGGCCGTCCCAGACAGATAACTTGACCAACCAGTTGGATAATGAGATCCGTGCGGTGCTCAGTTGGGACCGACGGTGACGAAGGGACCGGACCGATGGACTTCGCCGAGCTGAAATTGGGCCCGATGAACGAGTGGCGCCAGGAGACCCCCGGCACCGAGGGCTGGGCGCGCACCGCGCGGGCGTCGGACCCGAACAAGTACTTCGTGGTCAGCTGCGACAACCACGTCAACGAGCCGTTCAACTTCTTCGAAGGGCGCATCGACGACCGCTACAAGGATCGTCTGCCCCGACTGACGAAGGACGAAGAGGGCAACGAGTGGCTGCATGTCGAGGGCCGTTCTCCCTCGCTTGTGAAGCCGGCGAAGTCGAAGACCGACCACCTGCAGCCGCGCGAGAAGTACGAGTCGTGGGAAGTGCTGGTCCCTTACACCTCACGTATGGAACAGCTCGAGGAGATGAAGACGGCCTCGGGCCGCACGGTCGAACAGCGCCTGGAACACGCGAAGATGGACGGCGTCGACGCCGAGATCGTCTTCCCGCAAAAGGGCGGCATGGGCTTCTCGACCCGCGACTCCGAGTTTTCGCTGGCGATGACGCGCGCCTGGAACCGCTGGGTGCTGGACTACTTCGGCGCCCAGTTTGGAAAGATCAATCCGGTGGCGCTGATCACCAGCGCGCTGGTCGACGAGGCCGTCAAGGAAGTCCAGTGGGCCGCCAAGAACGGCTTCAAGGCCGTCCAGCTGCCGAACAAGCCGATCTACGGCCCGACCATCAAGGGCGAGCTGGCCTACAACAGCCCGGCGTTCGAGCCGCTTTGGGCGGCCATCGCCGACGCCAACCTGACCGCCACCTTCCACGTCTCGAGCGGCGAGGATCCCCGCACGGCCGACGGCTACGGCGGGGCGATCATCAACTACGTCACGCACTCCATGCTGACGCCCTGGGATCCGCTGGTGAAGGTGGTCACCTCGGGCGTCATTGCGCGACACCCGAAGCTTCGCTTCGTCACCGTGGAAAGCGGCGTCGGCATCATCGTGTGGATGCTCGAGCAGATGGACCACGCTTACAAGGCGCACCACATGTGGGTCCGCCCGGTGATCCCGGAGTTGCCCTCGACCTACTATCGTAGCAACTGCGCCGCGACGCTCATGGACGAACCGGCCGGGCTGAAGAACGCCATCGACTTCGGCCTGGAGGACAACATCCTCTGGTCGACCGACTATCCGCACCATGAAGGGTCGTTCCCGTTCTCGGCGCAGGCGATCGAGCGGACGATGGGCTTCATGACAGACAAGCAGCGTGCGAAGGTCCTCGGCCTCAACGGGGCGCGGATGTTCAATCTCGACGTTTCATCGCTGCAGCAGAAGTAGCATTAGGACGCCGCCTTCGGGCGGCGTTCGCCGTCTTCCGGCTGGGCGAATCCGCCGCCGGGCGAACCGTGACCGACCAGGTAGGGAACCAAGAATGACAACCGAGACCGGGTCGGCGGATCTGAAGCCGATGACGCCGTTCATCAAGCACCACGCCGATGGACGGCCCTATCTGAGCGGCTCCAAATGCGGGGCGTGCGGCGAAGTCTATGTCGGTGAGCGGTCGACCTGCGCCAGGTGCGCGGCGCGCGGCGTCATGGAAACCGTCGAGCTCTCCACCAAGGGCAAGCTCTACAACTTCACGGTCGTCCACCGCAGCTTCCCCGGCGTGGTCACGCCCTTCGTCTCGGCGATCGTCGAGCTGGAGGGCGGCGGTTCGCTGAAGGGCAACCTCATCGATGTGGAGCCCGACCCCAAGACCCTCAAGTTCGACATGCCCGTGGACGTGGTCTTCGCCGACGCGGGCAAGGCCGATCGCCAGGGCGGACGCTACCTCACCTATTTCTTCAAACCCCAGAACGCCCAGGTGCGCGCATGACTGAGGTCTTCGTTGTCGGCACGGACATGATCCGTTTCGGCCGTTTCCCGCACCGGACGGTGGCCAACCTGGGCGGCGAAGCCGCGCTTTTGGCGCTCGACGACGCCGGCCTGACCATCAAGGACATGCAGGCGCTCTACTGCGGCAACAACATCCTGGCTAACCGCATGGTCGGCCAGCAGGTGCTGCGCGAGATCGGCCAGACCGGTATCCCGGTGGTGAACTGCGCCAACGCTTGCGCCACGGGCGCCACGGCCTTCCGCGAAGGCTGGATGGCGATCAAGTCCGGCGTCTACGACTTGGTGCTCTGCGTCGGCGTCGAGCAGATGGGCAAGGGCCTGCTGGGCAGCGGCGAAGTGGAGACCGGCATATCGCCCGAGGGTATCCTCGGCTCGATGACCACGCCCTCCGTGTTCGCCCACGTCGGCATGGAGCACTCGCGCCGCTATGGCACCACCTTCGAGCAGTTCGCCAAGGTGTCGGTGAAGAACCACCACCACTCAAGTTTCAATCCGAAGGCCATGTACCAGGTGGAGACGCCGCTCGAAGAGGTGATGAACGCCGAGATGATCTCTTACCCAAACACCAAGCTGATGTGCTCGGTGAACGTCGACGGGTCGGCCGCCGCGGTGTTGGCGTCGGAGAAGATGGCGAAGAAGCTGGGCCTGATGTCGCGTGCCGTGCGGGTGCGGGCCTCGGCGCTCACCAGCGACCCCTTCACCGACCGCAACCTGACCACCCCGGACTTCAACGCCGTCACCCGCCTTGCCGCCGGCGTCGCCTACGAGATGGCGGGCCTGGGCCCGGATGACATTGATCTCGTCGAGCTGCACGACTGCTTCGCCACGGCCGAGATCGTCCACTACGAGAACCTCGGCCTCTGCGCCGACGGGGAGGGCGGCCGGATGATCGATTCCGGCGAGACGGCGCTCGGCGGCCGCATCCCAGTCAATGTGTCCGGCGGCCTGCTCTCGAAAGGCCACCCGCTCGGCGCCACGGGCATCGCCAACATCTACGAGCTGACCACCCACTTGCGCGGCGAAGCCGGCCAGCGGCAGGTGGAAGGCGCGCGGATCGGCATGTCCCACGTGGTCGGCCTGGGCACAGCCTGCGCGGTGCATGTGCTCGAGAAGGCCTAGCGGCCGCCAGCTCGGTCCAGCAGCTTCCCCAGCGAACCGACGCTCGCGGCCCCGGCCGCGGGCGTCTTGCTGTTTGCGCCGCGCGATCGCGGGCGGGGCCAGATACAAAAAGGATCCGCGAAGAGCCTGAGCTCGTTCGCGGATCAGTAGCTGGGAAAGGGAGGAGAATACCCAGCGATACGGAAAGGAGACCCGGAGGCGCGGCGCCTCCGGGGCCAGGTTCAGGTCAGTCCGGGAGCACCCACTTGGCGTTCTCGACGAAGAACTTGCGGATCACGGTGTCGGAGTGGCCGTGCGAACGCAGGCTGTCGAGCAGCCGGCGCATCGGCTCGGTGCCGCCCTCGAGGTGGGGGAAGTCGCTGGCGTAGCAATAGACGTCCTCCAGGCCGTAGTCGGTGATGTACTTGCCGACGTCCTCGAACTCGAACGGCGAGACCCGCACGTTGCGCTTGATGTACTCGCTCGGCGGCTGCTTCGTCGCGTGGACGTTCTGCCGGTGGAAGGCGCCGGAGTGCATCACCCACATGTCCATTCGCCGCGCCAGCGGACCGATCCAGTCAGCGCTGACCTCGGCCATGAGGACCCGCAGGTTCGGGTGGCGTTCGAACACGCCGCCCAGCACCATGGTGGAGATGTAGTTCTCCGGCCCGCGCGACAGGTTCACCAGCGTCCAAGGGTCCAGCGAGAACTCGTCGCCCATCTTGAAGCCATTGAACGCGGCAGCCTCGTGCCACCCCTCGGTAGCCAGGAAGCCGCTATCACCGCCCACATGGGTGCAGATGGTGATGTTTGCGTCCGACAGCATCTCGTACCAGGGGTCCAGCGCCTCATGCGCCGGCGACACGCCGCCGGGCAGGTTGGAGGTGCGGATCCAGATCGAGCGGACCCCCTTCTTGATGAGCTTGCGGGTCTCTTCGATGAGGTCTTCGGGCGTGCCGTCCGCCGCGACGATGGCCACGGCGACCACGCCCTTGTGGGAGATGGTCTGGTGGGCCGCCCAGTCATTGTAGGCGTCGACAAGATCGAGCGCATAGCGGCGGCGATCGCCCGTGATCGTCGGCAGGCAGACGGCCGGGTTGTCGGCGGCGGCCAGCAGGCGGATCGTCTTGATGCCGAAGGCGCCCGGGAACAGCATCTGGCGTTTCACGCCCAGGAACTTCAGCACCTCGGGCCGGCGGGAGATGTCGAAGGTGCCGGGCGCGTTCATGCGCTTCAGCTTCCAGACGTTCTCCGCATTGATCTCGGCGTCGTCGACGTCCTTGCTCTCATTGGCCACATAGGTGGAATTGCGCACGGCGTCCTGCATCCGCTGGGCCGCCGGACCGAACTGGTTCACCCAGTGGTTCGAAGGAACGTGCTCGTGGGAATCCACGTCCAAAATCTCGCCGGCGAACGGCAGCAGGGCGGCGGGAATCGCATCGGCGGTCGTCGCAGTCGCCATATCCAGTTTCCTCCAGGATGGTGCCCGGCGCGGGCCTCGTGTCAGCCTCGCCGTGGCGAGACTTTCACATTAGACACAATGTGCGCTTGACGAGCTTTCCAGTCAACTCGTTAGTTAAATATTGAAGGCGACTTGTCGCATACGAAAAGCGGCGCCCGCCCCTAGGAGCGCGCGCCGCCATCAGACCTTCGCGCCGATCAGCCGATTAGCCGACCTGGCGCTCCTGCTGCTCCCAGAACGGCTTGCGCAGGGCGTTCTTGTCGACCTTCTTGTAGCCGGTCAGCGGCAGCTCATCGACGAAGTACACGGTCTTCGGCGTCACCACGGCGCCGCGTTTCTTGCGGACCAGGACCATCAGTTCCTCAGCCGTGGCGGTCTGCCCGTCCTTCAGCACGACGAAGGCCGTCACCGCCTCGCCCCACTTCGGATGGGGCACACCGATGACGGCCGAGAGGGACACGGCCGGGTGCTCGTCGAGGCAGTCCTCGATCTCCTTCGGATAGACGTTGAAGCCGCCGGAGATGATCATGTCCTTGGCCCGGCCGACGATATAGAGGTAGCCCTCCTCGTCGCGCTTCGCGAGGTCGCCCGTGTGCAGCCAGCCGCCGGCGAAGACCTTCGCCTGCTCCTCCGGGCGCTTCCAGTAGCCGTCGGTGACGCCGGGCCCGCGGGCGCAGATTTCGCCGACTTCGCCGACCTCGACCTCCTGCATTTCGGCGTTCATCACCTTGATCTCCTTGCCCTCGATCGGCAGGCCGCAGGACTGCAGCCGGTGCGGCTTGGAGAGGTCGTGGTCGGCCGTGGAGAGGTAGGAGATCGTCCCGCACTCGGATTGGCCAAGGAACTGGGTGAAGATCGGCCCGAAATAGCGGATGGCCTCCTCAAGGCGCTGCGGCGAGATCGGCGAGCCGCCGATGGTGACCAGCTTCAGCGACGAGAGGTCGAACTCGTGTAGCCGCGGGTGATCGAGGATGGCGTAGAGCATGGTGGGCACCAGCAGCGCCACCGAGATGCGCTCCTGCTGGACGATCTCTAGGAAGGCGAGGGTGTCGAAGCGCGGGATGATGATCACCGCGCCCCCCTTCATCATCACCGGCCCGGAGTTGAAGGCGCCCATGTGCGAGATCGGCGAGGCCATCAGCAGGCGCGGCTGCGGCGGCCACTCGCGCACCGCGGCGATGGCCAGCATGTTGGTCACCGCCATGCGGTGGGTCATCAGGACGCCCTTGGGCCGGCCGGTGGTGCCGCCGGTGTAGTAGATCCAGGGGAGCTCGCTCGAGACCGCCTCGACCTTCAATGGCTGCGGATCGAACTGCGCCAGGCGCGCCAGGATGTCGATGCAGCCCTCAAAGGGTTCAAAGCTGAACACCTTGAGGGTCGGTGAGCCCAGGCGCGCCTGGGCCGGGTAGTGGTCGGCGTCGACCACCAGGACGCAACTCTCGGCGTCCTGCAGGATGAAGAGGTGCTCGTCGATCTCCACCAGCGGGTGCAGCGCGGTGTAGCGCAGGCCCATGAACTGAGCGGCGAAGGTGACGAACATGCCCTCGATGCGGTTGCGGGTGAGCAGCGACAGGCCGTCGCCGCGCTTCAGGCCGTTGGCCTTGAATAGCTGGACGTAGCGGCTGACCTCGCGGCCGAGCTCGCGATAGGTGTAGCGCTGGTCGCCATCGACCATGCATTCACGGTCCGCGTAGCGTCGCATCGCCGTGTCGAACAGGGTCGCCGTTGGGCCAACATTGTGGAGGCTGTCATCCGACATTGGCTGCATCTCTATGGGGCGGGAGCGGGCGCTGCCGACATTTTATTCGGTCAACCAGTCAATAAGCGCGGCGTGATGATGGTTTGTCAAGCGGACCAAGCTAACATTTGAGACAGTCATATCGACCGAGATGGTGACCGGCGCGACAAGTTACCGTGAAGTCGTCTGGCGCCGGACGCCCCGCTGGGGATTGACACTCGTCACGCCGGGCCGCACTAATCAACTAATTGGTCGAGTGTCCGCGCCCTAGCGCGGCAGATGCGCCCCCGAACCGGGAGAGAAGACATGAGCCGACGCGGCCTCATGGTGGTCGTCGCACTGCTGATGGCCGACGTCCTCAGCACCTTCGAGCTGACCATGGTCCTCACCGCCATGCCGACCATCACGCGCAGCTTCGGCTCGACCGACGTGGTGTGGCTGGTGACCGGTGCATCGCTGATGGCGACGATGGTCTGCGCCCTGGCCGGACGGTTGGGCGACCTCTACGGCCGCAGCCGGGTGCTGCTGATCGTCATGGCGCTGGCGATGCTCGGCTCGACAATCGCGGCCTTCGCCACGAACCTGCCCATGCTGATCGCCGGGACCTCGATCCAGGGCGCCGGGAGCGCCATCCTTCCGCTTGCGCTGGCGCTCATCCGCGAACGGTTCCCCTCCGAGCGGGTGCCCTTCTTCATCGGCGTTATGCTGGCGGGTTCGATGCTCGGCGGGCTGGCGGGCCTGCTCGGCGGCGGACTCCTGGTCGACAACTTCGGCTGGCAGAGCATCTACGGCGTCAGCGCCGCCTACGCCGCGGTAGCGATCGCCGCGGTCTGGACGATGGTTGGCCTGGGCGGCGCCCGGGCCACGGACCAACGGCGCGTGGCCATGTTCCGCGGTGCGATGTTCGCGCCCGCCATCGCCATGCTGCTGTTCGCCATCACGAAGCTGCGCGACTGGGGAATCCAGGACCTGCGGCTGCTCGGGCTGGTCGCCGCGTCGCTGGTCATCGGCGGGTTCTGGATCCGGCACCAGCTGCGCGAGGAACATCCGCTCATCAATCTACGGCTCCTGGTCAGCCCCCAGATGGGAATCCCCTATCTGTGCATCGCCCTGATGGCGCTGGGCACGCTGCAGCACACCATGATCTTGCAAATGTTCCTGCAGCAGCCGCTGGTGACCGGCGCCGGACTGGGTCTCACCGCCACGCTTGCGAGCTACGCACTGATGCCGGTGCGCGTCGTGTGCGTGATCACCAGCCCGGTGGGCGGGCGGCTCGTCCAGGCGTTCGGCCCCCGCTCCATGCTGATCTACGCCGCGGCCGCCGCGGCAGTCGGCTGGGCTGTCATCGCCGCCTTCCCGACGCTCCTGCCGGCGGTCCTTGCCGGCGCCGTCATCGAAGGTGTGGCCGGAGGCATGCTCTACACTGCAGCGTCTTCCGCTATCGTGCAGGGGGCTCCGTCGGACCGGATCGGCGAGGCGGCGGGCCTAGGCGCGGTTGTCCGGGCGGCGGCGCTCGCTGTGGGCTCGCAGGTGCTGGCGCAGATCCTGGCGACCTGGCCTGTGGAGGCTCCGACTGGCGGCGCGATGCCCTCGGGCCAAGCCTATGCAACATCCTTCATCTACATCGCCGCGACCTTGTTGGTGATGATGGGCATCGCCTACCTGCTGCCCCGCCGCCATGGGAAGGCCAGAACCGCAGAACGTGCCGAAGCCGCCGAGATGCTCGAACAGCCGGACGGTGCAGTGCTGAAGCTCTAAGCCGATCTTGCCACGGGCGCCACCTGGTCGAGGAACTCCACGATCGCCGTGTTGAACTGGCTGTTGCTGTCGCCCGCAATCATGTGGCCTGCGCCCTGGACGGTCTCCACCTTGGCCTTCGGGAAGGCGCGGAGGAAGTGCTGGTACGCCTTGTCGTCAACAACGTCACTTTGCGCGCCCCGGATCAGCAGGATGGGCGTGACGAGCCCGCGGAGATCCCGTTCTAGCCTGCGACGATCGCGTTCGTGCTCGGCCTGCGGGTGATCAAGGAGGCGGGGATCCCAGTGCCACCTCAGGCGGCCGTCGCCTCCCAGCCTGAGGTTGGAGAGGAGCCCCGACAGGTCCTTGGGACGAGGGCGGTGGGGAAGATAGGCAGCGACCGCGTCCGCCGCCGCCTCGACGTGCGCGAACCCGTCCGGCGCGCTCGTCATGAACTCCCGGATGCGCCGCGTGCCCTTTGGATTAAGCGTCGGTGTCACGTCGACCAGGGCCAAGCCGCTGGCCACGCCGCACCCTTTGTCGGCGATCACCCGCATGGCGCTCAGGCCGCCCATGGACGCGCCCACCAGGACGGGGCGGAGAGGGAGCTGTTCCAGCAGGGCCAGGAGGTCGTCGGCGTTGGCGCGGATCGTGTATTCGCCGCTCGCGGGACGGTCGCTCTCCCCGTGGCCGCGGGCGTCGGGCGCGATCACCCTCCGGCCGGAGGCGGCGATCAGGCGCAGGGTGCTGGCCCACGACTGCCGGGTTTGCCCTCCGCCATGCAGGAGTACGACGCAGGGCCCGTCTTCGGGTCCGGTGACATCGGCGACCAGCGTCAATCCGTCCGCGCCGCGGAACGCCTCTTGTGCAACCCGGCGTGGAGCGTCCATGCTACCCTCAACTTTCTGGTTGATAACCTTGCTCCGCGGCCCGGTCAGCGTCAAGGCGCGCTGCACGTTCGGGCTTGGCCGGCCTCTGCAAATAAACTATCCAATCAGTCAGTCAATTTTGGATTGGCAGCTCTGGGGCTGTGTGGCGGACTGGAGGACATAAAAATGGCGATTGGATTGATTGCCCACATCAACGTGGTTGATGGCAAAGGTCGTGAATTCGAAGACGCGTTCACCAAGCAGGCCGCGTGCGTTCGAGAAAACGAGCCCGGAAATCAACTCTATAGGCTGTTCCGGTCTCGAGAAAATCCGAATGCATACGTGGTCATGGAAATTTATGAAAGCAACGAGGCGCTGGATGCCCATGCCAATAGTGAGCACTTCAAAGCGAGCCGACCGGTGATGTTGCCGCTTCGGGACGGCAAGCCGCGGGTCACAATCCTCGACGCCATCTGAATCGCGGTGGCCTGGCCGGCGCGCTTGACAAACAATGCGGTGGAGTGAATATCAACCAACTGGCCAGCAGAAGCGATAATGCCTCTGATAAAGCCTCGACGTCTTGGGGGAAACATGAAGGTGCGTCATTCGACGTTGCTGGCGAGCGCCAGCGCTTTGAGCCTGCTCGCCATCTCGGCTCCGGCCTACGCTCTCGACGCAGCCGTGGCCGCCGAGGCGGATAGCACTGGGGCGGTCGAGGAGATCATCGTCACGGCGCGCAAGCGTGCGGAGAGTGACATCGCCGTCCCGGCGGTGATCACCACCTACACGCCCGAGAAGCTGGAGCGGGCGGGCGCCAACGATATGTACGCCCTCGCGCGGATGACGCCGCAGTTGATCATCTCCAACAACGCCGGAACCACCGGCGGGAGCATTTCCATGCGGGGCGTCGGGTCGGGGACGCTGAACGGCGTCGACCAGACCGTGGCGATCAACCTCGACGGCATCGCGGTGTCCAACGCCGCCGCCGCCCGGATCGGCTACTTCGACCTGAAGCAGGTCGAGATCCTGAAGGGGCCGCAGGCGCTGTTCTTTGGTAAGAATTCCACGGGCGGGATCATCTCTTTCCGCTCCGAGGATCCCAGCTCGACCCTGTCGGGCTACCTCCGTGCGGCATACGAGTTCAACGCCGACGAGGTGCGTCTGGAGGGCGCTGTCGGCGGCCCAGTCACCGACTGGCTGAAGGTCCGCGTGGCCGGCTACGTCGGGACCATGCAGGGTTACTTCAAGAACCCGCTGCGCGCCGACAATCCCGATCCCCTGGTGTTCGGACCGAGCTATGACCGTGCGCCCAACCGCGACGAGTTCGGGTACCGCGTCACATTGCTGGCGCAGCCCAACGACAAGCTCGACGCCAACCTGAAGATCACCTTCGTGCACAGCGAGGGGACGCCGAGCTTCGCCGAGGCTCAGCTGGGCTTCTGTCCACTGGGCGCCTCGCAGGCCAATCCGGCGATCTTTGGGGTCTATGCCGGCGACTGCAAGATCGACAAGTACGTGCAGCCGCTTGGCGACGCTTCCCCGACGGCCGTCGCCGGCCTCGCGCCGCGCCTTGAGGACGGCGAGATCTACGAGACCAACCAGCAGTTTGTCGCCACCTTGAACCTAGACTACCGGCTCACCGACGACCTGACCCTCACCTCCGTGACCGGCGTCTATGACTACCTGATGCGTGGTTTCACGGTGCAGATCGGGCCGCGCGGTGACGTGCTCTTGGTGACCGACATGGAGAGCCGCGACGCCTCCCAGGAGGTTCGCCTGACCTCAGACTATGGCGGCCGGTTCGACTTTATGGTCGGCGGCTACTTCCAGCGTTCGGTGTTCCACGTGGACAGCCAGCGGTGGGTGCAGGGCCCGGTCAACGCGGCGAATTACAAGGTGCCGAACTACGCCTATTCGGTGTTCGGTCAGGGGATCTTCCGGGTTCGAGACAACCTGGAGTTGGCCGCGGGCGCACGCTGGACCGATCAGCACAAGCGGGTCACCGAGACCCTTCGCTTTACCGGCGACATCACCCACTTCATTCCGGTCACCGAGATCTCGGTCGAGGACATCTCGCCGGAAGTAACCCTGACCTGGCGGCCGACCAGCGACCTGACCCTCTTCGGCGCCTACAAGGAAGGCTTCAAGTCGGGCGGCTTCAACGCCTCTGTTGTCGCCGCCCCCGCCGGCGTTCGTATCGACTACGGGCCCGAGTACGCCCACGGCTTCGAAGGCGGCCTGAAAGCCCGACTTTTCGACCGTTCGATGCGGCTCGACGTCTCGATCTATCGCTACGACTACGACGACCTGCAGGTCAGCGCCTTCGACGCAGTGCTGCAAAGGATTTTCGTGCAGAACGCCGCCTCGGCAACCGTACAGGGCGTCGACTTCAGCGTGCTGTTCCAGCCGCGGGCGGTCCCCGGCCTGACGCTTGAGAGCTCGGTCGGCTACAATAAGGCGCGGTTCGGCACCTTCCAGGGCGCCTGCTATACTGGCCAGACGATCGCCGCGGGCTGCAACCTGTCGCTGGTCGCCGGACAGTTCCGAAACCAACAATTGTCGGGCAAGCAACTGCCGAACGCCCCCGACTGGAGCGGCAGCGTCAGCGCCTCGTACGACTTCGCAGTCAACGAGAGCTGGCGGGTGGATCTGGGCGGCGGCCTGCGCTTCGTCGACTCCTACAATCCCGCGGGCGACTTCTCACCGGGCTCCTTCCAGAAGGAGGCGGTGTATTGGGATGCGCGAGCGAGGCTCTACAGCGAGGATGACCGCTGGGACCTGGCGCTCATCGCACGCAACCTGAGCAACGAGCTCCGCGGCCTTGCGGTGTTCGGCAACACCGGGACCGGCACGGCCTCCGGGCGCGCCACCGGCACGCCGGCGGACCTGCTGTTCATCGTCAATAGGCCCTGGGAAGTGCGGCTGCAGCTCACCTACCGTCCGGACTTCCTCAATCCCTAGCGCGCAGGCCGGCGGCCTGCATCGCCCCGCCGCCGGTCGAGCCATTCCCAGGAGAGCGCGGTGAAGCCTGATCAGATGTTCGACGTCCGCGGCAAGGGCTGCATTGTGACGGGCGGCGCCAACGGCATCGGCCTAGCCTTTGCGGAGGTGATGGGGGAGAACGGCGCCCGCGTCACGATCATCGACCGCAACGAAGAGGCGCTGGAAGCGACTGTCTCCCGTCTCACCAGTCTGGGCTACGACGTCCGCGGCGTGGCCATCGACATCACCGACAAGCCGGCTGTCCACAAGGCGTTCGACGAGACGACCGACTTCTACGGCAAGCTCGATGTGGCCTTCCTGAACGCCGGCATCAACTCGGGCCCCGGCTTCATCACCCGCAACATCTCGGGGGCGCCGCGCGAGCGGCCGCCGGAGCGGGCGCTGGAGAACTTTGACGACGCCCGATGGGAAGAGCTGATCGGTATGACGCTGACCTCGGTCTTCACGACCCTGAAGGCCTCGGCCCGGAACATGAAGCGTCAGAACTCGGGCAAGATCATCGTCACCACCTCTGTGGCCGCGCACGTCAATATCGCAACCGGCCAGGTCCCCTACGCGGTGGCCAAGGCGGGCGTCCTGCACCTCGTCAAGCACGCAGCGATCGAGCTGGCCGCCTACGGCATCCATGTGAACGCCATCGCGCCGGGCAGCACCAAGACCAACAGCGGCAATGGTTTCTTCAACAACCCGGCTAACGCTGCCGCGGTCGAGAATTCCAAGAACATGAGCCTCCTGCGCCGCCAGGCGGAGCCTTCCGAGCTTGCGCCGGTGATGCTGCTGCTGTCCTCCGACGCCTCCAGTTACATGACCGGCTCGGAGGTCCTAGTGGACGGCGGCTTCTTGCTGGCGCCGCGGCTGGCGATGTAGGGCGTCAGCGGGGGCTTGGCGTCAGGCCTTCGAGGAACAGGAGCTTCATCTGGTCGGCGACGGCCTGGGCGCTGAGGCTTGTGGCCTTCCACGTCGCAACATTGAATAGGATGGTCGAGATCGAGCGGCCGGCGGTGACCACGTCGCGCAGGGCGAAGGCCTGGGATTCCACGCCCTCCGAAATCATCCCGTAGAGCAGACGCATGTAGGACCGCTGGATCCGCGCCAACTCGTTGAACTGGTCGGGATCGAGGATCCGGCCGAAAAAGTTCTGCTCCATGATGAAGATCTGCGCGATGTTGCGGTTCGCATAGACCCACTCCACCATCGCGTCGATGAAGCTCGACAGCTGTTCGGCCGGGGTGTCCCTGTCCGCGCTCTTCTGGGCGATCTCAACGGCCTGCTGGTTGGCCTGCAGGGCCAGCTCGTAGAGCAGATCGGACTTGGCGCGGTAGTAATAGTAGAGCGTGGCCTTGTTCAGCTGCAGTCGCTCGGCGAGCTCGTCCATGGTCGACGCCGCATAGCCCTGCTCCGCGAATAGCGCCGCGGCCTCGCCGAGGATCAACTCGCGGCGGGCCTGCTGGCTGTCGGTCGAAGGGCCCTTCGGGCGGCCGGCTCTGCGCTTGAGAATTGCTGACATCGATACCCGTGCATCCGATCCCGACAAGCGACGAATCGCCCGACGGCAGGACATCCTACTACCAACCAGGGTGGAGTGGCGGTCAACTCGGCGCGGGGGCTCAGGCGGCGCAGCGCGGGGACGGTGCGCTCAATTCGGTGACATCCGTACCGGATTCCAGGTCCTTGGCGAGGGTGGCGGCGGCGCTCACTCAGCGGCAAGGACCTTGCGCCGGCCGGCGAGCTTGTCGAGCGCCACGTCGCGGCCGCGGCCGCCCTTCTCCTCCGCCTCGAGGACCACCCGGATGTCCGGGAGCGAGACCCCCGCCAGGCGAAGGGCGGAGATTCCCGCGAGCATGGTCGCCTCCAGGACTACGCCGGAGCGCCGTTGTCGATTCGCGGCCAGGGCGCAACCGGATCGCCCTCGTAGTTGGCTACGCCGAGCGAATTCAGCATGCTCATCGTCATCAGGTAGAAGCCCAGCAGCATGACGAGATCGTAGAGCTTGCCCTCGTCGAGGAACTCGGAGAGGTCGCTCCAAGTCTTCGACGAGATCCCGCCGGCCTCGAAGGTCTGCTCGACCGCGAGCAAGAGGGCGCTGTCCTGCTTGGGCCAGAGCGCCTTCTTCGCCGGCATGGTCAGCTTGTGCAGCTCGTCACGGGTCAGGTGGTCCTGCGGCTTGGTGTGCAGGGAGGGGATGTAGGTCGCAGGATCCTTTTCGCCTTGGCGCTGAACCCAGGCGTAGGAACAGCGCATACACCAGGCGAGGTGCATGACGACCATCATCTTCTCGCGGTCGGATAGGCGATTCTTCCCGACCACGGTCCCCGACATCCTCAGCCATCGCTCCAGGAAGTAAGGGTTGGCCATCATCGCCGCGTAGTGCTTCTGCATCTGCCCGTCGCGGCCGCGTTTGGTCAGCGTCGCCGCCTGCTGCATGCGCTCGGTATAGGCTTCGGGGGCCGGCGGCTGGATTCGCGGAGCGCGCTGCATCGGAACTTCCATCAGTTGGGACCTGCAACTTAAAACCGGGCCGGCAATTTCGTCAACCAACTTGTTGGTTGAATATTCTTGACGCGCCCAACGCAGGGAATAGTGTCCGGCGGAACGAGCGATATCCGGAGCTTCCGATGAACAAGCCGACTTTCCTGCTGGGCGCCTATCAGACCGACTTTGCGAGGGCGTGGTCGCGCGAGGGCCTGGACTTCTCGCACATGATCGAGGAGGCGGTGCGCGGCGCGCTCGCAGACGCCCAGCTCGACGCCTCGGCCATCGAAACCATCCACGTTGGCAACGCCATGGGCGAGATTTACCGCGGGCAAGGGCATATGGGCCCGGTCGTCGCCCAGGTCATACCCGAGCTGCGCGGCCTGCCGAGCTCGCGGCACGAAGGCGCCTGCGCCTCCAGTTCGCTGGCGATGCTGGCGGCTACGGCCGAGATCGAGGCCGGACGCTACGACGTCGCCCTGGTGGTGGGCGTGGAAGAGGAAAAGAACCTCCCCGGCGCCGAGGCTTCGATGGTGCAGAACAGCGCCGGCTGGGTTGGGCGCGAGGACCTGGACTGCCGCTTCATGTGGCCGGCGGTCTTCGGGCGGGTCGCCAAGGAGTACAGCGAGCGCGAGGACCTCGACCGACGCTACCTCGGCCGCATCGCCGAGATCAACTACGCCAACGCAAAGGGCAATCCGCGGGCTCAGACCCGCGCCTGGACGATCGCTGAGGGCGCCTTTGCGGCCGACGACGCCACCAACCCCGAGGTGGAGCCGGGCACACGGCGCATGGACTGCACCCATATCAGCGACGGCGCAGTGGCGGTGGTCGTGGTCTCCGAGCGGTTCGCCGCCGAGCACGCGGCGCGTACCGGCCAGAGCCTCTCGGCCATCCCACGCATCAAGGGCTGGGGCCACCGGGGCGCCGGCATCCGCTTCCTGGACAAGCTCGAGGGCTCGCGCGGCGAGCGCTATCTGATGCCGCACCTGCGTCAGGCGATTACAGACGCCTGGGGCCGCGCGGGCCTCGCGGGCCTGGACGGCCTCGACGGCGTCGAGACCCACGACTGCTTCACCAGCACCGAATACCTCGCCATCGACCACTTCGGCCTGGCCGGCGCCGGCCAAGCGTGGAAGGCGGTCGAGGAGGGCTGGATCGAGCGCGACGGCAAGCTGCCCTTCAACGCCTCGGGCGGCCTGATCGGCATTGGCCATCCGGTGGGCGCTACCGGAACGCGCATGGTCCATGACGTCATGCGCCAGGTGACCGGCACGGCCGGCGGATGCCAGATCGAGGGCGCGCGGACCATGCAGACCCTGAACATCGGCGGCTCCTGCGCGACTGTGGTCAGTCTGGTCATCGGGACCGGCGAATAGCCGGAGGTTCTGATCATCGTAGAAGGCAGCTCGTGTGGGCGAAGGAGAGATGCTATGCGGTTCGACAACAAGGTCGCAGTGATCACAGGCGGCGCCTCGGGAATCGGCAAGGCGACTGCGCTTGGGTACGCTCAGCGCGGCGGCTCCGTGGCGATCCTCGACTTCGACACCGCCGCCGCTGAGGCGACCGCTGCCGAGGTGCGCAACCTGGGCGGCAGGGCCGCGGCCATCCACGTCAACGTCGGCGACCGGCTCCAGCTGGAAGGCGCGATCGCCGCGGCCCAGGCCGAGCTCGGCCGCATCGACTTCCTGCACAACAACGCCTACGCCCATCCCAAGGGGTTCGAGCGCGTGCCGGTCGGTGAAATCCCGCCAGAACACTGGGACCACGCCATCGCGGTTGGGTTGAGCGCCGTCTTCTGGGGCACCCGCGCCGTGCTGCCGATCATGTCGGGCCAGGGCGGCGGAACGATCGTCAACACCTCCTCGATCGGCGGCGTGCTCGCCGCGCCGACGGGCGCGGCCTACGGCACCATCAAGGCTGGCCTCATCCATTTCACGAGGATTGTCGCGCTCGAGTACGCCAAGCAGAACATACGCTGCAACGCCATCGCCCCGGGCCTGGTGGACACGCCGCTGGTCGCCAACGCCGATCCCGCGCGCAAGGCCGACATGCTGCGCGCCGTGCCGCTTGGGCGGGCGGCGAAGACCGAGGAAATCGCCAACGCGATCCTCTTCCTGGCCTCGGATCTGGCGTCCTTTGTAACCGGCGAGTGCCTGATGGTCGACGGCGGTCAGACCGTCCAGCTCAGGACGCCGGCGGCCTAGCCGACCTGGCGCTCCTGGGCAGCCCAGAACGGTTTGCGCAGCGCCACCTTATCGACCTTCTGGTAGCCGGTCAGCGGCAGGTCATCGACGAAATGGACAGTCTTCGGAGCCTGCACGGCGCCGCGCTTGTCCTTGACCAGGGCGATCAGCTCCGCCTCGGTCGCAGTCTCGCCCGCCTTCAACACCACGAAGGCGGTGACCGCCTCGCCCCAGCGCTCGTGCGGCACTCCGATGACCGCGCAGATCGCCACCGCCGGATGCTGGCCGATCGTGTCCTCGACTTCCTTCGGATAGACGTTGAAGCCACCGGTGACGACCATGTCCTTGGCTCGGCCGACGATGTAGAGGTAGCCTTCGGCGTCGCGCTTGGCGAGGTCGCCAGTGTGCAGCCAACCTGCGGCGAACACCTTCTCCGCCTCGCCCGGCCGCTTCCAGTAACCGTCGGTTACGCCGGGGCCGCGGACGCAGATCTCGCCGACGTCGCCTACCGCCACCTCTTCATTGTTGGCGTTCATCACCTTCACCTGTTTGCCCGCGATCGGCAGGCCGCAGGACTGCAGGCGGTGCGGCTTGGAGAGGTCGTGGTCGGCGGCGGCTAGATAGCTGATCGGACCGCACTCGGACTGTCCGTAGAACTGGCCGAATATCGGCCCGAACGCCTTGATCGCCTGCTCCAGCCGCTGCGGCGAGATCGGCGCCGAGCCGTACATGATCAGCTTCAGCGACGAGAGGTCGAAGTCCTTCAGTCGCGGGTGGTCGAGCACCGAATAGAGCAGGGTAGGTACCATGACGATCGCCGAAATCTGCTCCTTCTCCACGGTCTCAAGGAACAGCAGTGGGTCGAACCGGGCAATGATGATCATCGCCCCGCCCTTCAGCATCACTGGCCCGGCGTTGAAGCCGCCGGCGTGCGAGATCGGGGAGGCCATCAGGTAGCGCGGCGCCTCGGGCCATTCCCGCTCGGCGGCCAGGTTCATCATGTTGGTGACGGCCATACGATGACTCATCAGCACGCCCTTCGGCCGCCCCGTCGTGCCGCCCGTGTAGTAGAGCCAGTTGAGCTCGCCTCCGTCCGCCTCGACCACCAGATCCTGGGGCTCGAACTCGGGCAGGTGGGCGCTGATGTCGATGCCGGCATCGAAAGCGTCGAAGGTGAACACTTTCAGCTCGCCCGGGCGCAGGCGCGCCTGCTCGGGATAGTCGTTGGCGTCGAGAACCAGGGCGGTGATCTCTGCGTCGTCGAGAACGAAGATATGCTCGTCGATCTTGCTGAGCGGATGCAGCGCCACATAGCGCAGGCCGATGAACTGGGCGGCCGCCACGACAAACATCGCTTCGACACGGTTGCCGGAGAGCAGGGCGATACCGTCACCACGCCTGAGGCCGTAGGCCTTGAACACCTGGATGTAGCGGCTGACCTCGTCGCCGAACTGCCGGTAGGTGTAGCGCCGCTCGCCATCGACGATGCATTCGCGATCCGCGAAGCGCCGGATCGCGCGGTCGAAAAAGGCGGCAATCGGGGCGACGTCGTGGAGCGGGTCTGTCGGGGCGACGGACATTGGGGCGGAAACCTTCTTCGAACAGCTAGACGAAACCCTTGAAGTCGCAGATCTCGTCGACGTCGGCGCGATCGGAACGCAGGGCGTTCACCGGCGCTGACGGGTCGGGGACACCGAGCGCCATGCCGCAGTAGACCAGGTCGGTCTCAGGCAGGGCGAAGTGGCGGCGCAGCGTCTCGCGGCCCTGGCCCCAGAACTCCTGCATGCAGGTGCCCAGCCCGCGCTCGTAGGCGGCCAGCGCGACGCTCTGCATGAACATGCCAAGGTGGGCCCACTGGCAATGGCCGAGGTTGCGGTCGATCACGAAGAACAGCCCGACGGGCGCGTCGAAGAACTCCCCGTTGCGGGTCAGATAGGCGAGGCGCGCGGGCCTGTCCTCCCGGGGAATCCCCAGCAGGGCGTACATGTCCTCGGCGTTCTTGAACCGCCGGCTGCGATAGGGCTCCCAAATCGGGCTCGGTCGCGTCGGATATTCCGCGCCCTCGCCGCCGGGGTTGTCGGCGAGCGCCGCACGCACCGCTTCGATCGACCTACGGCGCTCTTCGCCGGCGACTGCAATCACCCGCCAGGGCTGCATGTTGCTGCCGGACGGCGAAAACCGCGCCACCTCGAGGATGTCGCGGACCACCGCCTCCGGCACAGGGTCGGGGCGGAACGCGCGGATCGAAGTGCGCCCCTTCAGCGCCTCGCTTACGCTGACCACATCCGGCGCGGACGCAGGCCCTGTGTTGCGTGCGACGAGCGGGGAGGATGTCATCAGTGCAGGCTCCCGAGCGCCGCCGGATCGTAGTCCCGCACCTGGTCGAAGCGGCCGCCGCGGATCGTCTTGGCCCATGTGGGATCGCTGAGTAGGGCGCGGCCCACGCCGACCAGATCGAACTCGCCCCGCTCGTGACGACGCAGCAGGGCGGCCAGACTATCGGGGCGGCCGGCGTCGGCGGTGACGAACTCCGCCGTCAGACCCACCGAGCCCACGGTAATCGTCGGCCGGCCGGTGAGCTTCTTCGCCCAGCCAGCGAGGTTCAGGTCGGAGCCCTCGAATTCGGGGTCCCAGAACCGGCGCTGGGAGCAGTCGAAGAGATCGACACCGGCATCGGCGAGCGCGCCCAGCCAGGCCTCCAGCTCGGCCGGCGTGTGGGCGATCCGGGCGTTGTAGTCCTGGGTCTTGAACTGCGAAATCCGGAAGAGGAGGGCCATGTCCTCGCCAACGGCGGCGCGGATCGCGCGCACCGTCTCCGCCGCGAAGCGACTACGCTCGGCGACGGTGGCGCCGCCCCAGCCGTCCGTGCGCCGGTTGAGCGCCGGCCAGAAGAACTGGTCGAAGAGGAAGCCGTGGGCTCCGTGCAGCTGGATGGCGTCGAAGCCCAGACGCCTGGCGGCTGCAGCGCTGCCGACAAAGGCTGCGATCACATCCGCGATGGCGCTCTCGGACATCGGCTCGCCGTGCGGCTCGTCGGGACGGACCAGGCCGGATGGGCTTTCCAGGCTGGAGTGGGCGGTCCACTCGCCCTTGCTGGGCTGGGCCGAGCCGACGTGCCACAGCTGCGGAGCAATCATGCTGCCGGCCGCATGCACCTGCTCGACGACGGGCCGCCAGGCGGTCAGCGCGTCGTAGCCATAAAACTTCGGCACATTGGGGTCGTTGGCGGCGGTGGGACGATCAACGACGGTCCCCTCGGTGATCACCAGCCCGACGTCGGCGGCCGCGCGGCGTGCGTAGTAGCCGGCGGCGGCCGACGGCGGCACACCATCCGGTGACATCGAGCGGGTCATGGGAGCCATGACAATGCGCGTCTTGAGGTCTAGGGACTTCAGAAGAAACGGATCGAAAAGGCGCTCAGCGGACACGGGCGGGCTAGGCCGTGAAGGGCTGGAAGACGCCATAACGTGCTTGCACGGTGCAGAACGCGTTCACCGCCAGGCCGAAGGGCGCGCCATCGGCGCCCCGCGTGGTCACCACCACGATGCTGGTAGGGAAGCAGCGAAGGGCCTTGCGAAGGTCCGGCAACATGGCGCGCCCTCTGGGAGGCGGGCGGCGCCCAGGACCCATTCCCGGCGTCACCTTCCTAATCAACTAAATAGTTAATCTAGAGAGCGCGGATCGTCAAGTCCCGAGCGGCGCGGCGCCAGATCCGGCGACGGGGCTCAGCGCGGCGGAGGTCAGGCCGTCGAGGAATAGCAACTTCATCTGTTCGGCCACCGCGGCCTCAGTAAGGCTGGTCGAGCGCCAGGTGGCGATGCTGAACAGGATTGTCGAGACCGCGCGGCCGATGGTGACGACGTCGCAGCGGCGGAACGCACCCGATTCAACTCCTTCTGAGATCATCCCGTAGAGTAGGCGCATGTAAGAACGATGGGTGCGCGACACCACGGCGAACTGTTCGGTGTCCAGGACGCGGATGAAGAAGCTCTGCTCCTTGATGAAGATGACCGCGATGTTGCGGTTGGCGTAGACCCAGGAGACCATCTTCTCGATGAAGTTCGAGAGCTGATCGACAGCGCTCTCCTGCGCCCCGCTCGCTTCCGCAATGGCGACCGCCTGCTGGTTGGCGCCGAGTGCGAGTTCATAGAGCAAGTCCGACTTGGACTTGTAGTAATAGTAGAGGGTGCCCTTGTTGAGGTCGGTCCGCTCAGCCAGCTCGTCCATGGTGGAGGCGGCATAACCCAACTCGGCGAACAAGGCCGCGGCCTGGCCGAGGATCAGCGCGCGCCGCTGCTGCTGGTTGTCGGTCGGAGCGCCTTTGGGGCGTCCCGACTTGCGGCGGGCTGGCGGGTTCGGTTCCATCAATTCCGGTATGAGCTGAACGGCGCGATTCGCGAAACACTGTCCGGTGAAATCCAGTAAATCCTATTACCGGTCGGACTATTTTGTCAGTCGACTCAGGCGCGCACGTTCACGCGCGATCGGCCGATGATGTGAAAGCGGGCGCGACTGACCTCATGCGCCAACAAAGTTCCCGGGGCGGCGCTCTTGAACGGCGCGGGCGCCTTCGGCGAAATCCTTGGTGGCGTAGAGCCGCATCTGCTCGGCGGCCTCGAGCTTGACCCGCTCCGCGACAGCGTCCGCCAATCCCCGGCGCGCGGTCCTCCGCGCGGCTTGCAGGGCGAGCGGCGCGGCCTCGGCGATCTCGGCGGCCAGCGCGATCGCGGCCTCGCGAAGCTCGCTCTCCGGAACTACCTGGTCGACCAGTCCCCACTCCAAGGCTTCATCGGCGCGGATGCGCCGACCAGTCTGGATCATCAGGTTGGCCTTCTGGAAGCCGATGACATGCGCGAGAGTCAGAGAGACGCCGAAGCCGGGATGGATCCCGATCTTCACGAAGTTGGCCGAGAAGCGTGCGGCCGGAGAAGCGACGCGGAAGTCGGCCGAGAGCGCCATGCCGAGGCCGCCGCCGATCGCGGCCCCCTGGATCGCGGCGACAACCGGCTTGGGCGAGCGGAAAAGGGTTCCGGCGGCGTTGTACAACCGCGTCAGGTCGTCCGGGTTTACCGGGCCCTGCATGGCCGAATAGCTGGCGCCAGCGCAGAACGCCTTGCCTTCGGAAGCCAGCACGATGGCGCGGCAATTGGGATCCTCGCCCAGCTTGTCGAACACGTCGGCCATGGCGCTGATCAGATCGAAGTCGAAGAAATTCTCCGGACCGCGGCGGAACTCGACCACGCGAACGTACCCCGACGCCCCGACGTAGAGCTCTCCGAACTGCTGGTATTCCATCATCCCCTCCGCGCGTGTGGCCTTTCAACGTATATGGACTGTCCAGTCAGTCAAGACCCATGGGGACGCCGAGCGCCGCATTGACAAAGGCTTCCTTCCTCGTGCTAAGAAATTCAACCGAGTGGTTGGCGTCTCAAGGCCTCGGGCCGACAGGAGTGTAGCGTCGATGAATCGGCGGGACCTGATGGTGGTCGGCGCATTGCTGCTGGCCGACATCCTCAGCACCCTTGAGCAAACTATGGTCTTCACGGCCATGCCGACGATCACCCGCGAGTTCGACCATTCGAGGGACGTGCTCTGGTTGGTGACCGGTGGGCTGCTGATGGGCACCATGACATGTGCGCTCGCCGGACGCCTCGGCGACCTCTACGGGCGCAGCCGCATGCTGTTGGTGGTTATGGGCCTGGCTTGTCTCGGTTCGACGATTGCGGCATTGGCGCCCAGCCTCTCGCAACTGATCGCCGGCACGACCCTGCAGGGCGCCGGCAACGCCATCCTGCCCCTGGCCCTGGCCGTTGTCCGCGAGCGGTTCCCGACGGAGAAGGTGCCCTTCTACATCGGGGTGATGCTGACCGGCTCAATGGTTGGAGCGCTCGCAGGCCTGTTGGCAGGCGGCCTGCTGGTCGACAATCTCGGCTGGCAAAGCATTTACTTCGTCAGTGCGGGCTATGCAGTGGCCGCGATGCTGGCGGTCGGGGCCCTGGTCGGCGTCCGAGGAGCCAAGCTCCTCGACGAGAAGCGTGTCGCCATGATCTGCGGGGCTCTCTTCGCGCCGGCCATCGCCATGCTGCTGTTCGCGATCACAAGAATCCGGGACTGGGGCATCACCGACTGGCGCATTCTCAGCCTAGTCGTCGCGTCGGCGCTGATCGGTGGATACTGGGTCCGCCATCAGCTTCGCGAGGCCTATCCGCTTATCAACCTGCGACTGGCGGTCAGCCGGGAACTGGGACTGCCGTTCCTCTGCATCTCGCTGATCGGCCTGGGCACCCTGCAGCACACGCTGATCCTGTCGATGTTCCTGCAGCAGCCCCAGGTTACGGGCGCAGGCCTGGGCCTCACCGCGACTCTCGCCGGCTACGCCCTAATGCCCGTGCGCGTCGTCGGCGCGGTATCGAGCCCGGCGGGCGGGCACCTCGTGCAGCGGCTCGGGGTCCGCGCGGTAATGATCTATGCCGCACTGGTTGCGGCGCTAGGGTGGCTGATCATCGGCCTGTTCCCCAGTTACCTGCCGGCAGTGCTGCTCGGCGCGGTTCTTGAGGGGGCTGCGGGCGTAGTCGTCTATGCTGCTGCCTCTACGGCCATTGTCCAGGCCGCGCCGCCAGACCGCATTGGCGAGGCTGCGGGCCTGGGCGCGGTGATGCGCGCCGCGATGGTCGCCGTGGGCTCGCAAGTGATCGCCCAGATCCTCGCCACCTGGCCGGCCCAGGTCGACGGCCACGCCGCGGCGCCGTCCGAGCGCGCCTACCTGGTAGTGTTCGGCTACATCGGCGTGACGCTGCTCCTGATGGTCGGGGTGGCCTCGCGGATGCGGGGGAAGGAACCGTACGCAGCAGTGGCGGCGGAGGCTGCGCAGAGCGGCTAGACACCGGAGCGTACGTTCCAGTCGCGGAAGACCTCCGCCGCCTGCGGCTCGTTCGTCGGCGGTGCGGAGATCGCGCCGGGCGTTTCGGAGAACCGTGGCGAGGGCGCAGGCTGCACGACGCCGTCGACCTCGACGAACGTCTGCCGTGCCTGATTGTGCGCGTGCGCGGGCGCCTCCGTCAGGTCCAGAACCGGGGCGAAACAGACGTCCGTGGCCTCCAGAAGATCGCACCATTCGGCGCGGGTTCGGGACGCCATGATCTCGGTGAGCCGCGCGTGGAGGTCTGACCACTTCGCTCGCTCGAGCGGGTAGCCATAGTCGGCGTCGGACAGCCCCAGCTTCTGGAGGAGCAACTCGTAGAAGGCTTGCTCCAGACTACAGATGGTCACCCATTTGCCGTCCGCGCACTGGTAGACGTTGTAGAAGGGCGCGCCGCCATCCAGTCGGTTGCTCGCGCGCGCATTGATGTGCTGCCCGCCCGCGAACATCCCGTAGATCGGCGCCATCAGGCTCGCAGCGCAATCGCTCATCGCGCAGTCAACGACCTGGCCGCGCCCGGTGGCCCGCGCGTGTGTAAGCCCGGCGAGCAAGCCCATGGCGAGGAACATGCCGCCGCCCCCGTAGTCGCCGACCAGGTTCAAGGGCAGGATCGGCCGCTCGGCGGTGCCGATTGCGGCGAGAGCGCCGCTCAGCGAGATGTAGTTGCCGTCGTGCCCGGCGGCCTGCGCATAGGGCCCCTCTTGTCCCCAGCCGGTCATGCGGCCATAGACGAGGCTCGGTTGGCGCGCGAGGACCACGTCAGGGCTGAGGCCCAGCCGCTCCATCACGCCCGGACGGAAGCCCTCGATCAGCGCCTCGGCCTGTTCGATGAGTTGCAGCGCCGTCTCGACGCCTTCCGGGGACTTCAGGTCGCAGATGACGGTGCGCCGTCCCCTGGCGGTGACGTTGAACCGCGACTCCTGGCGCTCGCTGGACCTCGGACGGTCGATCCGCACGATATCGGCGCCGAGGTCGGCAAGCAGCATGCCGCAGAACGGGCCCGGCCCGATGCCGACGAACTCCACGATCCGTAAGCCGGCGAGGGGGCCTGAGCGCATGTGTGATCCCGGTTGGAGTGTCAGCGGCTGAAGTCGATCACAATCTTGCCGAAGCGGTCGCCGGACTTCATCGCATCATAGGCCGCACGGACGTCGTCGAAGAGGAACACCTGGTCGACAACCGGCTCGATACGGTGGGATTGGATCGCCGTGCACATATCCTCGAACATCTCCCGGGAGCCGACTGTCACGCCTCGCAGATGGAGCGTGTTGCCCATCAGGGTGGGGATCGGCAGCGGCTCCTGAGCGCCGGTGAGCACGCCCACGATGGCCACCGTTCCGCCGATGGCTGTGGACTTCAGGCTCTCCTGAAGGGTGCCGGCGCCCCCGACTTCGATGACGGCGTCGGCGCCGCGGCCATTGGTCAGGCCACGGACCTCTTTCGACCATTCAGGGTGATCGCGATAGTTGATCGTGTGGCTCGCGCCGAGGTCCTTCGCCCGTGCCAGCTTCTCGCTCGACGAAGAGGTGATCACGGTTTCCAAGCCCGCCGCCTTGGCGAACTGCAAGGCGAAGATCGAGACGCCGCCGGTCCCCTGCAGCACCACGGTCTCGCCAGCCGCGGCGTTGGCGGCGACCATCAAGGCGTGCCAAGCGGTCACGCCCGCGCAAGTGAGCGTGGCTACTTGGTGGTCGGATAGGAAGTCGGGGACCTTGCAGATAGCCTCCTCAGAGATGACGAGAAGCTCAGAGCCGGTCCCCACCGCGCCGCCCAGCGTCACGGAACGCTTCTCCGCCGTCAGCTTCCCGCCTAGCCACTTGGGATAGAAGATGGTCGAGACCCGGTCGCCAGGCTTGACCCGCGAGACACCATCGCCGACGCTCTCGACAATCGCACAGGCGTCGGAGAACGGGCTGACCGTCGTTTCGGTGGCACGGCCCGCCATGCCGACATCGCGCGCGTTTAGCGAGACCGCGCGGATGCGCAGCAGCACTTCCCCTGCGCCTGGTGTCGGATCCGGCTTTTCGACGATGCGCAGGTGGTCCAGCCCGCCGGGCGCGCCGATCTCGATGGCTCTCAAAGGAACTCTCCGTTGCTCACTGCTGGCTTTCAGGCATCCGGACAACCAAGCCGTCGAGATCGTCGCTGACCTTGATCTGGCAGGACAGGCGGCTGTTGCCTTCGATGTTCTCGGCGAAGTCGAGCATGGACTCCTCCATGGCCGACTTGGGCCCGGTCTTCCCATGCCAGGCTTCGTCCACATAGACGTGGCAGGTGGCGCAGGCGGACGCGCCGCCGCAGTCGGCGTCGATGCCGGGGATGTTTTTTTACCGCGCCTTCCATGACCGACATGCTGGGCTTCACGTCCACCACGTGCTGCGCGCCGTCGAACTCAACGTAGGTGATCTTGGCCACGGCTCAGGTCCGCTTTGGCCGCAGGCCGAGCGGCGCGCGGCTGTCGCCCAGGCCGAGAGAGAAAATCAGCGCAGCGGAGACGATGCACAGCCCGGCCGCAATCTGGCGGGCGAGATCATAGCCGCCGTGGCTCGTGTAGGCGATGCCCGCGAGTACCGGTCCGGCAACATAGCCGAGCGTCGCTGCTGCGTAGAGCCATCCGTAGGCTGCGCCGTACGCCCGCAGACCGAAGAAGCGGCTGCACAGGAACGCCAAGACGTCGCCTTCGGCGCTGAGGCCAAGGCCGAGGGCGATGGCGAAGATGAGAATGAACCCGGGGCCCATGTTACTCGCGATGGCGAGGGCCAAGGCGGTCATGGCCAGGCAGGCGGCGGCCACAGCGGGCGGATGCAAGCGGTCGAGCAGGAAGCCGACCAATGGCCGCGAGACGATCATGGACACGCCGAGCGCCGACACGGCGAACTGTGTCTGCAGCGAGGACGCGCCCATATCCCGGTACATCGGGACGAGATGCACGATGGAAGCCGCCAGGGCGGCCGAGCCGAGCACGACCGCGACGGCCATCGTCCAAAAGGCGCGCGTGCGCAAAATCTCAGGCATCGCAATACCGCCGAGTGCTTCATGCCCACCGACTGCGACCGCAGCCTGCCTCTCCGGCGGGTCGCGCAGGAGCGGCACAACAAGGGGCAGGGCCAAAAGCACGATCCCCGAAATCGCCAGATAGCCCGCGCGCCAGCCGTAGGCCTCCATCAGGGGCGGCAAGATGAAGGGGACAAGGGCCGTGGCTACGCCGGGGCCCGCAATCATGACACCAAGCGCAAAGCCCCGGGCGTCCGTAAACCAGGCATTTATAGTCCGTGAATAGACGACGAAGCTGGTACCTGCTCCGCCGAGCGCCACAGCAAAGTACCCAGCGTAGAGCGTCCAGATTTCGGACGTGACGACAAATGGGAGCGCCGCATAGACGGCGGATGACGAGACGATCGCGGTTATGGCCACCAGGCGGGGGCCAAAGCGATCACAGAGCCAGCCTACGACCGGCAGCAGGATCAACATCCCGGCCAGGAAGACGCTGGAGGCCAAGCCTATTGCGGCGCGTGACCAGCCGAACTCAGCCTCCAGCGGCGCCATGAAGAAGCCGAGCGGGAAGGAGGTGAATACCCCCGCGCCCAGGGCCCCGCCGAGGACGGTGGCGATCAATACGGGCCAGCCCCGGCCGACTTCGCGCCGCCACCCCGAACCGCCCCGGGCGGAATTCTGACTCATCTCTTGGACTCCAGTCTTATCGCCACAGCGCGGGGCGAACCGTCAACTGCAACCGCACCTCAATCGGCCGGTTGATGAAGCCGACTAGGTCCGCGGGCGTGCCCGTGGCGAAGCCCGCCGTCGTACCGGAGACCGACTGGCCGGTCACTCCGATGGCGCGGATCTCGTCGGTGATGTTTCGTCCGATGAGCGCGAGCTCCCAGGCGCGGTCTTCGGCGAACAGGCGGGCTCCGAGGTCGAGGAAGGTCACCGCTTTTTGCCGGCCGCCCGGGGCCAGGTCGCCGGCAGGATTGTTTGAGCTTTGGTGCCTGATCCCGCCGTTCAACTCCAGGCTCAAGCCCTCGCGGACAGTGAAGGCATAGGCCGCCGATACATTGGACGACCAATCGGGCGCGTTCGGCAGTTGCAAGCCGCTAAGATCGCGTGACGTGAACCGGCCACCCGATGGGATCAGGTTGCACCCTTGCGCGACGGTTTGGCCAGCATAGCAGGCGCCGATGAACTCATCGTAGCGAGCACGCGTGTAAGCCACGCCGCCGTCCACGGTCAGCCCTCGCACCGCCGGCGGCTGGAACTTGAAATTCATCTCCGCGCCGCGGACCGTGGCGGACGCGGCGTTCTTGATGATCACCGTCAGCTGAACGCCGTCATAGGCGCTGACCTGCAAGTCTTCGTACTTGTAGTCGAACAGCGACGCATCGAGACGCAGGCTGCCGCCGAAAAGCCGGGACTTGACCCCGACCTCACCACCGCGTGCGCGCTCGGGCTCGAAGGAGGGGTCGTAGCCGACTGGCGCAGCCGTTGTGACGGAAGGGTTGAACCCGCCAGACTTGAAGCCCTCCTTGTAGGCGGCGAACACCGTCAGGGCCGTGGACGGCCGGTAGGTGAGCGTGATTTCTGGCGAAAGGTCGTCCGCTTCCACGCGCGTCCGGCTCAGGCGGCTAGTCACATCGCCCTGGCCTCGCTTCCAGAGACGGACCTTTTTCGCTTCCTTGGTATAGCGCGCGCCGCCGGCGAGCTCCCACTCGTCCGTGATCCTCCAGAGCAACTGCCCGAAGGCGGAGTTCGTGTGGCCTTCCTGGAAGGTGTTGGTCTCGTTGAAAGGCGCGGTCAGCAGATAGAGCTGCGGCTCTTCGTCGAAGGCGCTTTTCTGGAAATAGGCGCCGACCATGAAGTCGAACGCGCCGCCGTATGACGATGCCAGACGGACCTCTTGCGCATAGTCCCGCTTGTCCTGGTCAGAGGACAAAGCGATGCCCACCCGCGGACCGACCTGAGTGGAGAAGCCGTGAAGCTGATAGTTGAAATAGCTGGTCAGTGACGTCAGCGTCAGCTCTGGCGTGACATCATAGTCGATGTTCAGCGTGCTCACGAGGACGCTGCGCTCTTCGCGGGGCTTCCCATCGCCGAACCGAGGGCGCGTGGCCGTGACGCTGGGCGGCGCATCGCTGATGCCGGCGGTCAAACGGTCCATAGTGCAGTTGTCGATCGGAGGGCCGAAGATCGCCTGAGGCGCTTGAGCCGTCCCCGTCGGACAGTAGATCAGCTGGCTGGAGCCATAGTTGCTGATGCCGTCGACCTTGAAGTAGGCCGTCTTGAAATTTGCGCTCAGCTTGTCGTTCGGCTCGAAGCGCAGGCTGATACGGCCGCCGTACTCGTCTGCGTTCGGGGCGCGACTGTAGCTCGGCCCCGCCACCCCTGGCGCCCAGTTGGACGGTAGGGGATTCCTGAGATATCCGTCGATGTGGGTCACATAGCCCGCCAGGCGGAACGACAAGGCCTCAGTGATCGGGCCGGAGATCGCGCCTTCCGTGCGCCACTCGTCGGCCTCGAACTCGTAGCTGCCGCGCGCGTAGCCGTCCCAGTCGCGGGTCGGTCCTTCGGAAATGAAGGAGATCACGCCCCCGGGGCTGTTCTTGCCGAAGAACAGCGTCTGCGGACCCTTCAGCACTTCGACTTGCCGCAGGTCGAACTGACCGATGCGGGTCGCGCCGGCGCTAGAAACCGCTGCCCCGTCGAGGTTGATCGAGACCGTTTGGTCAATGCCGACCGTGTTGCCGCTGGCGACGCCGCGCAGGCTGATCCCGCCGCCAATGGCGCTCAGGTTGTCGTTGATGATCAGGCCGGGCGTCATCTGGGCGATGGCGTAGATGTCGCCGACGCCCTTGCGCGCCAGCTGCTCGGCGGTGATGGCCGTAATCACGGCCGGGACCGAGATGTCAGTTTCGTCGCGCTTGCGGGCGGTCACCACCACCTCTTCGACGCCGAACGCCTCGACCGGAGTGGCCCCCTGGGCCCTGGCGACCCCGGGAAGTACGGCTGACATCGCTGCGGCGGCGCTGGCGGCGCAGAGCTGCGCCCGGAACGATCCTAGCGGCATGTTCTTCCCCAATACTATTCGCGTTGGTTCTAATCCAACTGGTTGGTCAACCGTAGCGGAGGTGGGGATATTGTCAATTGGTCTAGGCTGGCGCCGACCGAGGAAGCCATGGAGGCGGCGAGCAAGGCGCGCCGAGCGGGCTATTATCAACCGACTAGATGTACTAATAATTGCGCGGGGATGGCCCTCACGCTGATTCGAGGCGCGAATGCGCATAGCACTTGTCACCGGCGGCGCTAGCGGACTTGGCCTCGCAACGGCCCGACGCTTTGCGGCCGACGGCATGAAGGTCTTCCTTGCCGATCTCAACGGAGATGCGGGCGTGAAGACGGCGGCGGAATTGCCCGGGGCCGGCCACGCCTTCGTGCGTATGGACGTCGCCGATGAGGCGTCGGTGGCGGCCGCCTTCGACCGCGCGGAGGCGCTGGCTGGCCCGGTGGCCGTGGTGGCCAACTTCGCTGGGATCGTGCGGCTGGGAGAGCCGTACGCGCTGGCAGACCTGCCGATTGCAGAATGGGATCGAGTGCTGGCGGTGAACGCCACGGGCTCGTTCCTGTGCTGTCGGGAGATGGCGCGCCGTCTCCCCATCCGTGCCGTTGAGCACGGGAGGATCATCCTGGTGTCTAGCTCAGCGGCGCAACTGGGAGGACCGAGCAGCCCAGTCTCCTATCAAGCCTCGAAGGGGGCGGTGCTGTCCCTCACGAAGGGCGCCGCACGGGCGCTGGCCCAGTATGGCGTCACCGTCAACGCCATAGCGCCGGGCCCGATCGACAGCCCCATGTTCCGCGCAGGCGTGGCGAGAGTGGGTGAGTACAAGGCGATGTCGTCGCTCGTTGTGGGACGGGTCGGGATGGCCGAAGAAGTCGCCGCGGCCGCCGCCTATCTGGCCTCGGCGGAAGCCGCATTTGTGACCGGATCCACGCTCGACGTGAATGGCGGGTTGCGAATGCAATGACCGCGGTTAGGCGTCAACCGTCTGAGGCGGCGAGTAGCCCAGGTACGCCTTCACTTCGGTGAACGCCTCGAACGCGGCTGCGCCACGTTCGCGGCCATTGCCCGAGAGCTTCACACCACCGAACGGCGCAGTCGGGTCGCCAATCTGCATCCCAGTCCCGTTCAGGAAGACTTGGCCGGCCAGCAGGCGGCCGCCGATAGCCCGCAGCTCTTCGAGGTCGGCTCCGTGCACATAGGCGCCCAGACCGTAAGGAGTGTCGTTGGCCATCTCGATCGCGTGTTCGACGCCGTCGAACTCCTGGATGGCCAGGACCGGTCCGAAAATCTCGTCGCGGACGACGCTCATCTGCGGCGTCGTGTCGGCGAAGATGGTCGGGCGAACGTAGTAGCCGCGGTCGAGTCCTTCCGGTCGACCCGGTCCCCCACAGACGAGGGTGGCGCCTTCGTCGACGCCCTTTTTGATCATCGCCTGGATATGGTTCCATTGCGCGCCGTTGGCGACGGGGCCGAGAATGGCTCCGGACTCCGGATGACCCACTGTCATCGCCGCGGCAGCCTCGGCGGCGAGCTTACGGACTTCCTCACGGCGGGACGCGGGAACTAGCAGGCGGGTGGGAGCGATGCAGGCCTGGCCCGAATTGATCATCGCTGCGCGTACCGCATTGGGCACGGCCGTCGGGAAGTCGGCGCTGTCCAATAGGATGTTCGGGCTCTTTCCGCCGAGCTCCTGGTGCACGCGCTTGACGGTGGAAGCCGCGCGCCGCGCCACCTCGATGCCCGCGCGCACCGAGCCGGTGATCGTCACCATGTCGACGTCCGGGTGGCCGCTCAGCGCCGCGCCCACCGTCTCCCCGTCGCCGAACACCATGTTGAAGACGCCCGGCGGCAGGCTCGCGCCGTGGATTACCTCAGCGACGATCTGTGCGGAGTAGGGGGCATATTCGGATGGCTTGAGGATGACCGTGCAGCCCGTTGCCAGAGCTGGCGCGAGCTTGGTGAGGATTGCGCCGGCTGGGTAGTTCCAGGGGGTTATGAGGGCGCAGACGCCGATGGGTTCGTGGCAGACTAGGGTCCGGCCGCTCCAGGTCTCGAAGGCGTAGTTCCTGAGCGTCTCCAGCGTGACCCGCGCGTGCAGCGCCGCCGACCTGGCCTGGACCTCGAGGCTGAAGCCCTGGGGAGAGCCCATCTCATCGGTGACCGCGGCTGCGATATCGTCTTCACGTGCGACGAGGCCGTCGATGATTCGCTCGAGCAGGGCGATGCGTTCTTCGCGAGAGGTCTGCCGGAACCCGGGTAAGGCCGCCTTAGCGGCGGCGACCGCACGGTCGACGTCGGCCTCGTCGCCGAGAGTAAGGCGTCCCGAAGCTTCTTCGGTCGCCGGATTGATCACGTTGACTGACAGGCTGCCCGAGGGGACGACCCAGGCTCCGTCAAGATAGAGGCGATCAAGTTCGCGCATCGGCCACTCCAGCTTGATTTACTTAAACCAACTAGATAGTTGACACCTCGCGGCCGGGAATGCAACGTCCAGGCTGCTGATGCCGCCCGAATAGAAGCGGCGTGACGGGAGTGATTTGGCGATGCAGGCCCTGGCTGAGACGACCGGTGGGAACGCTGCGGACATCCCCCTAGATCAGCTTGATGTGAGCGAAGTCCAGCTATACGCCCAGGACAGCTGGCGCACCCCATTTGCACGGTTGCGACGCGAGGCTCCGGTGCATTTCCTGTCCGAAAGCCCGCACGGCCCATTCTGGTCTGTGACCACCCACGAGCTGATCACCTACGTGGAGTCCCACCCGGAGATCTTCTCCTCGGACTTCAAGTACGGCGGCATATCGATCGTCGACCTCTATATGCAAAATTTCCTGTCCAGCGACCGGCCGCGCCACACCGAGCAGCGCAAGGTGGTGGCGCCGGCCTTCTCTCCGTCCGAATTGCTGCGCATGGGCGCTGCGATCCGCAAGCGCACATCGGAGCGGCTGGACGCCATCGCGATTGGCGAGACGTTCGACTGGGTTGACAACGTCTCAGTCGAGCTGACCACCCAGATGCTCGCCATCCTGTTTGACTTCCCCTGGGAAGATCGACGCCAGCTCACCGAATGGTCGCACTGGTCCCGCAATGTCGAGGCGGCCCGCGATCCGGAGATGAGCAAGGTGCGTGACGCGCACATGCATGCGATGACCACCTACTTCAACGGGGTCTGGGCGGAGAAGAAGAACCAAGCGCCGGGCACCGACCTGATCTCGCGGATGGCCCACTCCGAGGCCATGGGCGACCTGACCTGGGAGGAAAAGCTCGGGAATCTGGCGCTGCTGATCGTCGGCGGCAACGACACCACTCGCAACTCAATGAGTGGGATGATCCTGGCGTTCAACCAGTTCCCCGAGCAGTGGGCGAAGCTGCGCGCCGACCCGTCGCTCTTGGACAACGCAGTGCCGGAGATCGTCCGCTGGCAGACCCCGGTGCTCTCCATGCGGCGCACATGTGTGGAGAACACTGAACTCGGCGGCCAGCAGATCAAGAAGGGTCAAAAGGTCGTCATGTGGTACATCTCGGGCAACCGCGACGAGACGGTGTTCGAGGAGCCCGACCGGCTGATCGTCGACCGGGAGAACGCCCGGCAGCACGTCTCCTTTGGCTTCGGCATCCATCGCTGCCTGGGCTCACGCCTGGCCGAGCTTCAGATCCGCATCCTGCTAGAGGAGATGATCCGCCGCCGGATGGTCGTGGAACTGGCCAGCGAGCCTGTGCGGCCCGCCACCCTGGCCGGTCACGGCTTCGAAACCATGCCGGTGCGGATCCGCATCGACTAGCTGTCCGTCCAAGAGCGCTTCGCCATGCAAGAGTACGACTACATCGTGGTGGGCGCTGGCTCGGCCGGCTCCGTCCTGGCCAACCGACTGACCGCCGACGGCGAGGCGCGCGTCCTGCTCCTCGAAGCGGGCGGCAAGGACGACTCCATCCTCGTGAAGATGCCCGCCGGCGCCTACAGCCTGATCGGCGGCAAGGGTCGCTACAACTGGGGGTTCTGGAGCGAGCCGGAGCCCCACCTCGACGGCCGGCGGGTGTTCTTCCCCCGCGGCAAGGGACTCGGCGGGTCGTCCTCGATCAACGGCATGATCTACATCCGCGGCCACGCGCGCGACTATGATCAGTGGCGGCAGATGGGCCTGGCCGGTTGGTCCTATGCGGACGTGCTGCCCTACTTCAAGCGAGCCGAGACTCTGCTGGGCGAGGGCGACGACGCCTTCCACGGCCGCGACGGCCCGCTCTGCGTGTCGCGCGCAGTCTCTCCGCACGGCATCTATGATGCCTTCATCGAGGCCGGCGGCCAGGCAGGTCATGAGATCACCAGCGACTTCAACGGCGCCCGCCAGGACGGCTTCGGCCGCTACCATTTGACCATCCGCGACGGCCAGCGCTGGAGTGCGGCTCGCGGCTACCTACGCCCAATCGCCGGCCGGCGGCCGACCCTGACGATCCGCACCGGCGCGCGCACGACGCGCGTTGTGATCGAGAAGGGGCGCGTGGTTGGCGTCGAGTATGTCGTGGGGTCGAGCAACTCTCGGCGGGTCGCCTACGCGCGCGCCGAGGTGATCCTGAGCGCCGGCGCTGTGCAGACCCCGCACATCCTGCAGCTCTCAGGCGTTGGCGACCCCGAGGAGCTGCGCGCCGCCGGCGTCGGCGTGACCCACGAGCTCAAGGGCGTGGGCAAGAACCTGCAGGACCACATCGCCGTGCGGCTGGGCTGGGAAGTGCCCGGCATGGACACGGCCTACACCTACGCGCGCGGCCTGGCGAAGCTCCGAACGGGCCTCGACTATCTCGTGCGAGGGCAGGGGCCGGGGCGGCAGAATTTCCTCGAGGCGGGCGCCTTCCTGCGCACCCGGCCCGAGATCGACCGGCCCGACGTGCAGCTGAACTGCGTGCTGGCGATCGTGCAGCTGGCGGGCGACAAGACCATCCGCGACGGGTTCTCGATCAGCCTCTGCGGACTGAATCCGGAAAGCCGCGGCACGATCACATTGAAGTCGGCCGACCCGTTCGCCGACCCGGTGATCCGCGGCAACTACCTCTCGGCGCCCCGCGACCTGCGGGTGATGCTGGACGCGATCGCCCAGGTGCGCGAGGTCGCCGCCCAGCCGGCTCTGCGCTCGATCTCGCGCGTGGAAATGAACCCCGGCTCCGATATCCGTTCCGAAGCCGACCTCAAGGCCTGGATCCGGCGCACCGCCAGTTCGCAGTACCATCCGGTGGGCACCTGCAGCATGGGCTCGCGAGACGACGGGCGCGCCGTGGTCGACGAGCGGCTGAAGGTGTTCGGCCTCGAAGGCCTGCGGGTGGCCGACGCCTCGATCATGCCGACGCTGGTGGGCGGCAACACCAACGCGCCAAGCATCATGATCGGCGAGAAGGCGGCCGACCTGGTGCTCGGGCGGACGCCGCCCGCTGCGGCGACCTCGCCTCGCAAGCGCTCGGCCGTCCCCGCCTAGGCCGGGGCGCGGGCAAGCGGTAGATGCACCAACTACGACGAGGCGACGGACCAAAATCAGTTCGAGATGCGAGGCTAGAGCGGGCGTAGGCTGAGCTCTTCACCGGGCAGGAGGCTGCAATGTCGGAACACGTGTACAAGGTCGTGGAACTCGGAGGGTCGTCGGAACAGAGCATCGAGCACGCCATCGAGGTGGCCATCGCCCGGGCGTCGGCCACCACGCGGAACCTGCGTTGGTTCGAGGTGCTCCAGACGCGCGGCCAGATCGCCGACGGCAAAGTCAAACGCTACCAGGTGCTCATAAAGGCCGGGTTTACGTTGGACGATCCTGCGCCTACGCAGGTCAAATAATCAACCGACTAGATAGTTGACATATCTGCCGGTCGTCCTAGGATGGCAACTGCCGCCGCAGTTCAAGCGGGCGCCCTGGGCCCCCGCTGCGGTCGCGCCGGAGCACACCATGGATGGGTCGATGCCTATGCGCGCCACCGAGAGTGGGGATCCGCTAACGTTCGAGGGTTTCGGTGGCGTAGCGCTTGCGGCCGAAAGCTGGGGCCACGCCGATCGGCCCGCCGTCTTGCTCCTCCCAGGCGGTGGTCAGTCGAAGAGTGCATACAGACGGGCGGCGCGCGCCTTGGCTGACGCCGGGCGCCGCGTGATCTGCGTGGATTTGCGCGGCCACGGCGAGAGCGGCTGGCCCTCCGATGGTCGATACGACCTGGACGCGCTGTCCCAGGACGTCGTGCACGTCCTTCGTCAGATGGGGAGCCGGCCGGTGGTGATCGGCGCGTCGCTTGGTGGCTTGGCGGCCCTTGCCGCCCTTGGCGAGAGCGAGGTCGAGGTGGCCAGCGGCTTGGTGCTGGTGGACGCCGCTCCGCAAATCGACCAGGAGGAGGCTGGGCGCATCAAGCAGCTCATGCACGAGTACGCGAGCGGATTCGAGACGGCGGAAGAGGCGCTCGAGGTCGCACACAGGATCTCGCCGCATCGGCCCAAGCCGAAGTCCGCCGACCGCCTGCGTGAACACCTGCGCACTGATGACAGCGGGCGGTTGCGGTGGCTCTGGGACGAACGGTTTCTGAGCGCGATCAATGCCGACACCATGGCGGTCCGCCTTGAGCAGGCGGCCAGGGGTCTGAAGATCCCGGTGCTGCTGCTGCGCGGGGAAAGCGGGCTGGTCACGTCCGAGGCGACCGAGCGTTTACAATCCCTGCTAAACGACGCCGAATCCATCGAGATCGCCGGGGCCGGCCACCTCGTGGCATCCGACCGGGCCGACGCTTTCAACGCGACGGTCCTTGAGTTTCTCGAACGCAGAGCGCCCCGCAGTCCTGAGCGGTTCACGGAGGGATCCGACGCTCGGACCTTGCGCAATGCCCTGGGTTGCTTCGGCACGGGCGTAACGGTCGTGACCACTGTGGGCGAGGATGGCCCAGTGGGGGTGACGGCGAACTCTTTCACGGCTGTCTCCCTGGATCCGCCGCTGATCCTGTTTTGCCTCTCCGGCAAGTCGAGCAGCCTGCCCGCCTTCAGGTCCGCCGGCCGCTTCGCGATCAACGTCCTGCACATCGGCCAGCAGCCCGCGTCGAACGCCTTTGCGGGCCCCCAGGAGAGCCGGTTCGCCTCCGTCAAATGGGAGATGGGAAAGCTCGATGTGCCGGTGATCGTGGGGTCTCTGGCGACCTTCGAGTGTGAGACCGAGTCGGTTCACGAGGCCGGCGACCATGTCGTGATGATCGGTCGCGTCAAGTCCGCCATTTTCGAACCGCGTCGCGACCCGCTGCTATTCTTCCGCGGCCGTTACCGCCGGCTTCACTTCAGCTGATCCAAGTGAATTGCGACCTAGGCGACATCTCCTTAGCGTGCGCCCAAATGGGGATCGTGCTGAGTGGACACGCGGAGTGCCCGCTCAAGCCTACACAGCTGCTACACAGGGCGGATGGCCGTCTCTTAATTCAATAAATACAGTGTGCTAGTGGGGTCGAAGCTCCCCGTAAGTAGGCCGGGAACCGATAGGTGGTCTGCGCGGCCTTAGGCGGGAGATGACAAGTCATCGTCGCGCGATGTCATTCCAAGACCCACGGGGGAATGGGAGCCTTTGCTTGAACAGACAGGCGTGAGCCG